>MWDM01000076.1 GCA_002070565.1 Bacteroidetes bacterium ADurb.Bin139
TTGGTTGAGTCCTTGTCCGTTGTTGGAGAAAGCCCCGATGGGGTTGCCGGTATTGCCGTCAAACTTCCATCCTGTGGATTGCTTGTCGTTGTAATTGAACCAGTCGCCTTCTTCATTGTATATGGGAAGCAGCGGGTTAGCCACCAACAGGTTGTGGATTGCGTTCCAGTATATGTTACCTGTAGCAACGCCGTTGTTGCTGATGTAGTTGTAATACAAGGTTTCCCCAAATTTGATAATATCAAAATCGCGGCCTTTGAGGATTACGTGTTCCGAGTTGATCCTGGCGGTGTAGCGCTCAAATTCGGATTGTACAGGTTTCCCGAGGATACCCTCTGTCCCGGAATAGGAGAACCCGATAGAAAATCTGGAAAGTTCGCTCCCGCCGGATATCCCAATGGCATGGTTTTGTGTGGGAGCAGCCTCGTTATAGGCTTCCTTGAACCAGTTGGTGCCCTTCCAGGTTCCGTTCATCACAGACTGGTACAGGTCTGCAGGCAGAAGGTTTGCCCAGTCGTAAGCGGGGTTCCCTTCGTTGAAACGAATCTCATCCTGAATGACCATATATTCCTTTGCTGTGAGCAGGTCAGGGGTTTTGGCCAGGTATTGCTGTCCGTAAAAGCCGTCGTATGTAACGGTGGTCTTACCAAGCTTGCCCTGCTTTGTGGTAACCATGATGACACCGTTGGCAGCCCGGGCACCGTAAATGGCAGCCGAGGCAGCGTCCTTAAGCACGTCTATGGATTCGATGTCGTTGGGGTTGATGTTGTCCAGGTTACCGCCAACTACACCGTCAATAACATACAGAGGCGAAGAGGACCCTATGGTGCCAAGTCCTCGGATAGTGACCTTGAATCCCGAGCCCGGCTGACCGTTGTTTTGTACGATAGTTACACCGGGGGCCTGGCTTTGCAGGGCTGTGAACGGGCTGATCGTGTTCAGTTTGGCGATGTCATCACCCCTGACCTGAACCGTAGCCCCGGTTACGAGTTTCTTTTTCTGAACACCGTAACCCACAACCACCACTTCTTCCAGAGCCTGTGCGTCTTCCTGAAGGAGGATTTCGACAAACGTTTGATTGTTCATCAGTGCAACCTCCTGGGTAACGTAGCCAAGGAAAGTAACTACTAAAGTAGTATTGTCCGGCACGTTGTTCAGGACAACACGTCCATCTGCGTCAGTACTGCCTCCGTTCATGGTCCCCCTGACAATGACATAGGCACCCGTAACAGGACCCATATTGTCAGAAACCACGCATGTAACCGTACGACCTGACTGTTGCAGATCACCGTATGCAGCAAAGGATGTACCTGATGCCAGAAGCAAAAGGAAAATCCCCGCAAACAGACGTTTCCAAAGATAGTTTTTCATACGTTTAGTTTTTTGGTTAATAGATAATTATAAATTTTGTGATAAATTAAGTTTTAGTTATTTTGAACCGGTCTATTCAATTCTCAAATATACAAGGTTATTGATGAAAAAATAAGTATTATTTTATCTGAAAATGACACTTTTTTGTCATTCACCATAATTTCGCGGGGACAGCGTCTAAAAAATAATCGTATAATGAACAGCAGAACTGTAGGCACAAGATAATAATTCTTTTCCAACGATGCATGGTTTAGTGCTAAAAAAGGGTTAATCTTTGATAAAATAATACTTGATTTAAAGGATCAGGAGGCTTACTTTTGTGTCGTGAAAGTTAGACAAATTGTCTTTAAGTCAGGATTAGGTTAGTTGTGTCAGAAGAGGCGTCTGCGGCATGGTTATAACAATCGTTGCCCGGCGCCTCTTTCCGGTTATAGTTATGGATGTTTTTGATAAACGATTGAACAGTCTCAAAAGACAACAGGAAGAAGTCCTTGACCGCAGTAATGTCTCTATTGAAGATATTTCGGGATGGTATAGCCGTTACCGGGATCCTGTCCTGACACCCGGTCATATTCCCCTGGACTGGCGTTATGACCTGAATCGCGCCACAAACCCCAGGCTGTTGCAGCGTTATGGATTCAATGCCGTATTTAATTCGGGAGCCATATTCTGGAAAGGTCACTACCTGCTGGCTGCCAGGGTGGAAGGATATGACAGGAAATCATTTTTTGCCATTGCCCAAAGTCCCAACGGTACCGACCATTTCCGCTTCTGGGAAAGACCTGTATCCATGCCCGAATGGGGTGCACAGACCACCAACGTCTACGATATGCGTCTGGTAGAGCACCAGGATGGCTGGATTTACGGGATCTTCTGTGCCGAGAGAAAGGACCCCTCTGCCCCTGCCGGTGACCTGTCGTCGGCCATTGCCTCGGCAGGGATTGCGAGAACCAGGGATCTGGTTAACTGGGTAAGGCTTCCCGACCTGGAATCATCCAGCCAGCAGCGCAATGTGGTGCTGCATCCCGAATTCGTTGATGGGAAATACGCTTTCTATACAAGGCCCCAGGATGGTTTCATTGATGCCGGCAATGGAGGGGGTATAGGATGGGCTCTTGTGGATGATATTACAAAAGCCCGGATAGATAAGCAAATCATCGTCAACAAGCGACATTACCATACCATCAAGGAAGTGAAGAACGGGGAAGGCCCCGCGCCTCTGAAAACAGCTAAAGGCTGGCTTCATCTGGCACACGGGGTAAGAAGCTGTGCCGCAGGCCTGCGTTACGTGTTGTACCTTTATGTTACCTCTTTGAAAGAGCCCTGGCGGGTGATAGCAGAGCCCGCAGGCCATTTTATGGCCCCTCAGGGTGAGGAGCGTACCGGTGACGTTTCCAATGTGCTCTTTTCCAATGGTTGGATCCGCAAGGACGACGGGACCATCCTGATCTATTACGCTTCCAGTGATTCAAGACTGCATGTAGCCACCACTACAGAAGATGTTCTGCTTGATTATTGTTTCAATACGGCGCCGGACGGATTGACCAGCGCCGCAACAGTAGGTGTCATAAACGATATCATAAACAGGAACAGGCAAATCTGAACCTTTTTCTTAATCAGATAGCGTCCGGTACATGGGCACATCGTGGTGCAGGCTCCATTATGGTATGGCTCCCGCAGGAAATGAAAGCATTATGACATGTAACGAACTATTATATCCTATCCTATGAACAAAAAACGTTTACCTGTATGCGTGACCATGGTGTGCATGTCCCTTTTCTGCGCTTGCACACAGGTTCCATCATTATCGCTTTCGGGTTTGAATCCCGCCAGCTTCAAGGCAGAAAAAGACGGGCAGCAGACTGCACTGTTCATTCTTAAGAACGACCAGGGCATGGAAGTATGTGTTACAAATTTTGGGGGACGTGTCGTATCCATTATGGTTCCCGACAAAGCAGGCACACTTCGTGATGTAGTGCTGGGTTTTGACAACGTGAACGATTATATGCAAATTCCCTCAGATTTTGGAGCTTCCATTGGCAGGTATGCCAACAGGATAGACCAGGGACGTTTTACACTGGAGGGCACAGACTACGAACTCCCCAAAAACAATTTCGGACATTGTCTGCACGGAGGACCCAACGGATGGCAGTACAAAGTATATGAAATGGAAAACCTTACCAGGGAATCTGTTACCCTGGTGATGCATTCCCCGGATGGTGACGAATCATTCCCCGGAAACGTCACAGCCAGGGTGACATATACCGTTACACCGGACAATGCCCTGGAAATCGCATACCAGGCGACCACAGACAAACCTACGGTCATCAACATGACAAACCATTCCTATTTCAACCTGAGCGGAAATCCCGCAAACAGCATTCTTGATCACATTTTGTATGTAAATGCCCAATACTTTACTCCAGTTGGAAGAACACTCATACCCACCGGCCAGATGGCGCCTGTAGCAGGGACCCCAATGGATTTCACCGTACCTGAAGCCATTGGAAAAGACATTGATAGTACAGGGCACGAACAGATCAGTTTCGGGAACGGCTTTGACCACAACTGGGTGCTGGACACCCGGGGTGATAGGAACGTAGTGGCCGCCACTCTTATTTCCCCCGTAAGCGGTATAAAGCTGGATGTTTATACCGGAGAGCCAGGATTACAGGTCTATTCAGGCAATTTTCTGGATGGGACCGTTACTGGAAAAAAGGGGATCGTATATCAAAAACGTGCTGCCGTATGCCTTGAAACACAGCATTATCCCGATTCTCCCAATCGGTCGGAATGGCCTTCAACCGCGTTGCGTCCCGGAGAGACTTATACCAGCCACTGCACTTACAAATTCAGCACAATAACCAATTAATCTTTTTTATGCAATCAAGGGTCTGGATTGTTAAAGGCCTTATAACCTGCTTTTAAAGTATCGGGGGCATTGTCCATAAACCAGGATCAAATAATCATTTCCCCTGTGCAGTGATAGTTCAATATTGCAACTCTTTTCCTACTTTTGTGCCCGCATGAAAGGAGAAACTATTGCTATCGGGGTTGCTGTCCTGTGGACACTGAGTGCCCTTTTTTTTGAATATGCAGGAAAGAGGATCGGGTCCATTAACCTGAACCTGATCCGTCTTGTCTGTGCTTTTATCATGTTGGGATTCACCATGTTGCTGATAAACGGCAGTTTCATACCGGTGGGTGCCGATAAAGCCACCTGGTTTTGGATGTCTTTGTCGGGACTCGTGGGATTCGTGCTGGGAGATTATTTCCTCTTCGCATCCTATACCATCATCATGGCCCGTTACTCGCAGCTGATAATGACCCTGGCACCTCCTTTCGCCGCCCTGTTCGGATTCATACTGCTGGGAGAAAAAATGTCCTGGATAGCTCTTGCTGGAATGTTGTTGACCCTTACCGGTATATCCATTTCAATACTTATAAAACAGAATGGGACCCGGAACCACCGGTTCCGGATGCAAATTCCAATCAAAGGGGTGTTTTATGCCCTGTTGGGTGCCCTGGGTCAGGGAGTGGGTATTGTGTTGAGCAAACAAGGCATGCTTGCCTACGAGAAGGTATACACAACCGGGAACGCCTTATACATTCCCTTGGCAGCCACACAGATCAGGACCATAGTCGGGATAATTTCCTTTGCCCTGATCATCCTGCTGAAAGGAGATCTGAAACGATTTCTGCTGGTCTTCAGGGATAAGAAGGCAATCGGATCTGTGGTCACCGGCTCGGTATTCGGACCCTACTTGGGGGTTACCTTTTCCCTGATGGCAGTCCAGCATGCCAACACGGCTGTGGCTTCGACCATTATGGCCACGGTGCCCATTCTGATACTTTTGCCCGAATACCTTTTCCTTAAACGCAAAGTCACCTGGCAGCAGGTGGCCGGTGCTGTATTGAGCGTTGGGGGAGTGACCTTGTTTTTTATCTGATAATTCTGAACCGATCATGAAATACCCACCGGGTCCATTACCCGCTGTAACAACGACCACGTGATTCCCTCCGACGGAAAGCAGATTGCCCTGAGCAGCAGCACAGCCGAAGACTGGCGCTCCCGGCCTGGATAACGGTCCTGAATATTCCCCGTGCGGAGGGTACATCTGGTTCAACTCGGTCCGCTCCGGATTGATGCAGCTCTGGCGCATGCGTGCAGATGGCTCGGCACAGGAACAAATGACCTTCCACACACAGATCAACTCCTGGTTTCCACACGTTTCTCCCGACGGGGAGCATGGGGTCTACATTGCTTATTACGTGGGCGATCTGAAACCAGATGAGCACCTGCCCGATAAAAACGTGGAACTGCGCCTGATGCCCGCTGCTGGCGGCCACTCCCGTCTGCTGACCAGACTCTTTGGCGGGCAGGGCAGCATTAACGTCAACTCCTGGTCCCCGGACAGGCGCCGGTTTGCATTCGTACAGTACAGTAAGCCTTTTTCTATCTTTATCGTATGGGACTGATACACTTGTTTATAGGTTTGTTTTTCATAATACTGGGCTTTCTGGTCAGATCCTTTCCGGGAATAATTGCCGGATACAACACCATGCCGGCAGAAAAAAAGAAAAACATTGACATGGACGGCTTGTCACGGTTTCTGCGTAACGGGCTCATCATCATGGGGCTTGCTGTGATATTCGGTTATCTTCTGTTCCATTGGGCAGGTTGGACCTATATGGCCAATATGACACTCTTTATTGTCGCCTTTACCGGAGGACCTGTACTTATGCTGGCTTCTGCAAAGTTTGACCACAATCCCGGCAAAAAAAGCAAATCCCATTTCATAATTTTTGGAATCGTAGTGATTCTTATCACCGGATTGATGTTCATGGGATTCATGACTACGAAAACTCAATTTAGCAACGACACCCTACGTTTTACAGGTATCTATGCCACAGAGATGAATATCCGGGAAATCGAAAATGTGGAACTTGCAGACACTATCCCCTCTATCCGTATCAAAAATAACGGGTTCAGTCTGGGAGCGGTGCACAAGGGGATATTTACATTAGAGGAGTTCGGCAGATGCCGTCTGTATATCAATTCAGGCAAAGGACAGTACCTCATCATTACCGACAAAAAAGGTTTCAGAACCATTCTCAGATACAAGGATAATCACGAAAGCCAGGCAATCCATCAGAAGATAGAGAAGATGCTGTGGAAAACTTTTTAAAAACTCTTTTTATAGTGTTGATTTTTTAACTCTATAAACTATTTTTGCCCATTGTTATAAGAACTAAAAAATCCTAAAACTATGAAAGGTTTGATCCAAACGCTGGCAACCGCAAGTGTTGCTTTCCTATTGATTTTATCCTGCACAAAAGACCCTTTTATCACCCCCGGCCCGGGTGCCGGGACTACCGTAACGGTCGCTTCAGCTGCTTCTACTGCAGAGTACGTTTTCAGCACCAACTATGAATGGACAGCCAGATCTTCCGGATCCTGGCTAACAGTATCCCCCTCTTCGGGTATGCCGGGAGATAACATCATTTTAAAGTTATCGGCCGGAGAAAATGCGAATTATGATCCCAGGACTGCGACTGTTACCATTACTGCAGGTGAGATAAGCCGGACATTAACTCCTGAGTTTTGCAAATTTTTATACTGTTAATCAAGTTTGATCACATCCTTCGTCTTCCTTGGACGCCCCCTTTTCTTCTCCGTCTTCTTCTTTGACATATACGTGGGTTCGCAGCCCTCAGGTATCTTGAAGCCAAAGGCA
>MWDM01000077.1 GCA_002070565.1 Bacteroidetes bacterium ADurb.Bin139
CTTTTCCTGAACCAAAAATACAATCATTGTGTCACGCTGGAAATCAGGGACCAGTATTTCAATATGCGTACGCAGATAGAACCGCATATGCACATCGTGGAAAAGGCCGCCAGGGCCATGAAAGCAGCAGGTATCACCCCCATAATTCACCCCATCCGCGGAGGAACAGACGGCGCCCAGCTTTCCTACCGGGGGCTGCCCTGTCCCAATATTTTTGCAGGAGGACACAACTTTCACGGAAAGATGGAATACCTCCCCCTGGAAAGCATGGAGAAAGCTTCGGAGGTTATCCTGAGGATCATTGCTGAGTATACCCTTATTTGATGGCCAGGTGAAGCAGAAGCGCGGCAAAGGTCTCTACCCCCCAGTCTGCGTGTGAACCCGGACCTGATTTGTATTGAACAAAAGCCCCTGCTTTTTTGAATTCCCGGTAAGCATAGTCGGCGGCTTCCAGGGGAACATAGAGGTCTTCTGTGGAGTGATACAGGTATATGGGCATATAAGGAACCCAGCCATCAACAGCAGAATTCAAATCCAGAATGGGTTGCAGTTTTTTGAATTCGGAATTCCTCTCTTCTAAAGGTTTGAAGAAATCGGGGTGCATGTAATTGCGCATATCTTCCCCGATTAAAGAAATCAATCCGCTGGCATTGCGCGTTCTGTCATACCATAAAGCATAGTTATCGGCCAACGGTCCTTGAAATATCTGGTGGTAATCCAGATCCAGGTTATAATAATGGTCAAGGGACATGATGATGCCTGGTAAAAGTGGATAGGTGCAGATGGGATTCCGGGCAAATCCCCTGAAGGTAGCATTCAGGTCGTTGGCCCCACCGCCCACAACTACCCTTTCAACCTGTACATCATGCCTGTGGTGCTCCTGGTAATAACGGGCCACGGCCAATCCAACGCCCCCACCGTAGGAATACCCGGCTATGATTGTGTGCCGGGGAACGTTGTAACCAAGTGTTCTGAAAAACTCTGTGGCAGCCATGCGCATATCCCAGGCTACCTTGCCCAAACTCTCCCTGATCATGAACGGGTGGGGCATCTGCTTGGTATTCCCGTATTTGCCGTAACCTATCATGTCGGGAAGAATGACCGCATAGCCGGCCAGTACCGGCAAAGCTTCCAGAACCGGAATGTCCTCCGAACTGCCACCATCTTTGCTCATGTGGGCAATCCCCGACATTTCCACAACACCCCTTATGGCACAATCCAGGGGATAATACAGCGTTCCGTCTGCCAGCACGGGGTTCCCGAAAGGATCGGTCGTGTGGTAGGTTATGACCATGGCACGAAAATTCCGGCTGGATATGATGTATTCCAGTTTTGATGTAATATGGGGATACTCAGAAACACCAAAGGAATTATAGAGTTCATCAAGATTAAGGTCTTTCATCTCATGAACCCCGGCAAGGTATTGATCAGGGCCCTGTGGTGCATCGTGGAAGGTCTGACATGAAGCAAGGAAAATGGTCGCCACGAAGATGGCTGTTTTCAGGCTCGTTTTCATTTTATTCTTATCTTTATTTTTCAAAACAATAACAAAACCTATGGAAGTAACACAGTATATCAATGGTTACTCCCCCCGGGGAGAGGCAGTTGTCAGTTACAAAATTACCAATAAAAAAGGATCTTACGTGCAGTTGTGCAACATCGGAGCTACGGTAACGGGTATTGGAGTACCCGACCGTAATGGTCTGATTGAAGATGTGGTGCCGGGTTACAAGGACGTAATGCAGTATTTCCAGGATCCTCCTTATTTTGGCAAGACGGTGGGACGCTACGCCAACCGCATTGCACGGGGATCATTCTCCCTGGCAGGAAAGAAATACCAGCTGGCCGTTAACAATGGTCCCAACCACCTGCACGGCGGTCCGCAATCCATGTGCGTACAGGTGTGGGTATCCCGCATAGAGGATGGTGATGATGCCGTGTCTTTCACGTATGCCAGTCCCCACGGAGAGGAAAATTATCCGGGGAACATGCAGGTAACTGCCACTTTCCGCTGGAGTGAAGACGATATCCTGACATTGGAGCTGCGGGCGATCACCGACCAGGCGACCATCGTCAACCTGACCAGCCATACCTATTTCAACCTGGCCGGGGAAGGCAACGGATCCATCCACAACCATATCCTGCAACTCAATGCCCGGGATTATTTGCCCGTAGATCCTACCAGTATCCCCCTGGGAGATCCGGCATCGGTCAAAGGAACACCTTTCGATTTCACGGTTCCCAAACCTATAGGCAAAGACATTGGTATGGACAACGAACAATTACGCATTGGAAACGGGTACGACCATTGCTGGTGTCTGCCTTCTTCGGATGGAACTTTGCAACAGGCAGCCCTGCTCAAAGACCCGGTCAGTGGCAGAAGGGTGATAATAAGCACAACCCAGCCCGGGATACAGGTATATACAGGCAACTGGCTGGATGGTAATGGAAAAGGAAAAAACGGCATCCCGCACAGAAACCGTCATGCCGTGGCATTGGAATGCCAGAATTATCCGGACAGTCCTAACCGTCCTCAATATCCGGACTGCATACTAAGGCCCGGGGAATTGTACCTGCAAAAAATAATATATGCTTTCGGAGCGGATCAATCCACCGCAGGCAGGTAATCCAGCAGAACGGCACGGCATGGAGAACCTTCCATACCTCCCAGTTTTAAAGGAAGAGATATCAGGAAATAATTACCTTCGGGCACATCCTGCAGCATGAGTCCCTCCAGGATCACGATGTTGCTCTGCAATAACTCCCTGTGCACATCATCAATCTGGGGTCCGTACCCTACAGACTGGCTTTCTGTCCCTACCACAACAACTTCACTTTCTGCCAGGGCCTTGGCGGCTTTCCGTGTAATCCATCCTTTTCCCTTGAACAGCAGCCGCTTAGCGCCCCTGCCCAATAGCGGGGAAATAAAGCCCTCATCTACCGGGCCATTGGCAGAGAGGACCGTGCAGGGACCAATACAGTGTTCCAGCCGGACCTGGTCTATGGTAAGCCCGTCTTCCAGATAATGGGAAGGAGCGTCAATGTGTGTGGCACTGTGCAGACACATAGATACGGAAGATAAATTGTAAGGGTATCCGTCATTGATGCGATACAGTGGCGTGGCAGCAGGGACCGGATCTCCTTTAAATACGTTGCCGCTGAAAATTTCCTGTGAAATGTCGTATATTCGCATATCAGAATGTCAAAAGGACTGGCAATTTACAAAATTATATAACATGTTACGCAATCTCTTATTTTCCATCATCCTGTCCCTGCTGCCTTCACTTACCCTGTGGTCACAGCCCGGTATCATAGCCCACCGGGGTTTCTGGAGGGTGGAAGGTTCGGCACAAAACTCCAGGAGTTCTGTACAAAATGCCGTTGACGCCCGTTGTTACGGCGCAGAAATAGATGTGTACCTGACTACCGACAAAAAAGTGGTGCTGGTGCACAATCCGGTATTAAACGGAGCACGTGTGGATGCGAGTTCTTACCGGGAACTGTCGGGCCATCTTTTATCCAATGGGGAAAAGCTCCCGTTGCTTGACGAGATTCTGCCCATAATCGCTGCATCTGACCACACCAGACTTGTCATAGAGATCAAACCCCACCGGGATAAACCTACAGAAAAAGACGCCGTGGCAAAGATCCTTGAACTTGTGGAACAGGCAGGTGTACGTAACAAGGTGGAGTACATTAGTTTTTCTTCCCATATCTGCGAAACACTCATCCAGTCTGACCCCTCTGCTCAGGTGGCTTACCTGGGCGGCAGCCTGTCTCCGGACCAGCTTAAGGAAAAGGGATACACCGGACTGGATTACAACATGAGGGTATTGAAGGCTAATCCGCAGTGGATTTCACGGGCAAAGGAACTGGGCCTCAGCGTGAACGTGTGGACAGTCAACCGGCCGGAAGATTTTCATTATTTCATTCAATCGGGAGTGGATTATATTACCACCGATTATCCCCTGTATAAAGCCACTGAAGAATGGCAGGACCCTGAAGTGAACCAGATCAACCGCGCTCCCATGCATACTTCCTATCATGCCTATGAAACACGCTCTCTGGCCCTTGAAGGCAAAAGGGAATCATCCCTGTACTTCAAAGACCTGAACGGCTTATGGAAATTTGCATGGACAAAAGATGCCCCGGGCAGCTACACCGGTTTCCAACAGGAATGTTACGACGACAGATCCTGGGACGTGATGCCCGTCCCCGGCCTTTGGGAGCTGAACGGTTACGGCCACCCGCTATACCTGAACTACGGCTACGCCTGGTTTAATCAATACCGGTCCGCTCCTCCTCTGGTTCCCCTGGAGAAAAACCACACGGGATACTACCGCCATAACTTTTCCCTGCCGGAAGAATGGAACGGCAGGCAGGTTTTCATTCATTTCGGATCGGTCACTTCCAACCTGAGCCTGTGGGTCAACGGAATGTTTGCGGGGTATTCTGAAGACAGCAAACTGGAAGCCGGGTTTGACATCACCCCCTACCTCCGGCCGGGAGATAACTTCATTGCCCTGAAAGTGAACCGCTGGTGCGATGGAACATACCTGGAAGACCAGGATTTCTGGCGTCTGAGCGGAGTTGGCCGGGATGTATTCCTTTATGCCAGGGAAAAGACACACATACATGATTTTACTTTGCTGCCTGTCCTGGATAAAAATTACAAAAATGGTTCACTGGACATATCCGTTATCCTGAACAGGGCTTCAAACCAAGTGCTTGTTCAGGCCGAGCTTATAGATCCCCGGGGCTACAGCCTTGGCCTCAAATCCCTGACTGGTTCTGAAAACCTAACCTTTACCGGGTCTTTCACCGTAAAAAACGCACAGCCCTGGTCGGCAGAATTGCCGCATTTATACACCCTGATCCTTTCAGTGGCCGATACCGGTAGCGGAAAGACAACAGAGTATATTCCCTGGAAAGTAGGCTTCAGGAATGTGGAAATTAAAAATTCCCAATTGCTGGTCAACGGAAAACCCATACTAATAAAAGGAGTTAACCGGCATGAAATGGACCCGGCTACAGGATACGCCGTGTCTGTAGAGCGTATGATAAAGGATATTGAACTAATGAAAAAATTCAATATCAATTCCGTAAGGACCAGCCATTATCCAAATTCCCCAACCTGGTACAGCCTGTGTGACCTTTACGGGATTTATGTGGTAGACGAGGCAAACATAGAATCTCATGGCATGGGTTATGGGGAAAAGACACTGGCTGCCCGGCCGGATTATTCCCTGGCGCATGCAGAACGCATAGAAAGGATGTACCTCAGGGACAAGAACCACACCAGCGTGATAATCTGGTCAATGGGAAATGAAGCCGGTGACGGGGATAATTTTACCATGGGCTATGAGCTGCTGCGCAAGGCAGATGTACAAAAAAGGCCCATTCAGTACGAACGTGCCACCCGGCCGGAAATATCGGATATCTTTGCTCCCATGTACATGGGCTATGAAAGCTGTATCCGTTACCTGGAAAGCAACCCACAAAGGCCCCTGATACAGTGTGAATACGCGCACGCCATGGGTAACTCAATGGGTGGCTTTGACCATTACTGGGATATCATACGCAAGTACCCTCAATACCAGGGAGGATTCATCTGGGATTTTGTAGACCAGGCTCTTTTCCTGGAGCGAAAGGAAGGACACTTTGTCTATGCCTACGGAGGGGATTACGATCCTTACGACGCATCTGATCAGAATTTCAACAACAACGGGCTGTTTAGCCCTTCACGCACTCCCAATCCCCATGCTTATGAAGTAGCCTATCACTATCAGAATGTGTGGGTAGAGGATGTGGATGTGGCCAACGGAAAAATTGGCCTGAGGAACGAATACTTTTTCCGTGACCTGTCACATCTTTCCCTGGAGTGGGAACTGCTGGCCAACGGGGTTCCCGTTATGAAAGGACATGCAGACAACCTTAAAACGCCTCCTGGACAAACCAGCCAGATGGCACTTGGATACAGCCAGTCCGACCTGGGCCCATACCAGGACAAGGAATTGTTCCTGAACGTTTACTTTTCCACCCGTAAAGAAGAGGCCCTTCTTGCGGCGGGCACTGTACTGGCAAGAGCCCAACTCCCTGTCTATACTCCGGGGATACCAAACCCCTGTGCAGAACTAACGACAGAATCAACCTTTACCATAGACCAAAACGACAGGAACTGGCTCATCGCCCGCTCCGGGAATATCCGGGCAGAATTCAGCCGGCATGACGGATTTATTACCCGGCTTTTCTTTGGGGACAAAAACATGCTGGAGGAAAATTCACGAATCACCCCCAATTTCTGGCGTGCCCCCACAGACAACGATTTTGGCGCATCGCTGCAATTGAAATATATTGCCTGGCGTAATCCGCAGATGGAATTCAAGGGATTTGAAATCAATGAAAATGTAATAAGTGCTGCATATGAACTGCCACAACTCAAAGCAGTACTGACCATGACCTACCGGCCGGCACCCGGGGGCGGGCTGCAGATAACACAGCAGCTGAAAACCCTGGCAACGGCAGAAGAAGCCGTCAACATGCCCCCGATGTTCCGCTTCGGGGTCCGTTTCAACACCCCAAAAAAATACAACCATCTTGTCTATTACGGCCGGGGGCCGGGTGAAAATTATCCCGACAGGTCGGCCGCTGCTTTTACAGGCCTTTACAGGCAGAGCGTCTCTGAGCAGTTCTATCCGTACATACGCCCTCAGGAAAACGGTACCCATACAGGCCTCCGGTGGTGGAAGCTGCTGGATCATACGGGGTCCGGTATCTGTGTAGATTCAGAGTCACTTTTTTCCGCATCGGCACTTCATTATTCCATAGAAAGCCTGGACTCGGGTCCGGCCAAGCGAAACCTCCATTCCCGGGACCTGCAGGAGGAAAACTTCACACAATGCTGCATAGACCTGCGCCAGATGGGACTGGGATGCATCAACGCCTGGGG
>MWDM01000078.1 GCA_002070565.1 Bacteroidetes bacterium ADurb.Bin139
TCATCAAGGACTTGAACCTTGGACCCCCTGATTAACAGTCAGGTGCTCTAACCAACTGAGCTAATGAGGAATGTTATCCTGTAAGGGAGTGCAAAGATAAACGGTTTTTCCTGAAAGAGCAAAATCTTATCAAAAAAAGTGTAAATTTGCTCAGATTATGGACACATCCCTGCTTTCATCCCTTTGCATAGAATTGATCCGCACACACAACCGGGTTTCTCTGGGAAGCATGGGAAGTTTCATCGCAGAAGACACCCCGGCAACCCTTACCAACAATGGACATGTGCTCCTGCCTCCGGGAAGACGCATTTCTTTCCGGGAAAGCGAGACCTGGAATGACGGCCTGCTGGAAAAGGCTTACTCTTCTAAGGAAGATCTTGATGCATTATTAGCCGAGGTTTCCAAAAAACTGACCCGGGAAAAATCAGTAACGCTGGATGGTTTTGGCAAACTCAGAAGGACGCGTGAAGGAGACATTTTTTTTGTCATGGACAAGAACGTTTCGGTAAATCCAAACGGTTTCGGGCTGGTCCCCTTATCCCTGCGCCCGCTGCTTGTTCCATCCAAAGTCAGGTGTGCCCTTTCAGCCCCGGGAGAAGATCCGGGAAAAGCTGTTAAGCCAGGAGACAACTCCCCGCAGGAATGCACTGCTGCCACCCCGCAAGTCCTGTCCGGGCCTGAACAGGATGTTGCCCAAACAGATGAAAAGGTTGAGCCTGAAAGCATGCAGAAACCCAGGAAAAAAATTCCAGCCGGAGTCCTGACCTGTCTTCTGGTAATCCTGACGTTGCTGCTGTGCCTTCTGCTGATCTATGTGTTCCGGGATTCGCTCAAGCCTGTTTTGGAGAAAATCCTGTATTCTGCAGAAGAGCGGCAACTGCTAAGGTAACTGTTATTGCAGGGCGTTGGGAGAGAAGATTTCCTCCCCGGGCTTGTTTCCTGTTTCTACCTTATTTACCACCATTTCAGAAACACGCTTGTTCTGCACATTTTCCATGACGGTTCTGTAGGAAAAGAACGTGTTTTTTGTCACGTTCTTATAATCATGGGACGTGAGGATCCTGTGCAGGTTACCCGACAGGTCGTAGTATTCCACTTTATAGCCCAGGTAACTGTTTTTATCTATATAGCTAACCGATTTACTGTAACCGTATGCTTTACAGATGGTCTGATCCTTACATTCCGACTGGACCATCCAGCATTCCTTTCCATCGTACACCGCTTTGCCCAGCAGGGAATAATTGAAATCTGCCTGGTTGGGCTTGCTCATGTCTGCGTTGGTAAACTCAGATCCCATAAAGCTTTTCCCCCTTTCAGAACTGATGATCCTGCGGACTTTTTTCAAGGCCGGCATATAAATCCACATATCATCTTCTTTATCCTTATTGTCGTAAATAAGCAATGTTGTTCCCTGCACGTCAGAGGGGGCCGTAAAGCGGACAAGCGTTTTACCCACACCATTAAAGACACCGGATATCATGGTCAGTTGCCTTACCCGCTCACTTCCCCTGTTATCCCTGATGTATATGGTGAAATCCATTTGTGTCGAGCCGAGGTCAATCACTTCTGTAGATTTTTGGCTGATTTCAGCAGCCGATTGTCCAAACAACCCGGGTGCGCCAAAAAACAAAAGCAATCCGGTAACAACTGATTTTAAAAGTAGTTTCATAATATTATCATGGTATTTATTTTTCCAAAAAATTAGGCCTTGCCCAGTAACATATGGCCGGGAGCAGGATCAGCGCGCAAACCAGGCACAGGAAAAGGGACAGGATGATCAGAAAGGCAAAAGAGCGGATCAGTGGAAACGCAGACAGGGACAAAACAGCAAAACCCAGCATGACAGAACTGGCGTTTATGACAATGCCGCGTCCAATGGTTTTGAGCGTTGCCTTGATACTCCTGCCATAATTGTTGCCGTGTGCCAGTTCCCATTTTATCCTCCAGAATACATGGATGGTGAAATCCACACCCAGACCAATGGAGATTGATGAAATCAAGGCAGTTACAATATTCAGTTCCATACCAAACCAGCCCATCAGTCCAAAGGTGCAAAATACGGCAAAGGCCAGTGGAATGCTTCCTATCAGACCTGCCTTAAAGCTTTTGAAAATAAGGCTCAGTAAAAGAAATATCGCTACAAAGGCCACCAGCAGGGAATAATACTGTCCTTTCTCTACAGATTCGTTTATGTCGACATCGGTTAATGTGAAGCCCCCTATGACAGGTTCCAGAGAATCTTCCTGAGCCATTCCCTCGATTTTCGAAAGCAGGTTCCTGATATCCCCAATGGTTTGGGCTTTGAATTGCACCGTGAGCAGTGTGCTTGTGTAATCAAAATCTACAAATTGCTCCAAATCTTCCGGATCGCCGCTCATGGAGTAAAGTTCCAGGTACTGGGCTACTCCCTCCCTGGTACCGGGTATGCGGTCATAACCGGGATCTGTGGAATCGTTCAGGGCTTTGCTGATCTTTCTGATTATGGAAGTAAGAGAGGTAACCGTTCCCACACCCGGCACCTCTTTAAGTTCCTGCTCATATGTATCCAGGAATGTAAGAAAAGCGGGATCCTTCACATCACTCCGGAACATCACGTTGAACATTTTGCTCCCGCCAAATTTGTTGTCCATGATGTTTATGGCCTTGTTGAATGAATGGCTTTCAGGCAAAACATCATTGGAATCAGGGGCTGTCCTGAAAAAGAAAAGTCCTACGGCGCAGAACGCCATAAAGAGTATGAAAAGGCTTACAATTCTTTTGGGATGACGGGTAATGGTTTCCCCGGTGCGTTCGATCACAGAAGGAAAGAAGCCTTTTGATCCGTCTTCCAGATCTTTGTGAATTCTCCCTTTCTTCAACAGGGACAATACTGCCGGGATAAACAGCAGGCTCACCAGCAGGGCAAAGGAAATGCCTATGGCCGATACAACACCCATCTGCCTGGCCGGCCTGAATAAATGCGCCACCAGGCCCAGGACTCCCACAATGGTGGTTAGTCCGCATAAGGTGACAGGAGTAAATAGGTATGAGGATACCTGTTTGGCCAGTTCGCGGGGTTCAAGACCGGGTTGCGATGCCCGCAGGTCCTGGTACCGGGCTGCATAATACACCCCGTAATTGTTGGCAATGGCAAGCATCATCACGGGTATGATCACCCCTATCAGACTTAATTCCCAGCCAAAAACGGGAATCAGGGCCATGGAAACCACTATTGAAAAGAGCACCACCGAAAATGGCAGCAGTACACTTCTGAGTTCCCGAAAAGATAAATACAGGATCAAGAACATCACCAGCAAACCAATCGGTAAAAGCAACATGATATCACGGCCAATTTTCTTGCTCGCCTCATCCCTTAAAAAGGGACTTCCATTGATGAATATTTCTTCGTCCCCCGGGTATTTTTGCAGTGTTTCATGGATCAGCTGCATGAGTTGGTCGTCACTGACTGTTTTGTCTGAACTCAGGATGATTAGTGCGTTTTTGAAATCCTCAGAAACCACTATTTTATATACCAGATCATTGGAGCGGATTGCTTTCCTGAGTAGTTCCCGGTCTTGCTGGTTATCGGGAATTCTTTTCACAACAGGATCCACCACCATACTTCCCTCTTCCGACCGGATATCTTTCCCCTGGAACAACGAATAGACGCGTCCGAATTGTGGCATTATGGACAGGGTATCTGTGATCTGCCTGATCCTGTTCAGCGTTTTTTCATTAAGAATGTCTTCTGTCTGAAAAATAATCAGTAACAACTCGTCATTCCCGAAATACTCCCCTATTTTATTATTGTTTTGTATGGAAGGCATGTTCTGGGGCAGGTAAGATTCCAAATCAGGATTGACGCGGATTTTTGTCAGGGGAATTATCCCCAGCAGTACCAGTATCAGGGTGACAATAATGATATACCACCGGTATTTTATGATAAAATTTGATATTCCCATGTTCTAAAAAATCACTTTAAGTTCTGCAAAAGCCCCGTTCATTACGGCAGAAGAATAACCGTACAATGTATTTTCTCCCCCCCTCATATAATTGCCACCCACAGCGGCCATCAGGGCATCCGATATCCTCCAGCTCAATTTGGGCCTGACAAACCATTCTTTTGATGTGATATTGTAATAACCTGTGCATTCAGCTGACAGGACATCGTAAGCAAAAGACCTGGTAATGGTCAGGGAAACTGCATGGTTGGTCCTTTCCTGCTGATTGAACACTTTACGGTTAAACATCCTGTTCTCATAATCAATATACTTCTCTGCATACTGGATGAGTGACGCAGGATCGTTTTGACCGGGAGAGACGGGGGCGGTTAACTGGAAAAAATCAAACGTGTATTTCCCAATATATTGACCTATGATAATACAACCCAGGACATTGGTTTCTATTCCAACAACATAGCTTATGTCCGGATTGGGTATGAACATTTTTTTATCCGGGTTTTTAGTGTGGTTATAGGCTGCTTCGGCCCTTACTATCATGAAATTACCCACAGGTATGGCAACATCTGCGCCTATTGTGCTTTTTCTGTAGGGTGTGGATGCTATGCGTATCACGGGCTGCGCCGATGCCCAATTAACTGAAACCACATTGAATCCATGGTATGGGTCATACCCCTGGAACCAGGATACGGAACCGCCGAATGCCGGGTAGTCAAAATTCGCCCGCACGGCATACGTCCCGTTGGCCAGGATCCTTTCCGGAAGCATATCATCCCCGAACAGCAGGTAATTCCCCAGTTCGCCCATGTCAAAAAGGTCAAACCGGTAACTTGACATTTTATAAAATGGAATAGCCACCAGTTCAATATCTATTGCGGGCAGGGGTCTGTATTGCATTTTCAGCATGAAATTGGATTGCTGCTGATCTGCCGGATCCGGTGAAAGAAAAAAGTAATCGTTGGGGGTTATGTTGTTCGTTGGATTGAATCCGTCCATGCGTCCCCAGATGACTATCTGGTTTCCAAGGAAAACATCAAATTTCCGGCTTTTATACCCTGCGTAAAGCTCCCTGATCCTGATCCGGGTATCATTTTCATTAAAAAATATGCCTGTGTTGAACCTGATATCCGACTGAAGGATGGCCGGTCCTTTTTTGAGCGACGCCTGCAGGGATAATTCGGCAAATACAGAGGTCAGATCATAAGTCTTGCTGCCTCCGTAAACAGACCCTCTTGCGTAACCATGGATATTGAAATCGGTATCTCCACCCCATTGGGCCCTGACCTGCAAAGCGGCACAAATCAGTAATGTAAAAAAGATGAGTCGTTTCATGCATAGAAAAATTTGTGCAAATGAAAGAAAAAGGAACCGATAATCCTTCATTTTTTTAAAAGATGGACAACAATAATCAGAGGGCCGATATTCTTTTTTTATACGCAGAGGGCGTTTCCCCTACTGTTTCTTTAAAAATCTTGTAAAAAGATGATTTATTGGAAAATCCGCAATCATAACCAATCGCCTCTATGGAATAATGAAGGGTGGTGTCTGCCAGCATTTTTTTTACTGCTTCTATACGGTATGAATTAACAAGCCGGAAAAAATTTTTCCCCAGTTCGGTATTCAGCACTTCGGTGAGCTGGTGTTTTGGTATTTGCATGTCAGACGACAGGATATTCATACTCAGGTCAGGATTCAGGTACGCTTGCTTTTCCTGGAAATATGCCAGTACCTGCTTCCCGATTTCCTTCCTGGTCCGATCATCCAGAAGTGGTTTCTTACTGTTCTTTTTTTCGTTAGGTATTTGTAACGCTTCGGGGATGTGCTTTTGTCTCAGACCGTAAAAACTCAGCGCATAGAGCAGCACAAGCAGTATGGAATAATTAAAGATTCCGGGAAGGGTCGATTCGTAATCTCCCTTGATGATCAGGGTGAAGGATATGATGTAGGTTATGAAACAATAAACCGCGTAAATAATGGTAACAAACATAAGCCAGCGGATATTCTCGTTGGCTTCTATCCGGGACGTTTCATTCTGCAGATTGGACCTGTAATGATAAACCATAGTCAAACTTAAGGAACTGTATATCAGCCATGAAACCAGGCTGACCATGGCAAAGGAAAAGCGAAACAGGTAATTTTCCTGATAGACAAGATAGTCTCCCACCATAAAGGGTGCCTTGATGATATAGGCCAGTACTTTGAAAAGCAAGAAGGGTACCAGGTGTACCAGATGTACGTATTTCAGGCGAAATCCGGACCTGGTCAGGGACCTTACATATAAATAAAAAGCCGCATTGGATAATAAATGCGAGCCGGATAACAAGGGGGTTTTATAGAACTGGTAGTCCATTCCGGCGGTCAGAAACTCTATGGCCAGTAACACAAGCCATGCAGACAGTATTTTATCAGATACGGTCTGTTCATTCTTGTTGAACATGAGTATGGCAGCAAACATCGCCTGGCAAAATCCTATCCAGACCAGCGTATTCATGTATTGCATACACAAAGATAACAAAACAGCGATCGTCCATGGCAACACATGGAATATGTTGCTGCCGGAAACGACAAAAAAAACGCGGCAATAATTTGTCGCGTTTTGTGGAGATAGACGGAGTCGAACCGACGACCCCCTGCTTGCAAAGCAGGTGCTCTAGCCAACTGAGCTATATCCCCGTAGCCTTATGCAGTAGTCCCGAGCGGAGTTGAACCGCTGACCCCTACATTATCAGTGTAGTGCTCTAACCAACTGAGCTACGGGACTGAATA
>MWDM01000079.1 GCA_002070565.1 Bacteroidetes bacterium ADurb.Bin139
CAGTCTTGTTGCAAGGTCCGTAGCTTTCTTTGGCCATTCTCGTTGCAAAGTCCGTCGCTTTCAGGCCCGTCATTTTTTGCCGAGGCTTCAGCTGCTTGTACGGGCAGTCGCTGCCTCCACAAGGAAAGGGAAGCTTTTTCCTTTTGCCGAGGCTTCCCTTTCCTTGTGGAGGCAGCGACCTTCACATTTATGCGCTTTACTGCTAAAACAACCGCCCGGTGGTCGTCCGCTGCCCGTCCGGTAGTCGCCTGGTGGTCGCCTGATGGCCTCATGGTGGTCTTTCAATGTGGTGCGCCAAACACGTTTGGCGCTTATCATACGCTGCAGAGCAGCTCCAATCATTTTTTTAGTTGCTGGGAGGAGGGTGGTAAGTAACAACTATGTTACAAAAACGCTTATTGTGCTGTATATGTGTACATTATAAGCTTGACCGGGTTTTCAACTACTTACCACCCTCCCCCGAACCCCAATCACAGGTGGAACCTCAGCGCGCCAAATTTGCAATGCAAATTTTAACTAACTCTATTACTGCGCTTTACAAACCAAAGCTGTGTTTTGGCGCGCTGAGGTTCCACCTCCGTGATGTCAGTCCAGCTTAAGGACGGCCATGAAGGCCGACTGAGGAACTTCTACATTGCCTATCTGGCGCATGCGGCGTTTGCCTTTCTTTTGTTTTTCAAGAAGTTTACGTTTGCGGGTGATGTCACCTCCGTAACATTTGGCCGTCACGTCTTTTCGTACCGCCTTGACGGTTTCGCGGGCAATGATCTTGGCCCCGATGGCTGCCTGTATGGCTATGTCAAATTGCTGGCGAGGGATGAGTTCCTTTAGTTTTTCACACATTTTCCTGCCAAAATCATAGGAGTGGCCACGGTAGATCAGGCTGGAGAGGGCGTCGACCGGTTCGCCGTTCAGCAGAATGTCCAATTTTACCAGGTCGGCACGCTCATTACCTATGATGTGATAATCAAAAGAGGCGTATCCGCGGGAAATGCTTTTTAGCTTGTCGTAAAAATCAAAAACAATCTCTGATAGCGGCATTTTGAAGGTAAGCTCCACCCGGTCTGCTGTTAAAAATTGCTGGTTGACCAGTACCCCGCGTTTGTCCAGGCAGAGTTTCATGATGGCCCCGAAATATTCTGACTTGGAGATCACCTGTGCTTTGATGTAGGGTTCTTCTATATAGTCTATGAGTGTGACCGGCGGCAGGCCGGAAGGGTTGTGCACATCGGTAACGTTTCCCTGGGTGGTGTAAACCTTGTAGGATACGTTGGGCACGGTGGTGATCACGTCGCAGTCAAATTCGCGATACAACCTTTCCTGAACAATTTCCATGTGCAACAGGCCAAGAAAACCGCAACGAAATCCGAATCCCAGAGCCAGGGAAGATTCCGGTTCAAAGGTAAGCGAAGCATCGTTGAGTTGCAGCTTTTCAAGGGCTGTCCTCAGGTCTTCATATCCATCTGTATCTACAGGGTACAATCCGGCAAATACCATAGGCTTTACTTCTTCAAAACCGGCTATGGCTTTCTGGCAGGGACGGGCCACATGGGTGATGGTGTCGCCCACCTTCACTTCGGAAACGGTTTTGATGCCCGAAATAATATAGCCCACATCGCCGGTGCGGATTTCCTTGCGCGGCATCATCTTCATTTTCAGGATTCCCACCTCGTCTGCATCGTAAATTTTCCCCGTATTAAAAAACTTTACCCTGTCTCCCTGAGCCACAGTTCCGTTCATTACCCTGAAATAGGCTATAATCCCTCTAAATGAATTGAATACCGAGTCAAAGATGAGTGCCTGGAGGGGCGCCTGTGGATCTCCCCCGGGCGAAGGAATCCGTTCTACGATGGCTTGCAGCACTTGCGGGACCCCTTCCCCGGTACGCGCGCTTATTTGCAGAATCTCTTCAGGTTTGCATCCCAGCAAGTCAATTATCTGATCCTGAACAACCTCTATCATGGCAGATTCCATGTCAATCTTATTCAGAACGGGAATGATCTCCAGGCTGTGGGCAACAGCCAGGTAAAGGTTGGAAATGGTCTGTGCCTGTACCCCCTGGGTGGCATCTACCACCAGCAGGGCCCCTTCGCAGGAGGCAATAGCCCGGGAGACTTCATAGGAAAAATCCACATGCCCGGGGGTGTCCAGCAGGTTCAATACATAATCTTCACCGTTATGCCGGTAATCCAGCTGTATGGCATGTGATTTTATGGTAATCCCCTTTTCTTTTTCCAGGTCCATACTGTCCAGCACCTGCGCTTCCATGTCGCGTTGCTCCACGGTATGGGTCAATTCCAGCAGCCGGTCGGCCAGGGTGCTTTTCCCGTGGTCTATATGGGCAATAATGCAGAAGTTTCTTATGTTTTTCATTGGCGGGTCAAAGGTAAATATAATTTTTATCTTTGTAAGTTAATCAAACATAGGACAGCATGAACCACAAAATTCCTTACCCTGTTACAGATATCATAGCACAGATCCGAAGGGATATTATCCGGATGGTAACAGCGGCTAAAAGCGGACACCCGGGAGGCTCTCTGAGCAGCGCCGATTTTATGACCGTACTTTTTGCGGAATTCCTGGAACAAAACCCGCAAAATTGGAAACGGCACGGAAAGGACATGGATATGTTCTTCCTTTCCATAGGGCATATTTCGCCTTTGTTTTACAGCCTGCTTGCACGCATGGGTTATTTCCCCGTTCAGGAACTGGCCACTTTTCGTAAGTTCGGTTCCCGCCTGCAGGGTCATCCCAGTATAGAGTATGGCTTGCCCGGTGTTCATGTGGCCAGCGGATCGCTGGGCCAGGGCCTCTCTGTAGCCAGTGGCGCGGCTCTGGGCAAACAGCTGGCAGGGGACCCTCACAAAGTTTACGTACTTATGGGTGACGGTGAAAGCGAAGAAGGCCAGGTATGGGAAGCTGCTATGTTTGCAGCCCACAACAAGATTGGCAACCTTACGGCGCTTACAGACTGGAACCGGCAACAAATTGACGGGCCGGTAAACAAGATTGCAGGACTGGGAGACCTCGTTGCCAAGTGGCAGGCTTTTGGCTGGATGGTCCTGGAATGTGACGGTCACAACCTTGATGCCATAAGGGAAGCGTTCAGGGAATCGCTCAAACCCCGTAGCAAACCCATGATGATCTTGATGCACACCAATATGGGACAAGGTGTGGATTTCATGACCGGCTCACATGCCTGGCACGGGAAAGCCCCGTCTGCAGAGCAGGAAACCCTTGCTTTAGCCCAATTACCTGAAACACTGGGAGATTATTAAACAAATTACAAGTACCAATCTGGCTGGAACGGCATTATTTGCCTGAAACCGGGGAGGTTCATAACAGATTAGCCATAATGATAAATACAGGAAATAAAGATACCCGTTCCGGTTTTGGTGCCGGATTATTTGAACTGGGAAGCCGGAACCCGTCGGTTGTAGCCTTGTGTGCCGACCTGACCGGTTCGCTCAAAATGGCGGAATTTGCCGCTGCTTTTCCTCAGCGTTTTTTCCAGTGCGGTATTGCCGAGGCCAACATGATGGGCGTGGCCGCCGGCATGGCTGTTACGGGGCTCATCCCCTTTGTGGGAACTTTCGCCGAATTTGCCACCGGACGCGTGTACGACCAGTTGCGACAATCCATCTGCTATTCACAGACAAACGTCAAGATTGCTGCTTCCCATGCAGGCATCACCCTGGGAGAAGACGGGGCCACACATCAGACCATGGAAGACCTTGCCCTGGCCAGGGCCCTTCCGCACCTTACGGTGGTCAATCCATGCGACTACAACCAGACCCGCCTTGCCACCCTGGCAGCAGCCAGCTGGGAGGGCCCGGTGTACCTGCGGTTTGGAAGACCGTCGGTTCCCAACTTCAGCCCCGTGGATGGTCCTTTTGAAATAGGAAAGGCCTGGATGATCCATCCAGGAGAAGATGTGACCATCCTGGCTACAGGCCACCTGGTATGGGAAGCCCTGGAAGCTGTGATGGTGCTTGCCCAAAAGGGGATCCGTGCCGAGCTGATCAATATACACACCCTAAAGCCCCTGGATGAAGAAGCCATCCTGGCCTCGGCCCGTAAAACCGGAGCGGTGGTAACCGCAGAAGAACACCTGGTAGCCGGAGGGCTGGGTGAACTTGTCTCGGGCCTGGTGGCCCGGCACCATCCCGTTCCCATGCGCATGGTTGCCATGGACGAAGGGTTTGGCCAAAGCGGAACTCCGCGAGAACTTATGAACCATTACGAACTGGATGCCGCCGGTATTGTAAAAAAAGTATGTGAGCTCAGATAAAGAATTGCAGGACTTATGTGAAAGCGGCCAGTACCAAATCGCTTTCTCCCGGATTGTGCAACAGTACAGCCAGCGCCTGTATTGGCATATCCGTAAAATGGTGCTCCTGCATGACGATGCCGACGACATCCTGCAAAACACCCTGCTAAAGGCCTGGACCGGGCTGGCAGCATTCAGGTGGGAATCGCAACTTTTTACGTGGCTTTTCCGGATTGCCACCAACGAGGTCCTGACTTTTCTTAGAAAAAGCAAATCCCTGAAACAAGTGCCCCTGGAAGACCGGCTGGATGCAGACCCGCAGCTTTTCACCGGGGACCAGATACAGAAAGCCCTCCAGCAAGCCATCCTGCGCCTTCCGCCTAAACAGCGCCTTGTGTTTAATATGCGTTATTTTGACCAGATCCGCTACCAGGATATGTCCCGTATTCTGGGCACATCGGAGGGGGCTTTGAAGGCATCCTATCACCTGGCCGCCGCCAAAGTGGAGGAAACACTCAAGGAATTGCTGCTTTAAACTTTTTGCCAATCACACCATCTAACCATTGAAATATGAGCGAAAAAAAGTTATATGATCCCCACCTGAAAGAGAATCCGTTTGGGGTTCCACCGGGCTATTTTGAGCAGGTGGAGTCGCAGTGGGCGCAGGTCGGGCCACAGGGAGACCGGGTGGAGCCGGTTGCCCAAACCAGATCCCGTCGCCTGATCCGCCTGCTTAAACCCCAGATGCAGCTTGCCGCCGCTTTTGTGCTCCTATTTGGAATCGGATCTTTGATGCTGTTGATAACCGATCGTAACCGGGGGGCTGAAACACAAAGCCCGGAATTTTCACTTATTGGTGAATTGTCTGACTGGGGGGTGGACCACCGCGTGATCTCTGAACTTATTCTGAATGATTTACCCCAGGAGGAAAGTGCCTTTGATCTGACACACCTGGATCTTGACGAGCTTATAGATTACCTGAATTACCCGAACCTTGACCCGGTTGATTTTGAAAACGACACAAACAATGAATAACACTAATGTCATGAACCGTTTGTTTATAGTAATAATTCTGTGCCTTATGCCCTTCCGGGCTTTTGCCCAGGAAGACCGCATGCACAAAAGTGACCAGGAGCGGAAGGCTGAACGTGAAGCCGTTCAGGCTCAAAAAATTGCATTTATTACCCAGGAGGTAGGGCTGACCCCGGCAGAAGCAGAAAAATTCTGGCCCCTGTACAACGAAATGGACCGCAAGGTAGGTGAGGTAATGCGCAAACGCAACAATACTAAAGCTGCCATGTACCGTCTGTTCAGATCTGAAGATGGCGGGAAACAGGGGAAAGGTGCCGAACCCGCCGGTTCTTCACAGGGTCGTACAGCCGCCGGTGATCACCGCGATGCTGCAGAGGTTCTGGTGCTGGACATACAAACCAAAGGGCCATCCGGTCCGATTGAAGAGTTGCTAACTGCCTATGTTAATTCGTTCCAGGAAGAAAATGCAATCAGGATGGACTACCATAAGAAATTCCTGCAAATTCTGCCCGCGGCCCGGGTGGCCCGTTATTACCTGGCCGAGGAACGTTTCAGCAACCGGATGATACGCCAGTTCATAGACATAAAAATTCAGCAGGAAAAGTCCAAATAATTCTTAGGCCCACAAATAGAAATCACGCACAAGAGCCACATACTCCGGGCTGTATTCCTGCCCGTTGTCCCGATACATTACGATCGTATCCTGAACCACAGGAACAGGGTTTCTGCCCAATTGGGCAAGGATCCTCAGCGCCGGTTTGTGGCTTTTGGTATAAACCGTGGTAATCCTTTGCACAAACAGCGGCTTGCAGGCCATTGCTGCTGTGGAGAAGAACTCCCGGGCCTCTGCCACGGGAAGAACAAGAGAAAAAAGACCGTCATCGGCCAACAGGTGAGCCACTCCTTCTATCAATTCCCGGTGCGGAAGACTTTCGCAGGATGTGTGCCGGGCCATGGTACGGCGCCTGTCAGGGCTGGCCAGTGATTGGTTGAAATAAGGGGGATTGCAGATGACCAGGTCGTATGGATGCGTGAAGACGGCGTCGCGGAAATCTGCCTGAAGTACGCAAATCCTGTCGGCCCAGGGGGAAGACAGGACATTGGCCGCAGCCTCTTCTGCCGCGCAGGCATCTATTTCCATTGCGTCTATCCCGGCGCCGGCAAAACGTTGTGCCATCATCAGGGCCAGTATCCCGCACCCGGTACCAATATCAAGTATGCGGCACGGTTTATTTGAGGGACCGTTGGTCCAGGCGCCCAGCAATACGCTGTCTGTATTGACGTGCATGGCCGAGCGGCTGTGTGAGAGTGAGAATTGTTTGAAACGGAAAGGTTCCACGTTATTGAACAAAAAGCCCGTCGCGCATGGTCAGGCTTCTGTCACTGCGGGCCG
>MWDM01000080.1 GCA_002070565.1 Bacteroidetes bacterium ADurb.Bin139
TTTCAAATTTAACGGAATCGGCAAGATACCCTTCACTCACCAGCTGCACATTCCGCAATATGATGAAATTCCGACCCCATTTCTTTGATCAAGTATGTATAACCATTATTTTCTATCTTGTGGTATACTGATCTGGAAAAAGCAAATTCCTATCCAAAGTTTTCCCTCTCCACCCGTTTAATCAAGACGGCAGGAAAAACGCTATGCCCCAAAAATATCGCACAACTAAAACCTGAGGAGGTTGTGCTGGAGATCAGAATCGGAACGGAGTTTTTCTTTAAGTATGATGAGATAACGAGTGAAAAAAGCGTAGCCGGTATTACTACCAGCCATGCCCTGGAGGCCCTGCAGCTGGTTTTTGAACATGAACTCTGTCATGTCATCGAGTTTATGTTGTTCAAAACCTCCAACTGCAGCCAGCCCAGATTCAAAACCCTGGCCCACAATCTATTCGGGCATACCGAAAGCACCCACCAATTACCCACTCCCCGCAAGATTGCCCAGGAGAAATATGGCTTAAAAATTGGGGATCAGGTAAGCTTCAACTTTGAAAATCAAAGGCTGGAAGGTACATTGTATAAAAATCAACAAGCGGGCCACCATAATGGTGAAGGATAAAAAGGGTACCTATGCCGACCAGCAGGGCAACCGTTACGCTAAGTACTACGTGCCGTTAAGCTTCTTGGAATGATAGATGACACCTTCATTTTACTTAAGGTGATTCTTCAAGCTCGAAGCATGATGCCTCATTCTTTTGCCAAAGCTGTTTCTCCCCATCTGTTTTGGTGCCTAACATCAGTTTAGCCAGCAAATCCTTCTGGTTTTTGGTATCCGTTTTGGTCAAAATATTCTTGATATGAAATTTAACCGTACGTTCACTGATGTAGAGCTCAGCGGCGATTTCTTTGATGGTTGAACGGGTAATAATTGAAGCCAGAACCTGCTTTTCCCGATCTGTAAGTTGATATGCTTCTATATCCAAATAATCGGGGAGAAGATCATCATTATGAACAGTCAATTCCTTCTCAAGTATAGGAGAAATGTCCGGGGCTGGCAGGTCAGGAATACTGTAGTCCGCTTTCTCATGGATAAACATTTGATACAGCTTGAATAACAAAAAAGTCAAAACGATTAATAAGAGCAAGTATTGCGTGATGATAATCAAAAGACCGGTGTCCGGGCTGGACCAGAAATAAGCTCCCAAAACTGTACCCAAAGCACATACCGAATGCTTAATGATGCGGCCTGCACCAGTCCATAAGGCCGGTTTGGATGTAAGATGGGCTATATCAATAAAGTTTATGGTGACAAACATGGCCAGGAAACCAGCTCCCAAAAATAAGACCATCCAGTTCAATGTTTTAATGGGTGGATATTTTAACAGAAAAACATTCAGGACAAGAAGGGTCATTACACTGAACGAAATCAAGGACAGGTAGCGGCGTCCTTTGAGATCAGCGATAAATCCGGCCATTACTACACTTATACCATATAAAAGCCGGGTATTGAATATGCTTTGTTCATAAGCTGTATATACCAATGAAGTAACCCCTTCATACAAAGAGGACAGATAAGATATAATCACCACTGCCGCTGTCAGCCAGATAAGCAGCACCTTCTGGCTGCCTGAATCAAGTGTTGTATCAGCCTTAGCCGGCATGTCGTCATCCATTCGCAAAATATCTCCCTCCAGCAAGAGTGCCCAGGCGATTGCAGCCACGATAACAAACGCTGCCGTATAGGCGTAAGTATAAATGTTAGGGTTGGAAAGCACCTTACTGGATTCAACTACAAATTGAAATAGAATGCCGCCGCAGATCCCCGCTGCCAGCACCCGGCCCCGCCACCATCTGGGAACCAGGGCAAAAACCGAAAAATATCCGGCTCCGCTGAGTATCCCGGTGATAAAAACTGCCATTCCCAGGGATAAAAGGTACACCAGTTCATGGCTGCTGATAAGCGTGAAGACCCCGGATAGTGCATAAATAAAGCTGAATAAGGTCAAAAGAATTTGATTGGTACAGATTTTTATAAAGCCGTTCTGAAAGAAGCCATATAAACAAAGACCGGCCACAAACAAAAGGTGATAAAGCACATAGAGAATAATATAATTATGCGTTCCTAACAAAGGAACTTCTTTTAGCTCCAGAATAAAAAAGGCAAACATATTGAGGGCCAGGAACACCGATACTTTGATGCGGTTGGTCAATCCATTCCCTTCTTTCCTGATACCAGTTTATTCCTTATATTATTGCAGTATAGCAAAGAATTTATTTTTTCCAAACCATTTTTAGGGTAAACCTGTACCCAGGTACAGTACAGGTTGGATAAAACTGTACTGCCATACAGTTTTTAATGCTGTCGGCAGTGATTATAATACATAAAAAATTCTTGTGGAGGGATACGTTTGATAGGGAAAAGAATCAGGAATGTAGTATCAGTTATTATCGTGACTTGCATGCTGGCTGCAATGTCTGGAGGGATGGCTTGGGCTGGTGACAATGATGAAATAAGCTACCGGGTGGATAAAAAAGTATGGAAGGATACGTTGGTGCCGCCCGGGTGGGATTATCCCTTGGTAGCAGACGCGCTGATCACCTTCACCAATTGCGACAACCCCGCGCTGACCTATACGCAAACAACAGCCGGCACAGAGGTTCCAGCCCAGGTAAGCGGACAAAATGCTGTCCTGCGAAACGTTACCCCCGGTTTTTACAATATTACCATTGCGGCGGACTCTTTTCCGACGTATACACATAACAATGTGGAGTACACTGGCGGAGGGTTTATTGGTGGTGTTACCATGAACGACTTCACCAATCCGCCCACCTTGTATCATGTTGCTGCCGACCCCAATCTGGGCGGTGCAGCCGGCGGGGTTGTGCATATCTTTGAAAAGAACAGTACGCAACAAGGTTACAACGCAAGCGTTGATCCCGGCGATACCGTTACCATTGATTTTCATCCCTATAAAGGCAAACAATTAAAAACCGGCTCGCTTAAGTACCATAACGGAACCGCTTACAAAAACAGAACCCAGGAATGGGAGCTAACCCCATCAGGCTACACCGATGGCAGCACCGCCAGTTTTACCATGCCTGCTTTCAACGTAACTGTAACCGCTGAATTTGAAGACAAAACACAACCTCCGGCAGGCTCTTATACGGTCGATTTTCAAGTGCAAAAAGATGACGTTGTGAATGCTCCTGCACCCCTGACTAATGTTGTTTCCGGGTCGAAAATTCAGGAACCGCTTCCCGAGCCTTCCCAAGACGGATTCTCCTTTGAAGGCTGGTACAAGGAGTTTGATTGCCAGAATCCATGGGATTTCGCCAATGATACGGTAGTAAGCAATACCACCCTCTGGGCGAGGTGGCTGGCCTGGTTTAAAGTGATTTTCGAGGATTATGACGGCAGCAAGATTACCGAAAGTCTCGTCAAAGAAGGCTTGGCGGCATCTGCCCCGGCTGCTCCTGATACCTGGGATGGTCATCATTTTGTTGGATGGAGTCAGGATTTTAGTAAGGTCAGGTCCGAGCTATGGGTTAGAGCCGAATATGAGGTGAATCAATATAAGGTTACTTTTAAAGATTGGGACGGCGCCATTTTAAAAGCGCAAAATAAAGTAGAACATGGAACAGCCGCTACCGCACCTGTTGATCCGGCCCGATCCGGCTACCGGTTTTCAGGATGGGATGTGGACTTCAGTCATGTAACGGCAGATATAAACGTTACCGCGCAATATGTTCAGACCCATGTCGTAACCTTCGACGCTCAAGGAGGCAGTGCTGTAAACGATCAGATTGTAAACCATGGTGCCAAAGCAGACCTGCCGGTTCCCGCACCGACCAGGCCGGGAAAATATATTGGCGGATGGTATAAAGAAAATACCTTTGTAAATGCCTGGGATTTTGCCAACGATAAAGTGATGACCAACCTTACCCTGTATGCCAGATGGACGGATCAACCAACCGGCGGAGGCTCATCAGGGGGCAGCGGTTCATCCTCCTCACCAACAGTACCGACAACATCCCCAGGAAATAATCTGCCCGCGACAACGGTATCGGGGGATGGAAAAACAGGTACAGCATCCGTAACAGCTGCCACATCGCTTGAACAAACCACAGGTATAGCATCCGCCAAGCTGGATGGCAAGACTATAGCTGACCTTGCTGCCAAAGCGAAAGAAGCTGAAACCTCAGGTTTGAAGCCGGTAGTTGAAATTAAGACAGCTGCAACAGAAGATGCCAAGGGAATTGTTATAGAAGTGCCGGGAAATGCTTTTCAAGAAATATCTGCCCAAACCAGCTCAGATGTGAAAGTGGAGACTGGTTTAGGGACCATTCTGTTTGATACAGAAGCCGCCCGGCATATAGGCCGGTCAGCTGCCAACGGGGACATAAGCATTGGCATAACCAGACTGGAACCATCGGCTCTTCCGCAGGAAGCCCGGGGTAAAGTTGGAGACAGACCGGTGTATAACTTTACTGTAAAATCAGGAAACAGTGAAATTGCCGGATTCGGCACCGGAACGGCGGAAGTCAGCATACCCTATCTTCCTAAAGCCGATGAAGACCTGAATGCCATCGTTGTATATTACATTGATAATCAAGGCACCCTGAACACCGTCAGAGGAGAATACAACCTTGAAAGTAAAACAGTTTGTTTTAAGACCGGCCATTTCTCCATTTATGCAGTGGGATACAACAAGGTGAGCTTTAAGGATGTCGGGGAGGATGCATGGTATAGCCAGGCAGTCAGCTTTCTGGCAGCCAGGAGCATAACCGCGGGTACCGGAGGCGGCCATTACAGCCCGCAGGCCCATTTGACCCGAGGCGAGTTTATGGTCATGGTAATGAGAGCCTATGGGATAAAGCCGGATGAGAAACCGGAGAATAATTTTACTGATGCAGGCAGCACCTATTATACAGATTATCTGGCTGCAGCCAAACGATTGGGCATTACAGAAGGTATCGGCAATAATATGTTTGCGCCTGACCGGGAACTCACCCGGCAGGAAATGTTTACGCTTCTATACAATTGTTTAGGAGTTATCGGTGAACTCCCTGAAGGAACCGCCGGAAAACCGTTGCCATCCTTTAGTGATAGCGAGCAGATTGCCTCCTGGGCCAGAGGTGCCGTTACATCATTGGCTGCGACCGGAACCATCACTGGAAGCAATGGCCGGCTTAACCCCACGGACGCGACCACCCGGGCCCAAATGGCCCAGATGCTCTTCACTCTGTTGAAATGATCGGGGACGAGGTTTTATATGAAATCCAGCGTTCCTGTATCCTTGCGGCCATGTAATTGCAGAGCATGATTATTATGGAGGCCGCCAACGCAATCCAAAATCCTGGAATATGCAGTCCTTTTACCATTAAATCAGTCAATTGCAGTATCCAGGTATTGATGATGAAGATGAATGCGCCGAAGCTTAACAAATTCAACGGCAGACAGAGTGCCATCAAAATTGGCCGGATTGTAATCGCCAGCAGGCTAAGTGAAAGTCCGGCCAGGATGGCATAAAAAGGGCTGTTTATGGTAAGAGAAGGGATTAGAAAAGAGACCAGGTATAATGCTAACGTGTTTATGATCGTTTTCCATAATATATTGGTCATGTTGAATAATCCCTCCTTACCACAACCGGATTGATACCTGCTGCTCGCCATTGTCTACATGTACAAATTCATAAGGGCCGTACCGGCGGAGTTCAGCCAGCAGCCGCAGGCCCCAGGCAAATACCTGGGATAATCTAAAATGACTGCTTATTTTTAGCTTATCTTTTACCAGAAGTTGGGCATTAAAGCCGGGAAATATACTCTCCCAAAATTCCAGGCTGTCGCGCCATGAACGTAAGGTGGCGTCCAGAACCGGCAGTGCCAGCGGGATGATAAAACCGGCTTTTTGGGTCTGTCTGACCTGAACCAGCAGCAGGAAGCTGGGACGATTACTCCACATAGACCTCAATCCTCATATTCCCTTCTTTCTCATCCTCGGTTTCCACATCTACGAGTTTGCCGTCGCTAAGTCCTTGATCAATCAGTCGCATCAGCTCATCAAAGTCTATCTTGGTAAGGTCGAAGCCCTGCTTTTTCATCTGTTCATGGGCTTCATCCGGAATCCATTGCATACTGGCCCCGGCGATTTGAGTTGCAACTTTGATCAGACTGAGAGGAACATTTACATTGACTTTGGTCTTGTCACCATCAACCCGGACGCGCAAGGCACGTTTTTGCTCAGTTGTCATCACCTTGGCAGATGCAGTAGATTCACGCTCGCTGTCCAACGTCTTTAACAGCTCCATCGCTTCAGCGCTGTTGATCTTGCCGTCTTCCAGCAGTTGTAAAATTTTCATGCTTTCCTGATTCATTATTCATACCCCTTTCCATAAATCAAAATGATTTTATCTTGGCCCAAACGGTTATTTATTAAATTCTAATTCCCCGCCGTTTTACGTCATTAATTCAATCCTGCCCTTATATGTGTCGCCATCATAGACTTCAAGATACCCGCCGTAAACTTGCATTCGCAAATTCTGACCACCCATATTACGAACATAACGGGAATCAAGAGTATCTCGCAAATCATTATTCACCGGTAAAAAGTACCGACGGCCTGACTGAGACCCTGTAAATCAGTACACCCCCGGGTGCGAGCTCGGGCAGG
>MWDM01000081.1 GCA_002070565.1 Bacteroidetes bacterium ADurb.Bin139
ATGCGTGAAGCCCGGGAGATGATCACCCTTGCTAAAGCCCTCAATATGCGCATCATGATGGGCTGCATGACAGAAACATCGGTGGCCATATCGGCAGCGGCCCAGTTTGCCAGTCAGCTGGAATGGGCAGATTTAGATGGAAACTGGCTGATAGCCAATGATATATTTACCGGAATGAAAGTGGTAGACGGATACATAACCCTTGAAGACAAACCCGGGATAGGCGTCGAACCAATCTAACATTTATATACCATAAGTGTATGCCTGAAAATTTAAGAACGTTAAAAAAAGACTTTGACTATCTGATAGACGAGGTGATCTCGGATTGTTGTACTTTCATATATGTAAATCCCGGCAAAAAAGAAGCCCAGGCCATAGAAATTATCAACCAGGCCATAGATCTGAGGGATGAAATGTTTGATCGTCTGAACAAAATCCGCCAAAAGCCGGCAAAATCCCATATCAAGGCTTTGAAAGAGGATTTTCTGAATAGGATTGATGTTTTATTTGAAAAAATAAGTGAATTGGCAAAATAGTCTGCCCGGAAGTCTTTTAGCAGGGCGTACGTTGATTCTGGATGGGGCCATGGGCACTATGATCCAGTATTATGCCCCATCTTTTCCTCCCGGGAACAAGGGGAACAATGATCTTCTTGTCCTGACCCGGCCCGAACTGATATTATCCATACACAAAGAATACGTTCAGGCAGGAGCGGACATCATCACCACCAATACATTCAATGCAAACGCCATATCCCAGTCGGATTACGGCATGCAGGACCAGGTGTACCAAATCAACTTCCAGGCAGCGCGCCTTGCAAGACAAAGCGGTGCTCTGCTGGTAGCGGGATCCATGGGTCCTACCAATAAATCGGCTTCCATTTCACCCGATATGAACAAGCCCGGAGCACGTGCAATCGATTTTGCCAGTTTGGTACAGGCTTACCGTGAACAGGCCCGTGGTCTGAAAGAAGGCGGGGTGGATCTGTTCCTGGTAGAGACCGTTTTTGATACGCTCAACGCCAAGGCGGCCCTGTTTGCCATTTCGGAAGAAGCGCCGGGCATTCCCGTGATGCTTTCTGCAACCATTGCAGACAATTCGGGGCGCATTCTTTCAGGCCAGACCATAGAAGCATTCCTCGTATCCACGGCTCATGCCGGATTGTTCAGTGTCGGGCTTAATTGTTCTTTCGGTCCGGATAAGATGCTGCCATTGATGCGCATCCTGTCCCGGTTTGCGACAATTTTCACCAGTGCTCATCCCAACGCCGGTTTTCCCGACCTTTATGGTTATTATGCGCTTTCTCCAAAAGAGATGGCCCTTCAGGTAAAACCTTTTGTAGAAGAAGGACTGGTAAATATCTTAGGCGGGTGTTGCGGCACCTCCCCGGATCATATCAAGGCCCTGGCCAGGATGGCCGGCCAGAGCAAAGCGCCCCTGAGAAGGCTGTCTGCCCGGGGAAATGACAAGACGCCACAAAGGATTACCCTGAGCGGCCTGGAAATGCTTACCGTACGTGAAGAACCTGCATTTCTGATAGTGGGAGAGCGCACCAACGTGTCTGGAAGCCGGAAGTTTGCAAGACTGATCAATGAAAAAAAGTACGATCAGGCACTGGAAATTGCACGGGGTATGGTTCGTGACGGAGCACACATACTGGATGTGAACATGGATGATCCCATGCTGGATTCGCCAACTTCCATGAGAGAGTTCCTGTTTGTCATGGGTTCCGACCCGGAAGTGGCCGCGGTTCCGCTCATGCTGGATTCTTCCCGTTGGGAAGTGATCGAGGCCGGTTTGCAATGTGTTCAGGGCAAGTCCATCGTAAATTCAATAAGTCTGAAAGAAGGGCCTGAAGTTTTCCTTGCCAGGGCAATGCTCATCAAACGGTACGGGGCGGTGCCTCTGGTGATGGCTTTTGATGAGCAGGGGCAGGCTGCAACCTATCAGCGCCGGATAAATATTTGTACCCGGGCATATCACCTTCTTGTAGACAAGGCTGGGTTTGACCCAAAGGATATCATACTGGATCCGAATGTGCTGGCTGTGGGAACCGGGATGGAAGAACACCGGCATTTTGCTGTTGATTTTCTGGAGACAGTCCGGTATCTGAAACAAAACCTGAAAGGAGCCCTGGTCATAGCCGGGGTAAGCAATTTATCTTTTGCTTTCCGGGGCAACGAAACCATACGGGAAGCCATGCACTCTGTTTTCCTTTATCACGCCATTGCGGCAGGATTGGATATGGCCATAGTCAAACCCGGAGCACAGCCCATTTATTCAGAAATTCCCGAACCCTTGCGCCGCGCCGTTGAAGATGTGATCCTGGATACAGATGCCGGGGCCACTGCCCGGCTAATAGATATGGCCGGCACCATAACCAGCCAGGGGCAGCAGGCAACAACTGTGATTGCACAAGAATCGTGGAGGGACCTGGATACCGGGGAACGGCTTCACTATGCCCTGACACACGGGATTGAGAAGCATCTGGAAGAAGACCTGGAAGCCATGAGTGGTGTTCCGGCGATTGAAATTGTGGAAAACACCCTGATGGAAGGCATGAAAAGGGTGGGTAAGCTATTTGGTGAAGGAAAAATGTTCCTTCCCCAGGTGGTAAGAACCGCCAGGACCATGAAAAAGGCCGTGTCCATTTTGCAGCCCCGGATTGAATCTGAAAAGAAGAACCAGGACGCCGGGGGTACAAAAACATCAACGGTAAAAGGCATCATGGCCACTGTCAGGGGCGATGTGCATGATATTGGAAAAAACCTGGTGATCCTTGTCATGGAATGCAACAATTACAAGGTCATTGATCTGGGTGTGATGGTGCCTGCACACAGGATCGTGGAAACTGCCCTTCAGGAGCAGGCTGACTTTGTGGGATTGAGCGGTCTTATCACCCCGTCTCTGGACGAAATGATTGACGTGGCCGATGCCATGGAAAAAGCGGGACTCTCTATCCCCCTGTTCATTGGGGGGGCTACCACATCTGCACTCTTTACCGCCCTGAGGATTGCCCCCCGCTACAGCGGTCCGGTCATACATTGCCCCGATGCGGCCGGGATAGTTCCTGTTCTGGCCGGTTGTTTTTCAAAGGATCCCGGTGAAAGGGAACTTTTTTTTGCAGATCTGCAGGCAACCTGGCAGCGCCTGAGAGATGCCTCCACCAAAGCTGCAGCCAGAAAGGAATACCTGTCCCTCCCACAGGCACGCGCCAACAGATGGGTCCCTGCGGCCACCCAAAAGAATCCGGAACCCTGCTCCTGTTGCAATCTGCAACACGAAACAGATGATTTTGTTCCACCTTTTTTGGGGATGCGTGATTTTGAGATGCCTTTCCAGAAGTTGCACAAATACCTGGATTGGGATGGATTCCTGCGCATCTGGGAGGTTCATCAGAACAGGGGGCAGGGAACAATAGCCATAGAAGATGCCGTCCGTATGCTGGATGATCTGATTGGTAAACATTACGGAGATATTGCCAAAGCCCGCGCAACCGCTGGTTTCTGGCCTGCCTGCTCCACGCCGGAAGATCATATTTTGTTTTTTGACGGATCTTCTTCCCGGAGCATTGTCCTGGATTTGCCCATGGAACGTGATCTGTTGCGCCACGGGGACGGATCACCAAACAAATGCCTTGCCGATTTCATAGCAGCAGAACGTGCAGGCACTAAGGATCATGCCGGCCTGTTCCTGCTAACCGCCTCGTCCCCGGAACTGGAAGAACTCGCGAAAAGCATGCAGCAGCGCGGAGATATATATAATGCGCTTATTTTAAGAACTTTACTCGATCTGCTGGTTGAGGCTGCAAGCGAAGCCCTGCACAGGGAACTGATGGCATATCCTTGCGGAACACCCCGGGGAATACGTCCGGCCTTTGGTTATCCGTCCTGTCCCGACCACACCCTGAAAAAAGACGTGGTTGCACTCCTGCAACCTGCCGGGCACCTGGGCATCGGCCTGACATCGTCCTGCATGCTGCACCCCGCCTCGTCCATTTGCGGCATGTACATAACGCACCCCGAGGCACATTATTTCATCGTTCACAAGGATCCGGGCCTATGAAACTAACCGAATTATTCGAGGTTTCCGAGAAAACATTTTCCTTTGAGTTCTATCCTCCCAGAGACGAGATAGCCGCGGTAGATTTTGGCTTGAACATAGGGCAGCTCATCAAGCTGAGTCCTTCGTTTGTGTCTGTGACATACGGAGCGGGGGGCTCTACACAGTCCCGCACCTTTGACCTGGTTGATTACCTGAAAAACAGGGTGGGGCTCAATACTGTGGCGCATTATACCTGTGTGGGCAGTACCAGGTCCAAAACGCTGGAAGACCTGAAAACCCTGCGCAAGCTGGGATTGCAGAATTTCATGCTACTCAGGGGCGATCCCGAGGTTGGGTCCAAGTATGGGTTTATTCCCTGTTACGACGGATTTTCCAATGCAACGGAACTGATCTCCTTTGCCCGTGAATATATTGACGGTTGCTGTATAGGCGGAGGGGCCTACCCCGAAGTGCACCCTGAATCCCCCAGTGCAGAAATTGATATGAAAAACCTGAAAAAGAAAGTGGATGCCGGCTGCGATTTTCTGATAACCCAATTTTTCTTTGACAACAAGCGCTACTTTGATTTTGTGGCCCGTGCCCGTAAAGCAGGGATTAAATGCCGGATCATTCCAGGGATCATTCCCCTGACCAAATATGCACAACTGGAGCGTTTTGTGAACCTCTCCCGCGCCTCTGTTCCCCCGGCCTTTTTGGAACAACTGGAAAGCAACCGGTACAACCCCGATGCAGTCTATAAAGCAGGAATGGATTTTGCCATACGCCAGTGCCGTGACCTGCTCATGCTGGGAGCCCCCGGCCTTCATTTCTATACGCTCAACAAATCGCGGGCTACAGTAGAAATCTATCAAACCCTTATGGTGTGGTAGTAATGCCAAAGAACCACCCCTATGGCCACTGAAACATTCAGAGAGTGCTTTGTGCCGTGCTGTGGGATTTCCAGGCACCCGTTGCACGCATCCACAACTTCCTGTTTGACTCCGTGAACCTCGTTCCCGAAAACCAGGGCGATTTTCTGATGCTTTAATGGTCGGAAAGCTGCCAAATTTAAGGCTCCTTCGGCCTGTTCCACCGCCAGAACGGTATATCCCTGCTCCTGAAGCCGGCGAACGGCTTTCAGGGTGTTCTCAACATACGTCCACTCCATGGTGTTTTCTGCTCCCAGGGCCGATTTATGGATTTCTGCAGAGGGTGGACAGGCAGAAATTCCACACAAAAAGATATGGGTAAGAGCGAATGCGTCGGCTGTGCGGAAAGCCGAGCCAATGTTATGCTGACTGCGGATGTTGTCCAATACCAGCACTACGGGCATCCTGGCGCTGTTGCGGAATTCTCCGGGGGATAGCCGGCGCAGTTCTCTGTTTGGAATTTTTCTGGGCATTTGGCAAATGTACGGGATTTTACTGTAAATTTGCATTATGCCAACTATGCATGTGATAAGCGGATGCAACGGGTCCGGTAAAACAACCGCATCGTATACCATATTATCTGAAATGCTCCAATGCAGGTCGTTTATAAACTCTGACGAAATAGCCAGGGGCATTTCTCCGTTTGATCTTTCCAATGCAGCCATAGATGCCGGCCGTGTGATGCTAAGCAGGATCAAGGAACTTTCAGAAACCAGAAAGGATTTTGCCATCGAAACAACACTGGCTGTCCGTTCTTTTGCCAATCTGATAGAAAAAATCAGGAAAAAAGGTTACGACGTGATGCTGGTATATTTCTGGCTTAACAGTCCCGACCTGGCGGTGGAAAGGGTAAAGAACCGCGTCATGGCCGGGGGGCACACCATACCGGAAAATGTCATCCGCCGCAGGTACTGGTCGGGGATCAACAATTTATTCAACATCTACATGCCTCTGAGTGACAGGTGGTTACTGATCAACAATTCGGACACACCTTCTTCCCTTATAGCCGAGGGGCAGGGACCCCGGGAAATCAAGATCTACAATGCCGACGATTACCAGAGGCTTAAAAGCTTATCGCAAACCCCCCTCCAGGAGCCAGATCAACCGTAATACGGTCTTTACAGGTAACTTCCCGTTCTTCTATCTTGTAGTCTGTGGCATGACGGT
>MWDM01000082.1 GCA_002070565.1 Bacteroidetes bacterium ADurb.Bin139
TGTGGTGCCACCGGGAATCGAACCAGGGACACAAGGATTTTCAGTCCTTTGCTCTACCAACTGAGCTATGGCACCATTCTTGAATGGGAGAACAAAGTTAAATATTAATTTACAGCCGGCAAAATTTTTTATTTTTTAAACTATTGATGCCTTAGTCCATCAAATGGATACATTTGTCAAATTTTACCATTTCATACTTTTTGAATCAACATGAAAAAGAGGAATATCATCATTTTGAGCGCTGTGGCCGTCGTGGCCATTGTGCTCATCATCATCTTTGCCAGCGGAAACAAGGATGGTTACGTACCCCAGGTAGTCAAGGCTCAAAAGGGTCTATTTGAGATTATTGTCACTACAACCGGAGAATTGGAAGCAGAAAGCAACATCAAAATTGAAGGCCCGTCCGGAATGACTGCCCGGAATGTACGTTTGGGCGAGGTCAAGATCCAGGATCTGGTTCCGGAAGGCACGGTTGTAAAGCAGGGTGATTATGTGGCCATGCTGGACAGGACTTCGGCAGACAATTCGCTCAAAGACCTTGAAGACGAACACGAAGCCCTTATCGCAAAATATGACAGGACCTTGCTGGACACCTCTCTTTCACTGAAAGCCTTGCGTGATGATATTGAAAACCAGAAATTCACCATAGAGGAAGCCGAGATTGCCGTGGAGCAATCCATTTATGAACCGCCTGCAACCCAGCGGCAATATCGTAACAACCTGGAAAAAGCACTGCGCAGCTATGAGCAGGCCCTCAACAATTATGACCTGAAAGTTGAACAGGCCCAGGCTACGGTGAATGATGTGGCCATAGAACTGAACCGGAAAAAGAGGCAATTGGATGAGCTCCGGGCTGTGCTCAAAGATTTCACCATCTATGCCCCCAGTGACGGGATGGTGATCTATTACAGGGACTGGAGCGGGGATAAGCGACGTATTGGTTCTACCATCAGCGGATGGGACCTGGTGGTAGCTACCCTGCCCGATCTTAGCAACATGCTTTCTAAAACATACGTGAACGAAATTGACATTGCCAAGGTAAGGCCCGGACAAATGGTCCGCATAGGCGTGGATGCCTTCCCCGAGAAGAGTTACACGGGAATAGTCAAGGAAGTTTCCAATATCGGGGAACAGCTCAGGAATGCAGATGCCAAGGTTTTTGAAGTCATCATCAAGGTGGATGGACAGGATGAGATCCTGCGCCCGGCTATGACTACCAGCAACCAGATAATAACGGCTTCCATAGACTCGGCGGTTTTTCTCCCCTCGGAAGCCATCTTTGAAAGGGACAGTATCACTTACATATACAGAACCAACGGCATACGCCAGATTGTTGTCAAAGGAGAATCCAACGATAATTTCACCGTCATTGAACAGGGGCTTGCCCCGGGTGACGAAGTATACCTGTCCCTGCCCCAGAATCCATCCCGGTTCAAGGTACAGGGGGAAGAGTACATCTCTGTGATCAAGCAAAGGATCATTGACAAGGCCGAGGCAGAAAAAAGGAAAGCGGAAGAACAGGAATCCCTCAAGCAAAGGCGCATGATCTTTCCCGGCGGCCAGGGACCGCAGAACATGGAACTGCCACAGGGGGTAACCCTGCCCGGGGGAGCAGCCACACCTGAGGGAACCACACCGTCCCGGAGAGGTGTCCGCAGGGTTGAACGGCTTTCAGGCACTCAGCAGTAATCATCTGTTCTTATGAATATCTTTTTTATCCACCGGTATATTCACGATATCCACATAGCTGTGGAATCCATCGTGCACAACAAGCTTAAAAGTTTCCTGACTGCCCTGGGGATCGTCTTTGGTGTGGGTGCCGTGATCAGCATGATGGCCATAGGAAACGGAGCACAGCAGGAAATCCTGGACCAGATCAAGATGGTCGGGGTAAACAATATCGTGATCCTCCCGGCCACCGTTGAGGAAGTGGACGAAGAAGCCTCATCGGCCTCGGCCAGTGTGTCAAAAAAATTCTCGCCAGGCCTGCAGTTGTCCGATGCCGAAGCCATCCGCAAAATCCTGCCCTCTGTCAAGCACGTCTCACCGGAGGTCGGTGTTTTCAGTTACATAACCTACAAGGGGATCCGCCAGCCGGCCAAAGTGCTTGGTGTAACCACAGAGTATTTTCAATTGTACGATATCGGACTCGAATCTGGGAATTATTTCACCAGCGAACAGGAGCTTAATTCAATGGCCGTATGCATAATAGGGCACAATGTAAAAACCCGTTTCTTTCAGCAGAATGACCCCATTGGGCAATTCATCAAATTCGGGGCCAACTGGGTAAAAGTGATAGGAGTTCTGGAACAGAGCATTTCTGGTGCCGCCAGGCCCACAGAAGAAGAATCATCAGGAACGGCTTCATCGGCACGTTCGGGGTCACTGGGGACCATCGGGTCTGAAAGTATGGGGATGCAGGGCTACGATGACCAGGTGTTCATTCCCATCAGGACCATGCTGCTAAGACAGGAAAACAGGGCCGTGGCCATAACCAATCCTGTTTCTTCCAGTGATGGAACGGTGGTTATGGGCGGGGGAGGCGGACGTCACCGGATCATCATAAACAAAAGTTCTTCTTCCACCACCTCTTCGGGCAGTACCAATTATCACCAGCTGGACAGGATAACCGTGCAGGTTCATGAAACAGACCAACTGACTTCGTCACAGGAAGTAATCACACGTATGCTCCGGCGACGCCACCAGGAAGTCCCCGATTTCGAGGTGACTGTCCCGGAACTGCTTCTCAAACAACAACAACGCACCAAAGATATTTTTAACATTGTGCTGGGAGCCATCGCGGGAATATCACTCCTTGTAGGAGGCATCGGAATCATGAATATCATGTTCGCTTCTGTCATGGAACGGACCAAGGAAATAGGCACAAGGCTGGCCATTGGGGCAAAAAAAGCCGATGTGATAGCCCAGTTCCTCTCGGAAGCCATCCTGATAAGTGTGGCCGGAGGCGTGATTGGCGTGTTCGTGGGTATCCTGCTGTCCTTTCTGATCCGGTCGTTCTTTGGTATTACCACCATTATTTCTTTTTCATCCATTGTAATTTCATTCGGCGTATCGGCTGCCGTAGGGGTAATATTCGGGTACTCTCCCGCCAAACGTGCCGCCGAACGTGACCCGATAGAATCCCTTAGATATGAATAAAATCATGAAGATCAACACCTGGCTTCTTACATGCATTATTTGCTTACTTTTCCCTGCCCGGGGTATATGGGCACAAACCATCCAGGAAACAGCCGGTCAGGATTCACAGGAGTATATCCTGTACTCATACAACCTGACACTTGAGGAAGTATTGCACCTTGCCGCCACACAATCCAATGAGTCCCTGCGGGCAAGGAACAGCTTCCAGGTAGGATACTGGCAATACCGGTCGTACAAGGCTAATTTTTTACCTTATCTGTCGTTTACTTCCCAGGTGCCGGAATTTTCGCGCAAAATTGTGGACGTACCCAGCATAGATCCACAGACCGGAGAAGTCCGGCATGATTACTCCTCGGAATTCTACAATGTTTTCAGCGGGGGTTTGTCCCTCCAGCAAAATCTGCCTACCGGAGGCTCTGTGACCGTAAGTTCATCCCTGCAGCGGGTGGACCGTTTCAGTGGTTCTTTCAGCAATCACCAGAGTACCGAATATCTTTCCACTGCCCTGAACGTTAGGCTAAGGCAATCCATTTTCGGCGTTAATGAAATGAAGTGGGACCGTAAAATTGAGCCTTTAAAATATGAAGAAGCCAGGCGCACCTACATTAAGAACATGGAAAATGTCAATCAGAGGGCTATCCAGCTTTTCTTCAATATGGCCATAGCGCAGCAACGGCTGGCCATTGCAGAGTTCAACCATGCCAATAACGACACACTGTACAACATTGCATCAGGAAGGTATGAACTGGGCACTATTGGGGAGAACGACCTGCTCCAGTCGGAACTGGCCTATCAGAATGCGCTCAAGAAGCTTAACAGCGACAGACTGAACCTGGAAGATGCCGAAAACCGGTTGCGTTCTTATCTTGGATTCAATGAACGTGTGCAACTGAACGTTGTCATACCGGAAAATGTCCCAAATGTGAAATTGGATGTGGAGCAGGTGCTGCAACTGGCATTAGAGAACAATCCCGACATGATCACCTATGAAACCCAGTTGATCGAGGCGCAGAAAAATGTGGCCCAACAACGTGCCAACCGCGGGTTCCAGGCCAATCTGAATGTAGCCTTTGGATTGAACCAGCAGGCAACGGGACTGTTAGATTCCTACAAAGATCCCAGGGACATGCAGACGGTAAGCATAGGACTGACAGTGCCCATACTGGACTGGGGAAGGGGCAAGGGCCTGGTTAAAATGGCCCAGAGCAACGAAGAGCTCGTCCGGCGACAAGTAGATCAGTCCAGGCTGGATTTTCAACAGGATATCAACCTCAATGTCCGTCAATTCAATATGCAGGAACAGCAGTTCTTCATTGCGGCCAAAGCAGACACCATCGCCCAGAAACGGTACGATGTGGCCAAACAACGCTACCTGATAGACAAGATCACGGTCACAGACATGAACAATGCCCAGCTTGACAGGGACGAAGCCCGGGTTGGATATGTGCAGGCTCTGTTCGATTACTGGCGTTATTATTACGAGCTCAGAGCCATAGCCCAGTATGATTTCATTAATGGCAAACAGCTTGAGGCAGATTTTGATTCCCTGGTAGATTAGAGCGGGCTGTCAGGCTGAACGTTGATCGTGTAGCACCTTCTGCGCCGGTGCTGCCGGTGTTCAAACAGTTTCCACTGGCTTTGGATTTTGATGTTATCTTCCAGTTCGGGACCGGTTTCTGCATATTCCACACCAGACTTCATGGCGTTGATTATACTGTTGTAAATGATAATGGCGTTGACTCCCCGGTTCTGGTACGTGGGCCATACCCCTATGTGATACATATCCAGTACCCGGGACTTTCTAATATCCCTCATAATTCCAAACAAACCCAGTGGGAAAAGCCTTCCTTTGCCAAGACGCACACCATGGCTTATGGAGGGAGCCATCAGGCCATAGCCTATGATCTGACCGGCCTTGTTCTGCACAACGGTAATGTATTCAAGTTTGCAGATGGACATGAGAAGGGTGGCAAAATCCATCAGCTGTTTTTCAGAAATGCGAACCACACCAAACAATTCCGAAAATGCCTCATTCATAAGCGGCAGTGCTTCCCTGAAAACAGGCTTCAGGTCGCTGACCTTATTGAATTTCCGTATTGAATAGCCGTACCGCTCCAACGCACCCAGGGCCAGCCGCTCCAGAACAGGGTCCATCCGGGCAGGAAGCTTGACCTGGAATTCCAGCCAGTCCACTTTCTTTTTCAGGCCCAACCTTTCCATATGGTCAATATAGTAGGGATAATTGTAGGTGGTGATATACATGTCCATTTCTTCAAATCCCTCTATGAGCATCCCCATCTTATCCATGTCGGAAAAGCCCAGGGGCCCGACAATCTCTTTCATGTCCAGAAACAAAGCCCATTCCCTGACTTTCTCCAGGAGTGCAGCCGAAACCTGGTAATCGTCTATGAAATCAAAACGTGTAAAACGCAACTGTCGCACGTTCATCAGTAGTGTTTCATCGAGTGTGTCCGGCCTTCTCAAGAAAGTTAGTTTAACATTTCAAATCTAATAATTTTTTGTGTTTTCTGGAGGAAACAATTTTTGATCCAAATCAATTCTGGGTAAACATCTTTGATAGGAGGTTTTATCCATTGCTGTCTTG
>MWDM01000083.1 GCA_002070565.1 Bacteroidetes bacterium ADurb.Bin139
ACCCGGGCTCCGCCTTCAAAAGAACGGAACTGGAGTTTGTGCAGGATATTCCCGGCCTCGGCAACCCCAATGGCTCCCTGTTTGTTTTCAATTTCCAGTTTCTGATACCACTCCTGTTCGGTGATTCCGGGATTTTCCAGGTAAGATGACCGCCACAGGTCCAGGAAATCGTCGGTCACGGGCTGGCGTGCAGAAGTCAGGCTGGCAGAGCGGTTTACAGGAACGATAAAATGCAGGTCGGGATGTACGGCGTTTTCTGTTTTCCGGCAGGAAGGGCATACGCCGCAAGCCACACCTTCATCTTTTTTATCGGAACAGAGAATGTACTGAGCCAGAGAGAGGGCCTGCGGTAATGCACCTGAGCCCTCTTCTGCAGAAAATAATATGGCGTGAGACAAATTGTCTATTCGCACTTCAATTCGGTTTTGATCTTGTATTCGGCGATGGATTTAAAGTTGGGATCACCCAGGATCTTGTTGTAAAAGGAGCATGCGGCCGATTTATTTCCCAGGCCTTCATTCACAACGGCCAGCCGGTAATACGTGGTGTTGATGTCTTTGGCTTCCGGATCTATCCGCATTACCTTTTCCCAGGCAGTAAGCGCTTCCGGGAAACGTTTGAGTTCCATGGCAGCCAGGCCCAGCAGTTTGTTGGACTGAACATTGTCTGCATACTCGACGGCTTTTCCGGCGGCTTCGTACACCTGCTCCCAATCCTTGTTTTTCTGTGCCCCCACTGCTTTTTTAAGGTATATAGAAGCCATCAGGCGACGTGCATTGTCTTCCTGTCCGTATTGAGCGGCTTTCTGCAGCGCGGTTATCGCTTCTTCTTCCCTGTCGCTGTTGGCAGCCGACTGCCCCAGGCGCAGGTAGGCAACGCCATTGGCCGGGTCCAGTTCCAGCACCTTATTATAATTCTCTATGGCAGCGGCAAAGTCCTTTTTACCGAATGCCTCGTTGGCAATGATGTAATATACTTTTGATTTCAGGTCATTGACCTCTGCCTCTATGCCCGTCTGATCACCATAGTCGTTGGCTGTCCGGGCGGCTTTGTCCAGAAAGGGAAGGGAAGAGGGACCGTCTCCGGCAGCAGCCAGATCTTTGGCATGACGCAGATAAAGTTGCGGGATGAGGTTCTTGCAGTCGGTTACCACAGAGGCTCCTTCTTCTCCCAGCGTGCCGGCCAGTTCAAGGGCCCGGTCAAGGTGTTCAATGGCAGAGATATAATTGCCTTCCTGTGCGGCGGTTGCTCCCAGGTTGTATGCCTCGATTGCAGTGTTGAGGTCTTGTGCCTGCAGGAAAACGGTACAGGCGGCCGCCAGTACGGTCGTGGAGAAAATAGTCTTGAATTTTTTCATTAGTTCCTAATATAATGAGGTTAAAAATTGCAATTTTCAAACGAACAAAGATAGCGCTTTTTTTAATACCTTTGCAATCAACGAACACATAAATCATGCCGTGTGAAATTACGCAGCCTGTTGATATTGATTCTTTTCTCCATGCAAGTTGCGGTGTCGGCCCGGGCCGCAACTGCTGAACCCGTTCCCTTTGACAGCCGTTTTCGTACAGGAAGGCTTCCCAACGGAATTACCTATTGTATACAAACCAACGACCTGCCCCGGGGACAAATGCATTTTCAAATGGTCCAGAAACCCGGCAGGGAGCCTTTTTTCAGCCGGATCCTCACGGCGCCTTCGGGTGTGGAAGAGGGAGTGGCCATGCTTGTCAGGGCGCTGCAGGAACAGCGGGTGACTTCACCCGCAACATACCGGCCGCACTTGCTGGGAATTATCCTGGTGGGATCGTTTCAGGCAGATACTGCCCTGGCTGTGATCATCAGGGAACTGTCTGTTCTGCCCGCTTCTGTAGATGTAATGCAGGCACAGGAGGTTCCGCAGGGCATAGATTCCACCCTGGCTGCCCGCGCATTTTCTGCAAAACCACTGCCTCCGGTATTCCAGGATGGCTACCCCCGCATAGAGATTTCTTTCACCATGCCTGAACTATCAAGGGAAATGCGCGGCGGGGGCGGGTATTACGTTATGGATTTCATGCGCAGGACCATGGAATATGTGGCGGCGCAATCCCTGGATTATCCGTCCTGTGTTTATTCCGGGAAAGAGTTTGTTTGGGCTGCCCGGGCGCATCCCGACAGCCTGACAGGGTATTTCATTGATCTTTCGCGGCAATGCGTGCAACTGGCCCGTAACGGCATTACAGACCAGTTATTCGTTCAGGCCCGGGAATCATACCTCAAACAGGAAGAGTGGCGTTACCGCAACAGGAATACCTTTACCAACGAATATTACGTGCAGGAATGCATAAATCATTTTTTTGACGGGATTCCCCTGCCCACAGCCGAATGGCGTTACCGTTTTGTAAACCAGATGAGCTCCTACATCACCACAGAACACGTGAACAGGTTTATCAAAGGGGTACTCTTTTCCTGCCCGCCGGAAATCACATTATACAAAGCTGCCAATGCCACGGACAGCCTCCTGCGGCCGGCTTTGTTCCTGTCCGGGGAGCTTCTGGAGGAAAGAGACCGGCTGATAAGCGAACTATCCGGCCTGTTGTTCCCCTTTGACGACACCTATCTGTCAGAACTTGCATCCAGGATTCTGGACATAGATCTGCGCCTGCAGCTGGACAGCCTGGAGCGAAGCCGGGTGATACCTGTGGTCACCCCGGACAGCCTGGAACAACTTTTCAGGCAGGTCTGGCACCATCCCGAACCAGTTTCCGGCAAGGCATTCGCGGGGCATAAGCCGGGGCAATTTGCCCGGCTGCCAGAGGGGGGTAAGGTAGAGCGGCAAATGAATACGGCCCACAATGGGGTATCTGTCTGGCAATTGTCGGGGGGATCCCTGCTCTATGTAAGGCCAGACACACTCTTGCGGGGGAAGATCTGTTTTGCCGCTGTGGAAAGGGATCCCACCTTTTTCATGCCCTTTGTTCCCTGTGAAGTATTCCGCAAGGGCAGCGGCCCGCTCCTATGGAAACAGACTACCCAGGGGCTTCTGCTTTATAATACAACCACACCCGATTCATTGCGTAGCTTCATAGAAGCGGCGGCCCGGCAGACAGCCTGGCTGGTGCTTGATTCAACAGCCATACATAGCCTGTGGAAAGAAAGGGAAAAACAAGTCCTTGCCGCCCGGGACCTGTCACGGAATATCCTGCTGGATACCCTTAAATCGCTGCTTTTCCTAAGGGATTCGGCAGAAGGACCGCAACCACCCAGGGGTTTTGACTTTATCTGCACCGGAGATATCTGTCCCGATTCCCTGATAGTCCTTGCCGAGGAATTCCTGGCAGGCATCCCCAACCGGGACCTACGCGCAAGGGAACCGCTCACCAGAGGGGATGGGATCCGCAGGGGTCTGCACGACCAGACCATTTCTTTCCCAAATCCCGCCTCTGAAAGCAAAACGGCACGTCTGTATTCCGGTCCCTGTCCCTATACCCTGGAACAATATGTCTTGCTGCAAATGCTGGAAAGGCTGGTGCTGCAGGCTACAGACCATGCTGCCAGCGTGCAGGCGGCCCTTGAATATTATCCCCGTGGCCATTATTTCCTGTATATCGGGTTCAGTTCCTATGCCCCGGATTTTGCCTACAACCAGCACCGCCTGGAACAGATACTGGCCGACCTGGCAGCCTACGGGCCTTCGGCAGACCAGCTGGAACAGGCCCGTCATTCCCTGCTCATGGAACACCAGGCACAGCTGGCCTATCCACTGTTCCATTGTCGTATGCTGGTATCATACAGCCGGAGCGGAAGGGATTTTGTAACCGGGTATGCCGGTACGCTGCAACATACAGATATAGCCATGGTCAGGGATTTTGTAAGACAGATCATGGAGTACGGGAACACTTCCCGTGTGGTGCTATCCGGTGCAACAAATAAGGCGGAAGATACGTCTTATTCAAAAAATCTGTAAATTGCGCCCCCTTACAGACTTTTTTCATAAAGAAGAAACTTATGCCAAGTATGCCTAAACGGATCATCCTACCCCTGTTTGCCCTGCTTCTGAGCGGATGCATCCGTCCCGGGAACGACGAGGTACTTGTCACTCCCTATACAAAAATAGATTTTCAATCCTACGCCGAAACCCGCGATTTTGCCATATCCTCCAACTTTCTCTGGACTATTGAAATTGCAGACACATGGGTAACTATAAATCCCATGAAGGGCTACGGCGACAAGCAGATACAGGTCACGGCCGCTGCAAACACCAGCCTGGAACCCCGTCAGACAACCTTTATCATAGCCGGAGAACAGACACGCAGGGAAATAACCATCACCCAGGCAGGGGAAAGCCCTGTCCTGACCCTGGACAGTTCACAAAAGACGGTCCGTGCGGCGGGGGATACCGTTTCTGTAGGTGTCACCACCAATGTGGAATTGGACATTATCCCCGGTGCCAGCTGGATTGTTTATAACCAGACAAAAACAATAACCTCCAAACGTGCAATATTTACCCTGCAACCCAACACTACGCTGGAAAGCCGGTCTGCGCAGGTGGAATTTAAACAGAAGAACGGATCCCTCTCGGCCATTCTAAACATAACCCAGACGGGAGAAGCCCCCGGCATTGAACTGCAGACCGGCTCGGTTCAGGCCGTTGCCGCCGGCGGGGGGTACAAGATAACGGTGGTCTCCAATATTGAGTGGCAGGCCACAACGCAAACCCCGTGGATACACCTGACCGGTACACGCCTGATGCAGTCCCGCGACTGCAATTTCACGATAGATGCCAACCCGCGGGTGGAATCCCGGCAGGGAACCATAACCATACAGGCACCCGCTTATCCGCAACTGGGCGAGGCTATAGTGACAATTACCCAGGAAGGAGCTGAACCCCTGGCGGTGCTCACACCGGCCGCCATTGAAGACGTTCCGGCCGCAGGAGGTACATACAGCATTGCGGTGCAGGCCAATTTCAACTGGAAAGAAGATCTTTCGGGTACCGCCCCGTGGATATCAAAAGTGGTGCGCACCACCAACGGACTGCAGGTCACCGTGGCCGGGAATGACGATGTGCAGCCCCGGTCAACATCGCTGAACATAACACAGGAAAACGGATCTTATATAAAAGGTATCACCATAGGGCAGTTGGCCGGGGACCCCAGGTTATACCTGCCGCCCCAGGAAAGCATCCCGGTTGCCGCAGCTGCAGGAGGGGCCATATCCATCCCGGTGATTTCCAACGTGTCCTGGGTAGCCACGCTGTCGCAGGACTGGGTTTCTGTGGTACAGACCAAAGGTCTGGAAACAAAAACGCTGACCCTGCAGGTGGCAGCCAATACACGCACCGATGCGCGCCAGGCACAGCTCACGGTCACCACAACCAACAACGAAGATACGCTGGTGGTCACCCGGACCATATTCCAGCAGGGCGCAAAACCGCATATCACCCCTGATCCCGACACCCTGAACGTGCCGGCGGCCGGAGGGGCCTATAGCGTTCCGGTCCAGGCCAATGTGCCATGGAACGTGCTCTCATATCCATCCTGGGTGGAAGGCCTTAAGATTCAGAATCCGGTAGATTATAACGGAGAACTTGCCTTTACCGTCATGACCAACCAACAAACGGTGGCACGTTCGGCAAGAATTGAACTTACGCGCACCGGAGGGGGCCTTGTCTCGGCCCTGGTCATCAATCAGGCGGCCGAGGCTGTTTTTGTCAACGCAACGGTGGATTCCCCGCCATTCCTGCACAACGA
>MWDM01000084.1 GCA_002070565.1 Bacteroidetes bacterium ADurb.Bin139
TTTTCTACCGCTCCGGCATTGCAGGCATCACAGCCAAAGCCCCAGACTGTATCGGTAGGGTACAGGATGGTTCCGCCCGAACGGAGTACCTGTACTGCCGCGTCTGTAATCTGTATAATGTCCTTGTTATTATGCATAGTTGTCCCGGTCTTTGCTCCGGAGCCTTTCAGTAATAGAGCCGGTTCTTTTTTCTCCAGTATCGCACCAGGAAGAATCCGAAGATCATCCCGCCCAGGTGGGCAAAATGGGCTATATTGCCTCCGCCTACCAGTCCCAGGATCAGTTCAATAACTGCGAAAATAATTACGAAATATTTAGCTTTCAGCACGATAGGTGTTAATATCAAGCGCAGTTCATTGTTGGGGAAGAGCATGCCGTACGCCAGCAGGATACCGTAAACCGCACCCGAGGCGCCTACCGTGGGGGTATTCATGAGCATGCGGTACCGGGTAAGTGCACCCATGGCTTCCATCCCGTTAGCGTTGATTTCCTTTACCAGGGAAGAGGCTTCTATCCACTGCACCCCCATGTGCATGGCTGCCGCTCCCAGTCCGGTAACCAGGTAATAGAGCAGGAACTTTTTGGGTCCCCAGAGTTGTTCCAGGATGGATCCGAACATCCACAGTGCGTACATATTGAAGAGCAGGTGTCCGAAGTTCCCGTGCATGAAGATATGTGTAACGATCTGCCAGGGCTTGAAAAACTGCGAGGAGGGGAAAAACAGGGCAAAATTCTCCAGCATGAATTCCCGGTTGATCATTGTTAAAATAAGCATTAAAAAGTTGATACCTATTATGTTCCGGATAACAAACGGTATGCTTGAGAAAAATCCGCCCCGGGTGTATTGATTCATAATATTAAGTGAAAATTTTATCTATTTGTTCAAACGATATGATTGCTGTACAAGCCCTTCCATCGGGGGTTAAGCCGGGCTCCCGGCAGGAAAACAGGCGGTCTGCCAGGGAACGGTTCGCGGGGTCGGGACTGCTCTGCTCTGCAGCAGCCATCCTGCGGGCCAGCAGGGCAGCCAGTCGCTCTCCGTAGCTGGTTTCTGCGTGGCTGGCTTCTCCGCGGGTGCCTTCTCCGCGGGTGCCTTCTCCGCGGGTGCCTTCTCCGCGGGTGCCTTCTCCGAATTCTTCCCCCTGGAGGGAAATGATCTCCCTTACCGAGTCCAGGATGGATCCTTCATCGGTGGGATGTTCCGGGGGTACTGAGATTATAGCCAGGTTATCGTCTGTTTCGAAACCCAGGCGAAGCAGCAGGTCCCGGCTTTGTTCAAGAAGCATTGCCCGGGAAGGTTGCAAGTTTAGTGCCACCGGGAAATACAGCCGTTCAGGGACCGGTTTGCGGTCTTTGAAGCGGGGCAGGATCTGCTCGTAAAAAATGCGTTCCAGCGCCCTTTGTTTATGAATAATGAGCAACCCCGAGGCAACGGGAGTGGCCAGGTATTTTTTTCGTAACGGGATGACAGGAGTTTCATACGTTCCGGCGGATTCTTCGGCAAAAAGTGCCGATACGCTGTCCTGTCCGGTTTCCCCGAATGGGTTGAGGAGGGGATCGAATTTCACGACGGGTGTGCGGCCCGTTTCATCTCCGGTATCCTGGAAAGGATTGAAAAGCGGATCGTATTTCAGGCGGGGCGGTGGCACGTGTTCGCCCGGGGCGGGAGGAACCGGGATGTGGTGCTGCATGGCCCCCATCTCGAAATCAATGCTCGGTCCCAGGGCAAATTTGCCCAGCGTTTCGCGAATTACGGCCTGGAGCATCTGAAAGACCACACTTTCGTCCTCAAATTTAACCTCGGTCTTGGTGGGATGTATGTTTACGTCAATGATTGCAGGGTCGGTTTCCAGGTAGATGAAATAAGAGGGTAGTTTGTCCTGGGGCAGCAATTTCCCGTAGGCGTTCATTACAGCCTTGTGAAGGAACGGGCTTTTAAAGTACCTCCGGTTCACAAAAAAATACCGGGACCCTCCTTTTTTGTAGGAATCTTTGGGACGGCTCACGTAGCCCCTGATCTTCACTATGGATGTGTCTACAGTGATATCCAGCAATTGGGCATTCCATTCTTTGCCCAGGGCGCCGGTAATGCGGGCTTTGGGGTTGCTGCATGCGGGTAGATGGTAGAGCGTGCTTCTGTTATGGACCAGGGAAAAAGTGATGTCCGGGTGGCACAGTACAACGCGGTGGAATTCCTCCAGGATATGCTTCAATTCTACAGACTCGGACTTAAGAAAGCGCCGGCGTGCCGGAACGTTGTAAAAAAGGTTTCTTACGGAAAAATCCGATCCTTGCGGACATACCACTTCTTCCTGCGATGTGACGGCTGATCCTGCAATGGTGACCTCGGTTCCCATCTCGTCCTCTTTCCTGCGGGTGCGCAACCGCACGTGGGCTATGGAAGCGATGGATGCCAGAGCCTCGCCCCGGAATCCCATGGTTTGCACTTTTTGCAGGTCTTCCACCCCGCGGATCTTGGATGTCGCATGGCGCTCAAAAGCCAGCAGGGCGTCTTCCGGTCCCATGCCGCAGCCGTTGTCGGTTACCTGCATGAGTGTGGCCCCGCCGTCGGTCAGTACCACATCTATGCGGTCTGCCCCCGAATCCACGGCATTCTCCATCAGTTCCTTGATGACAGAGGCAGGCCGCTGGATAACTTCTCCGGCAGCAATCTGACTGGCTATATGGGGAGGAAGAACATGGATCATCAGAAGATCTTGAATAAATAACCAAAAGCATTTGTCAGGTAAAAGATGGCAACCAGGAGTGCGGCCAGCAACAGGATAACAACTATCCTTATCATTTTTTGCCTGGCGGGGTAGCCACGTTTTAGTTCGGGCCGTTTACGGAAAGAGCCGCGTATGAGCGAACCGGGGGCATAGGAGGCGTCTTTGCCTGTTTTTTGAACCGAGTATTTTTCACGGGCCTGTTTCACCCGTGTTTCGAACTCCTCTTTTTTAGGATCCCAGTAAACGGGTTTATAATTGAAAACCCGGTGCTGGGAGGTGCGGAAAAATGATATTTTAAAGGCCATAGCTGTAATTTTTTAATTGTTTTTTGACCTTGTTGCCAAGGGCAGGTCCAGGATAAGACGGTCACCTTCAGTTCGTTCGTTAACCTGTCCGGCCGTAAGGCCGTTGATGATCATCATGCCCAGGTCGTCTTCGTCCCGTTCACTGTTGATAATGGTTCCCAGCCGGGCATCGGCCGAGAAACGCACGTTGATCTGCTGGTTTTTTTCGGCATAAGAAACAAACAGGGAAATACCCCCCGTCTGCCGGATAAGTTCCCTGCGTTTGAGGGTTTCCGGCTGGTTGTCCGTTCCCAGACACAATTGCATGGTTTCTTCCACCAGGTGGATGATATCATCTTTTCTGGCGTGCCCGAGGAAGTGTTTTTCACAGAATTTTTCCACCTCGGCTGTCAGGGCATAAATGTCGTAGTGTTCAAAATCTTCTGTGAGCCACTCCAGGTTGCGGATGCGGTTTATGAAAGTACGCGTCGCTTCTTTTTGAGGGTTGTCAAAAACCTGTGAAGGAGGCCCTTCTTCATAAATAATACCCTGGTCCATATACAGCACCCGGGTGGAAACATCGCGGGCAAACTGCATTTCGTGGGTCACAATGGCCATGGTCATACCAGTTCCGGCCAGGCGCCGGATAACCCCCAGCACCTCGCTGACCATGGTTGGATCAAGGGCCGAGGTGGGTTCGTCAAACAGGATAATATTGGGATTCATGGCCAGGCAGCGCGCAATGGCCACCCTCTGTTTCTGACCCCCGGAAAGTTCTGCCGGATAAGCGTTCTCTTTCGAGGCCAGCCCCACCATCTGGAGCAATTCACGGGCCTGGGCAGTGGCCTCTTCCCTGGTTTTGCCCAGGAGCTTGACCGGTGCCAGTGTCAGGTTGTCCAGCACGCTCAGGTGCATGAAAAGGTTGAAATCCTGGAAGACCATCCCCATTTTTTGTCTGAGCAGCGACACCTTTGCTCCGGGAGCCGTGATTTCCTGCCCGTCAACGAAAATCTTTCCTCCCGAAGGCGGGTCCAGAAGGTTCAGGCAACGCAGGAATGTGCTTTTTCCCGTGCCGGAAGGGCCTATGATAGAGATCACCTCGCCTTTTTTAATGTGTATATTAACATCGGACAAGACTACCAGGTCCCCGAATTTTTTTGATAAATGCTCAACCCTGATCATACGGCCACCTGTTTTATATATTTGTCAACTACGACAGGAAAATACTGTTGTTCAAGCGCATAGATCTTGCGGGCCAGGGCTTCTGGGGTATCTGTGCCGTCCACAGGACAGGTTGCCTGGAACAATATCGGGCCATGATCGTACAATTGATCCACTACATGAATGGTTATCCCGGATTCCTTCTCTTTGTTTTTGATCACTTCCCGGTGCACCCGTTCCCCGTACATACCGGCTCCCCCGTATTTGGGAAGCAGGGCGGGGTGGATGTTCACTATCCTGCCGGGCCAGGCACTGATCACATGCGCAGGAATCTTCCATAAAAACCCCGCCAGCACAATGAAATCAATCCGGTGGGCTTTCAACAGCCCCAGGACACTACGCTCCTGCCGGCTTGCTTCCGGCGCAGGCATGTGCGTTGCTTCTCCTGCCAACGCCCCGGCGGCATCATCCAGTTCCTGCCGGGAAAAGACCACTGCAGGAACCTGCAATTCTTTTGCACGCTTGAGGACAAAAGCTTTAGGATTGTTGCACAAAAGCAACACCACCTCCCCTGCAGTCACGTTACGGATAAGGTTTTCCGCGTTGCTCCCGTTGCCCGATGCAAAAATTGCAATTCGTGTCATAACTTACAAAGGTATGGAAAAATCGTTATTTTTGTGTCATGATAAAAACCGACCAGGAAGACTGCCTCGGCTCAGGACAAAACCTTAGTCACACGAAGCACTGCCAACCCAGTAATGCTGATTCCCTGCCCGGAGAAAGGCTGGACCTGCCTTCCCTGCCCCGCATTGGGAACGGGTACGACGTGCACGCACTTGCCAAGGGGTTGCCGTTCATGCTGGGAGGCATAAAGCTTGACCATACGAAAGGATGCATAGCCCATTCAGACGGGGACTGCCTCATACACGCTTTGTGTGACGCCCTGCTTGGGGCTTTGGCCATGGGTGATATTGGCTCTCACTTCCCCGATAAATCCCAAGAATACAAAGGAATTGACAGCAAAATCCTTCTGGAGCGAACGTATGCGATGGTCAAAAAAGCGCGCTACCACCTTGGAAATGCAGATTGCACCGTTTGCCTGCAGACACCCCGAATCGCACAATACATTCCCCGGATGAAAGAAGTCCTGGCTCCCATCCTGGGAACAACACCGGAGTTCATTTCCATCAAGGCAACCTCCACGGAACACCTTGGTTTTGTGGGGCGTGAAGAAGGGATTGCTGTATATGCAACGGTCCTGTTATGGCCGGAAGTCTGAAATCAAATTCCCGTTTGTGTGTTAAAAAATAATGCTTACTTTTGCAGCTCCACAGCGGCGAGGTAGCTCAGTCGGTTAGAGCGCATGATTCATAATCATGAGGTCACGAGTTCAATTCTCGTCCTCGCTAC
>MWDM01000085.1 GCA_002070565.1 Bacteroidetes bacterium ADurb.Bin139
GAACGAGACAGGCATTTTGTACGGTAACGATTCCTCCAGCAAAGCCGTGATTGAATCGCACGAGATATGCGTAGAAAAGAAAGACACCACCCTTCTGGGTTCGGGAGCCATTTTTCAATCCATGAACTCGACGGTGACCATGAACCTGTCTACCATATACAAGCTCCGCGGAATCAATATGACCATCAGCGCAGCTTGTGCCAGCGGTTCCCATACCGTTGGGCTGGGTGCCATGTTTATCCGCCTGGGCCTGCAGGATATGATCGTCTGTGGCGGGGCACAGGAAACCAATGTCCTGAGCATGGCCAGCTTTGACGGATTGAACGCCTTTTCCCTGAGGGTTGACCAACCGCAGAAAGCATCCCGTCCCTTTGATAAGGGCCGTGACGGCCTGGTGCCCAGCGGGGGTGCCGCCACCCTCATCCTGGAAGAATACGAACATGCGGTAAAACGCGGAGCACGCATATATGCCGAGGTGGCGGGTTATGGCTTTTCTTCCAACGGAGTGCATATATCCCAACCCAGCGAAGAAGGCTCGGCAAAAGCCATGGCCCGTGCCCTGGCCGATGCCTGCCTGAAACCTTCCGATATTGATTACATTAATGCCCATGCCACATCTACTATCCTGGGAGACGCTTATGAGGCTATGGCCATTGACAAAATATTCGGAGAAGAAAAAACACCGGTCACCTCTACCAAAGGAATGACCGGGCATGAGTGCTGGATGGCGGGTGCGAGCGAGGTCGTTTATACCCTTCTGATGATGCGGGATTCCTTTATTGCACCAAACCTGAACCTGGAAGAGCCCGATGAAAATTCAAAAAAATTGAATATAATTGCCAAAACTATAGATAGAAAACTGGATACTTGCCTGTCCAATTCATTTGGGTTCGGAGGTACCAATAGCGCACTAATACTGAGAAAAATTTAGCACGAACAAAAGAACATGAACAGGAAGGAAATCATCGAGATCGTTAACAGATTCCTGGCAGAGGATATTGAAGTAGACCCCGAAGCCCTTAAAGAAGAAGCATTTCTTAAAGAAGACCTGGGTATTGACAGCCTGGATTTTGTTGATATTGTTGTGGTGGTAGAACAGAACTTTGGATTCAAGATCAAACCAGAAGAAATGTCAAAAGTGAAAACCCTATCGCAGTTTTACGACTATATAGAAGCAAAACTTAACGCAAGTTGATGTCAGATAAGAAGCCGGCATGGAAGGGCACCACAGGCGGGGGAAATTTTGGACAACGTGCTTTGCTCCTTTTGTTCCGTTATGTGGATATACGGGTAGGTTATGCAATACTGGGCCTGGTTATACCCTTTTATATGATTTTTAACCAATCTGGTTACAAGGCCATAAAAAATTACTTCAGACGCATAGGCTATACAGGGAATGTAAATTGCCATATATTCAGAAATCATTACCTGTTCGGGCAGATGATGATGGACAAGTTTTACCTCTTTGCCCGGAAAAAAAACATTTTCAAATCCAGGGTCACTGATTGGGACCAGTTTACCGAATTGCTCAAAGGCGATGGTGGTTTTCTGATCTCCGGCGCTCATACGGGCAATTTTGAGATCTGCGGGTATTTCCTGCAACAACGGCTCAAAAAACTGAACGCAGTGGTTTTTGGGGGCGAATCGGCCTTCATGCAGGAAAACAGGGCCGAGGCCCTTTCGGGGAATATGGCCCAACTGATACCCGTTTCTTCCGATATGTCTCATTTGTTTACCATCAAGACGGCACTGGAAAAAGGAGAAATGGTAAGCATGCCAAGTGACAGGCTTTTTGGTAGCACCAAATCCTTTTCCTTTCCCTTTCTGGGTTCTGAGGCCAATTTTCCCATGGGGTCGTTCCTGCTGGCAGCCCAGCTGGATGTTCCCATGGTTTCGTTATATGTGATGCGTGAGCGGGGCATGAAATACCACATTATCTGCAAACAGGTGGCCGTTGACCGCTCGCTATACAGGAACTCCAGGGAAATTGCCCGTGCTCTTTGTCAGGTCTATGTGGAACAACTGGAAGATGTGCTGAAGAGTTATCCCCACCAGTGGTTCAATTTTTATGATTTCTGGAACAACACCACCATATGATTCAATCTGTCAATATCCAGGAATTACTCCCGCACCGTCCGCCTTTTATTATGGTGGACCGGCTAACAGCATACCAGGAGGATTTTGCGTCTACCGAGATGGTCATATCAGAGGACAATATTTTTTGCCGGAATGGTTTTTTTTCTGAAGCCGGCATGATAGAAAACATGGCCCAGACCTGTGCTGCTCGCCTGGGATACAAAAGCCTGGTCAATAACATGCCTGTTAAGCTGGGCATCATAGGGGCCGTTAAGGATTTTAATGTTTTCTTCCTACCCGTGCCCGGTAACCTGCTGGTAACCGAAATTCAGATTGAGCATGAAGTTTTCAATGCCATATTGCTCAGTGCCGAGATCCGTTGCAATGGCAAGAAAGTAGCCACAAGTCACATGAAATTGTTTTTAACCGACATAGACAGCCAGCCCCATGAAGACAAACAATAGCCTTACAGAGAGTAAACAAATACTGATTCGGTTCAGCGAGGTGGATTCCATGAGCATTGTCTGGCACGGATCTTATGTCCTGTATTTTGAAGATGCACGGGAGGCTTTCGGAAGAAAATACGGATTAACCTATCAGACGTATTTTGATCATGGTTATTACGCTCCACTGGTGGATATGCAGTTTGAATTCAAACATCCCCTTGAGTACGGCGATACAGCCCGTATTGAGATTGAATACATACCGGTAGAAGCCGCCAAGGTGATCTTCCGTTACAGGATCTACAGGGAAAAAGATAACAGGCTGGCAGCCACCGGATCTACTACGCAGGTTTTCCTGGATAACCAGTACAGGCTGGTCTTGTACAACCCGGAGTTTTACACAGATTGGAAAAAGAAAAACAATGTTTAATGATTAAGCCTCTTGCATACAATATTGTTTCGTCCCTGGGGTTTTCCGCCCAGGATAACTACGCGGCAGTAAGGCGTGGGCAAAGCGGTATAGTTCCATGGCTGGACCCGGCAGGCACCCCTATTGCCCTATCGCACCTTGATAGGGAAAAGTTGCAGGATGCCTTTGAAAAACAATGCAAGCCTTCTCAGAAATACACCGAGCCGGAACAGGCCATGCTCCTGTCTGCCTCACTGGCAGTGGCAGAGGCCGGCATTAATCCCGCGTCTGTCCGCACGGGATTTGTGCTATCCTCTACAAAAGGCAATATTGAACTGCTGGGTATACCAGATCACGGCTTAGGCACAGAGCGCATCCATTTGTGGCATACCGCCGGACTGCTGGCCGCCCATTTTAACAATCCGAACCTTCCTTTAACCGTTACCAATGCCTGCATATCGGGAGCTGCTGCACAGATTGCCGCGCTAAAAATGCTGGAAAACGGACTTTATGACCACGTTGTTGTTACAGGTGTTGATATGGCTTCTGACTTTATTGTGGCCGGATTCCAGTCTTTCAAATCCCTGGATCCGGAACGCTGCCGTCCCTTTGATGCCCGGCGCAAAGGATTGAATATTGGAGAGGCGGCAGCCACGATCGTTTTTGGCAAAGCAGACGGAAAAGGAATTTCCCTGACCCGGGGGAATGTCCGCAACGACGCCAATCACATATCCGGACCATCACGTACCGGCGAAGGATTGTTCAGGGCACTAAGCCGCACCCTGGAGGACCTGCCCCGGGATGAGATTGCATTCATCTGTGCACACGGAACTGCTACCTCGTTCAACGACCAGATGGAAGCAATTGCCTTTACAAGGGCAGGACTCCAGCATACACCCGTCTTCAGCCTTAAGGCCCATTTTGGCCACACCATGGGAGCTGCCGGCGTCTTGGAAAGCATCATATCCATGAAAGCACTGGAAGATGGAATCATCCTGCCATCACTTGGGTATGAAGAACCGGGGATAGAAGGAGGCCTGAATATTAGCACTGCCACGGTCCATACCAATAAAAGATACATAATAAAGACATTGTCGGGTTTTGGGGGATGCAATGCCGCCTTACTTTATCAGACGCATTCATGAAGAAGATCACAGCTTATAGCCGGATAACTGATTCTTTGGTAATTCTGAACGGGAAACCTTGTGAGATAACGTTTTCCTGTGAACCGGGGCCAGGCCGCCTGGCAGAAATCTACCGGTTCCTGGAATCAGGTTACCCAAAATTCTTCAAGATGGACAACCTCTCCAAAGCCGGTTTCCTGGCTTCTGAAATGGTCCTGCGATCGCTGCATTACGATATGGAATCCCCTGACGAAAGCACCGCTGTTGTCTTTGCCAACCGGTCTTCTTCACTGGACAACGATAAAAGATTCCAGGAAACCATAAGCCGTGAAGATTACTTTCCGAGTCCGGCTGTTTTTGTGTACACCCTTCCCAACATTGTTACGGGAGAGGTGGCCATCCGGAACAAAATTTTGGGCGAAACATCTTTTTTCATACTCGAATCGTTTGATGCCGAAAAAATGATGATATTTGTTGATTGGGCTTTCGCTTCTGCTGGTACACGCCGTGTTTTGTGCGGTTGGACCGAATACCTGGACGGGCATTCCGACCTTCTGGTGATGATGGTGGAAAAAGAGAGCGATAAGGGATTTGATTTTAACAAACAAAACATTAATAATATTTATAGAACCTAATAATGGAAACACTGATTTTTGACCTGAAAAAGCAGATCATTGAAGCTTTGAACCTCGAGGACATTACCCCGGATGACATTGACACAAATGCTCCCCTTTTTGTAGAGGGCCTGGGCCTGGATTCTATAGATGCACTGGAGCTTATTGTGCTGATGGAAAAACAATACGGCATCAAACTGGAAGATCCCGGAAAGAGCAAGGAAATATTCCGTTCGGTTGCCACCATGGCAGACTACATCAGTAAAAACCGTAAAAAATAAATTTCCGGACAATGAAGGTATATGTTACAGGATTCGGGATCATTTCAGCGCTGGGTATGGGTGCCGGGCCGACACTCGGTGCGCTGTTCAACCGGCAGAGCGGCGTTGGTCCGCTACGCTGGCTGGAAACCATGCATTCCCACCTGCCCTGTGCCGAGGTACCTTTCAGCACGCAGGAATTGCGAAACATGGCCGGAGTGGCTCAAGATAAGATAATTACCAGAACGGCCCTGATGGGCATTCTTGCCTTGAGGGAAGCCCTGGAGATGGCTCTTTGGAATGAACATAAGCCTTTGGATCCTGTACTGATCTCAGGAACAACCGTTGGAGGAATGGAGAATTCAGAACGGTTTTTCATGGACTTTATTTCCCCCGATACCAGCCATGACAAGTATATCCTGGCCCACGACTGTGGTGT
>MWDM01000086.1 GCA_002070565.1 Bacteroidetes bacterium ADurb.Bin139
AACCACGTCGGCTTCCACGCGTTCGGTTCCTTTTTTTGTTTCCACTTCCAGGCAGCATCCTTTTGCAAATTTTTCGGCAGACTTAACAGCGGTCGATGTCATGACCTGTATTCCGGCTTTGCGGAAAGAGCGGCCAAGCTGTGCTGCCACATCGGCATCTTCTGTAGGGACGAGCTGGTCCATATATTCTATAAGTGTCACTTTTGTTCCCAGAGAATGATAAAAATAGGCCAGTTCGGTGCCTATTGCTCCGGAACCTATCACGGCCATGCTCACGGGGATGGTTTCCGGTACCATTGCCTGGCGGTAGGCAATGATCCTTTTCCCGTCTATGGAAGCTCCCGGAAGTGAATTTGGTTTTGAACCGGTAGCGATCAATATTCTTTTTGTTTCCAGGACCTTATCCCCGACAGTTACTTTCCCCGGTCCCTGAACAGCTCCCCTGCCATGGATTACTTCAACTTTATACTTCTTGAACAGGTATTCTATTCCCTTTGACATCTGGGCCGAAATTTCCCGGCTCCTGGCAACAATAGCGGCCAGGTCGGGTTCCACACCTCCGGAAAGCTTTACCCCGTATGATTGGGCATTTTTTGATAAGTTCAGTACTTCTATGCTTTTGAGCAGGGCTTTGGTGGGGATACAACCCCAGTTAAGACAGACTCCTCCCACGGGACCTCTTTCAACAACTGCCGTTTTAAAGCCCAACTGGGACGCCCGTATTGCAGCTGAATATCCTGCAGGACCGGAACCAATGATGATCAGATCGTATGACATAAACCTGTTTTGAATTGATTAATTTTTACCGTGACATTGTTTGTATTTCTTTCCGCTCCCGCAGGGACAGGGGTCGTTTCTTCCAACTTGCTTCTCTACGTGGACAGGGGCGTTGGAGCGGGGTTCGGCAGACTGGGTAAGCAAATCGGGACGTGAGGTCTGGGTGTTGCTCAGATCGGTACGTTTTCTTTTACTTCCGGCCTTGTCCAGCCTGTCCTGGTCCTGGCGCAGGGGTATGTGAGCCTTAAGGAGGAAAGACAATACTTCGCGGGCAATTTTTTCGAGCATTTCACTGAAGAGTTTGAAGCTTTCAAACTTGTATACCAGCAAAGGATCCTTTTGTTCATAGGTGGCGTTCTGCACAGACTGTTTCAGGTCGTCCATATCGCGCAGGTGCTCTTTCCAGAATTCATCGATTACCACCAGGTTGATGGTTTTGTTGATGGCCCGGGTCAGTTCCTTGCCCTTGCTTTCATAGGTTTTCTGAATGTTAACAACTACCTGGTAGATACGCTTTCCGTCACTCACCGGAACCACAACATTCTCATAAGTGGCGCGCTGTGTCTGATAGATGTTTTTGATAATAGGCCAGGCCTGTGCCACCAGGGCCTCTGCCCTTCGACTGTAAGTAGAGAATATCTGCTTTGAAAGAAGTTCTGCCATTTCCGCGGTAGTGGCCTTGCGGAACATTTCCTGGTCAAACCCGGGTTCAATGGATATCTGCCGGATAAGTTCAAAACGCAGGTCTTGATAATCTGTTCCATCCATGCGCTGCATGAATGATTCTGCATAGTCGGACATCATGTTGGCCACATCCACATCTACACGTTCCCCGTACAAGGCATTACGCCGCCGTGTATAGATCACTTCACGCTGCGAGTTCATGACATCGTCATATTCAAGTAGCCGTTTCCGGATCCCAAAGTTGTTCTCTTCCACTTTTTTCTGAGCCCTTTCTATGGAACTGGACAACATGGAGTGCTGCAGGACCTCTCCTTCCTTCATGCCCATCTTGTCTACTATGGCTGCAATCCTTCCGCTGCCAAAGAGACGCATCAGGTCATCTTCCAGGGATACAAAAAAGATGGAAGAGCCCGGGTCCCCCTGGCGGCCGGCGCGTCCGCGTAACTGACGGTCCACCCGGCGGCTGTCATGGCGTTCTGTTCCCACGATGGCCAGACCACCCGCTTCCCTTACCCCTTCCCTGAGCTTGATGTCTGTTCCCCGTCCGGCCATGTTTGTAGCTATGGTCACCGAGGAAGCCCTTCCGGCTTCGGCAACTATCTCGGCTTCGCGGGCATGCTGTTTGGCATTTAGAACATTGTGCTTTACACCACGCATTTTCAGCATGCGGCTCAACAATTCGGATACTTCCACAGAAGTCGTTCCCACAAGCACCGGCCTTCCGGCTTTTGTCAACTCGTCAATTTTATCTATGACCGCATTGTACTTCTCGCGTTTGGTCTTGTATATCAGGTCTTCTTCGTCTTTTCTTATCACAGGACGGTTTGTCGGGATAACCACCACATCCAGCTTGTAAATAGACCAGAACTCGCCTGCCTCTGTTTCTGCCGTTCCCGTCATACCGGCCAGCTTATGGTACATACGGAAATAATTCTGGAGCGTTATAGTGGCAAACGTCTGGGTGGCCGCTTCTACCTTTACCCGTTCCTTGGCTTCTATTGCCTGGTGCAAGCCGTCTGAGTAGCGCCTGCCTTCCAGGATACGGCCTGTCTGCTCGTCAACGATCTTGATCTTGTTGTCCACCACGATGTATTCTACATCCTTATCAAACATGGCATAGGCTTTGAGCAACTGATTGACGGTGTGAACGCGTTCAGACTTGATGGCATATTCGTTTAAAAGGGCATCCCTGGCTGCTGCTTTCTCTTCTGCAGTCAGATTTTTCTTTTCCAGTTCAGAAATCTCTGTCCCCATATCGGGCAGGATAAAGAAGTTGGATTCGCTAACTTTTCTGGCTATCAGATCATGTCCTTTTTCTGTAAGATGCACCGATTTTTGCTGTTCTTCAATGACAAAGTACAGATCGTCGGTTATCAGATGCATCTGCTTGTTGTTGTCCTGCATGTAAAAATTATCTGTCTTCTGCAGCAACTGTTTGATCCCGGCTTCACTAAGGTATTTGATAAGAGGATTGTATTTGGGGAGTCCCTTGAATGCCTTGAGCAGCAACTTTCCTCCGTTTTCCTGGTCTCCTTCCTGTATCAGCTTTTTTGCCTCTGCAAGGTATTGCTGAACAAGTCCCCTCTGGGCCTGGTAAAGGTTTTCCACGATGGGCCTGAATTCGTTGAATTGCTGATCTTCGCCTTTTGCTACAGGTCCGGAGATGATCAGGGGAGTACGGGCATCGTCCACAAGCACCGAGTCCACCTCGTCCACAATGGCATAATGGTGTTTTCTCTGGACCAGGTCATCGGAGTTGATGGCCATATTGTCGCGCAGGTAGTCAAAGCCGAATTCGTTGTTTGTCCCAAAGGTGATGTCGGAGCGGTAGGCTTTGCGGCGTTCTTCCGAGTTGGGCTGGTGCTTGTCCAGACAATCTACCCGGAGTCCGTGGAATTCATAAAGGGGCCCCATCCATTCCGAGTCACGTCTTGACAGGTAGTCGTTCACCGTGACCACATGCACTCCCTTGCCGGCCAAAGCATTCAGAAAAACCGGGAGGGTGGCTACCAGCGTTTTTCCTTCCCCGGTCGCCATCTCTGCGATCTTTCCCTGGTGTAGCACTACCCCTCCAATGAGCTGCACATCGTAATGGACCATGTCCCAGGTAATGCGATTGCCCCCGGCCATCCATGAATTGTGCCATATGGCCTTGTCTGCATTGATTTGCACATGGTCTTTGGTCGTGGACAACTGCCTGTCAAAGTCTGTAGCTGTTACGGTCAGTGTTTTATTCTCGTAAAACCTCCGTGCCGTGGACTTCATGATTGCAAATACCTGGGGAAGCACACGGTCCAGGATCTCCTCTATCTTTTCATCGATCTTTTTGGTGAGTTTATCAACCTCTGTGGCAAGTTCTTCTTTCCTTTCAATTTCAATCTCCACATCTTCCAACTGCTCTCTTAATGCAGCCTTTGCCTTCTCGTCCTCTGCTATGTGGTCCAGAATGATCTGCCTGATCTTTTGCGTTTCCGCCCTCAAGGCGTCATGATCCAGTTTATCAATCCTGTCGTACTCTTTTTTGATTTTTTCAAGGTAAGGAGTCAGCTGCTTGAGGTCCCTGTCTGCCTTTGAACCAAAGATCTTTCCAATAACATTTATTAATGAAGCCATATGTGATACTTTTCAAAATTCTTCTGACAACTTACAAAGGTACAGTTTTCTTGTCAAAATACATGATATCAACTATGGCTCTTTTACTTATGTTTATTTACACCAACCTGCGGTCCAGTCATTCCCCTGGGCCACTGCTCCCTTATAATCAGTTTTTACAAAAAATGAATTGACAAGACTCATGTCTTTTCCGCCAGCAACTGTCCCTATATAATCTGAAGTAAGGGTTATGTTTTTAAGCAGGCCATTATTACTATTGGCAGTAAACATGTCTACAGTATAGATCCCTGCTGCTGTTGACATGTTCCCGGCCAGATAAATGTGATCAAGAACAGAGGTTCCATCTGTCAGAGAAGTTTCAGTTTCAACGGTCTCGGTGGTCAGACAATTTGGTTTACCGATAACCAGGGTGTTGTATAACCTGACTTTTGTTCCTGCCCTCAAACGTATACCGCGTTTGTTTAATGTAGATCCGCTCCCGTTTAAGGTCAGATTTGCCAAAATGGGGGAAGAAACAGGTTTAGCGGCAAAATCCTTGCTGTTATTGTCTGCTTCAATAAGGCAATCACATTCATATCCGATAGTTGCAGAGGGCCGCTGTACGGCTACCAGGAATTGTCCCATACCGCACCATCCTTCGGTCCAGTCAAAAGAATCATCACTGTTATCGGTGGCAACAAGGTACTTGACATTCACCGTGCCTCCAAACCACTCAAAACCGTCATCCGATCCCTTGTATGATTGCAGATGGTCCACAACAGTCCCGTTGCCCACCCCGTAAAAGGTAAAGCCGTTGGCTTCCCTTTCCTCACTAAATGCATAACCGGTATACTCAAGCCTGATGTAACTCAGTATCCCTGAATTATCGGCAGGATCGTTACCCCCGTAAAGAGTATCTCCAATTTCGGATTTGGACTGGGCTCCTGCCTTAACATGCAATCCTCCCGTTAATGAGTAGGTTTTTCCACTCAGAAGGGTTTTGTTTTCTGTGAGTTCTCCTGCCAGATCGGCTGTTTCCGTATCGGGACCATTTTCCCTGTCACAGGATACTCCTAAGAAGAGTATACCAAGAACCGTAATAATTGTTTTAGCTTGAATTATTCATAAATACTCAAAAAAAAGGGGTTTTTGTTCTTTAAGTATAGTTTAAATAGCTATATTTAAAGTGTTTACAACAAAAACAACCCTTTGTGCAATAATAAGCAAAAAAACTGAAATTTCCACCCCAGAACTTGACCTTTTTCCGGTACAAGGTAAAAATATTGAACTTAGT
>MWDM01000087.1 GCA_002070565.1 Bacteroidetes bacterium ADurb.Bin139
CAGGGGCATGAAATCAAGGGGATATCGCTTTGACAGGCAGGCATCACAGAATATGTTGCTTCTGGGAGTCATTGTCCTGGGATTTCTTATACTGCACCTGAGCCAGTTCTGGACAAAAATGCAATGGCAACACCTTGCCGGCGGAGAACCGCAGAACGGATACCTGCTTGTGACCGGGTACCTGGGAACTCCCTGGATAGCCATTTGTTACATTGCCTGGTTTGGCGCCCTGTGGTTTCATATTACCCATGGCTTCTGGTCTGCCTTTCAGACCCTGGGACTGAACAACCGGCGGCTCCTTCCCATCCTGCGTGCCGTGTCTGTGGTCTACGCCTCCCTCCTGTTCGGGGGATTTTCAACCATTGTGATCTGGTGTATGTTTTTCTGAGCCGGATGCGCTTCTGTGGCTACTCGTCTTCCCTGACGCTGCGGAAATAGTTTCCCAGATGGCTGGCAATACGTTGAATGTCCCGGCGCATGCCTTCAACTGTCAGCTGATCGCCCCGGTAATCCAGGGTGATCTTATCTTCAAAAACACGAAAGACCCGCATGGCGATCCGTTTGGATTTGAAAACCATTTTTCCGTCCTGATCAGATATAAGGATAAACCCCGATTCGGAGAAAATGCGTATGGCAGCTTCCTTGTCTTGTTCTGAAAACCGGTTGGTATAGACCTCTTTTTTGGAGAATCCCAGGAAAGGATAGACGGCAGAAAACGCCACAATCAGAATGATCAGGTTGGTTTGGGATCCGGGACGGATCAGTTCCCAGAACGTGATGTTGCGGTTGTCGCTTGTATAATAGACAATAAGCAGCAAGATCAATATGATGATGGTGTAATAAACGATGTATTTTGCAACACGCCGTAAATAGATCCACAGGTTAAATCCTTTCATATATGGTTTGATTTGAAGGTGTAAACAAATGTAGGTCTTTTTTTATTACTTTTGTGATAACTAAACTTTTCAATTATGGAAAAAAATCTCAAAACCATTATCATTATCCTGTCCGTAGTGGCCGCACTGCTGATAGGAGCCCTGGCCTGGGTATGGATAGACCGGGGTGGCATGATAAAAGAATTGAATCTGGAAAAAGAGGACTTGACTCAGCAGACCATCCAGTTGCGTTCCCAATACGATTCACTGAGCACTACGAACGACACCCTGAACCTGCGGTTGATGGAAGAGCGGGAAAAGATAGATCAGCTTATTGAGCGTATCAACAAGACAGAAGCGACCAATCGTACCCGTATCCGTGAATATGAAAAAGAACTGGGAACCCTGCGCAGCATCATGCGAAGTTACATCCACCAGATAGACTCGCTCAACACCCTCAATCTGGCTTTGCGCCAAGATGCCACACAGGCCAGGGAAGAGGCTTCCCGTGTTACCCAGCAATACGAGGAGCTCCGCACCACTACCGATGAATACGCCCGTCAGGTAGAAATAGGAGCACAGATCAAAGGGCGTAACTTTGTACTGACCGGCATTACAGAAAGCGGCAAGGAGTCTGACCGCTCCAGCCGCATTACCCGGTTAAAACTGTGCGGTAGCCTTATTGAGAACGCTATTTCGCAGAAAGGACCAAAAAATATTTACCTGCGCATCAAGGGCCCCGATGGCATTTTGCTCACCAACCCGGATCAGGGCGTGTTCAATGCGGCCGGAGAACAACTGGTTTATTCGGCCGTCAGGGAAGTTGACTACCAGGGAGCCGAGCTGGAATTCTGCATTTTCTTTGGAAACGTCACGTTCGGCCGTGGTATTTATACGGCAGAAACCTACACCACAGACGGGCAGATTGGCGTGACCGAGATCCTTTTGCGTTGATATACGTTCACATTCCCTTTTGCAGGAGTTTTTGCTCCTATTGCAACTTCTACTCCAGTACAAAACTCCGGGAAATCAATCCGGTGCTGGAATGCATTAAACAGGAATGGATCAGGGAACGCGACAGGTGGCTTGATTTATGGCGCAGCGGAACATACCCTCTGCGCCATACTCTTTATATAGGCGGCGGCACCCCTTCTGTCTGCACGGCCGCTGAACTTGCCCCGATCCTGGATTTGCTATGCAACGACCTGAAAAATAACGCGATGGAACCCTCCGAGGTAACCCTGGAAGCCAATCCCGGAGATCTTACTCCTGCATACTGCTCTGCATTGTTTGACTTTGGGGTGAACAGGCTTAGCATTGGGGTGCAGTCTTTTGAAGACACCCACCTCAGGGCCATGAAACGCCGGCATACGGCCGGCGAAGGCATCAATGCCGTAAAGGTGGGCCGGGCCGCGGGTTTTAAGAACATCAGCCTGGATCTGATTTTTGGCTTCCCCGGCCTGACCATGTCCCAATGGAAGGAATCCCTTCGTCAGGCGGTTGCCCTGTCTCCGGAGCACATCTCGGCTTACCAGCTAAGCCTGGAACCCGCCTCCCCCTGGGGAAAACAAGGCCTTCTGCCACCTCAGGAGGACTGTGCCGCGCAATATGGTTATTTGCAGGAGTTCCTGGCCGGAAGGGGGTACGCCCAATACGAAGTGTCCAGTTTCTGTCTTCCCGGCAAGGAATCGCTCCATAACAGCGGTTACTGGATCCGTACTCCTTACATTGGACTGGGACCGGCTGCCCATTCATTCAACGGCCGTGACCGGTATGCCAATGTCTCGCACCTGGGCCGTTATGTTCAGGGAATAGAAAAAGGCTCCCCTGCCAGGACTTACGACCGCCTTACACCACGTGACCGGCACAACGAATGGGTCATGCTGCAGTTGCGCACTGTAGAGGGACTTTCAATCACAGGGCTGCAGGAACGGGAAGGGGCGGAAGCCCTTGAGCGGTTCCTCAAACAAATAGCCCCGCTTTTGGGGCGGGGCCTTCTGGAATACAGTCTATCGGAGCGCAAGCACACCCGGGTACGCATCCCGCCGGATCGGCTTTTCGTATCTGACGATATTATCCGGGATTGTCTGCTGCCTGTCTGATGGCCTGATAAACATCCCGGCCAAAGCAGTGAATCAGTGGCTCTTTCAAATATTCAAAAACGCGTATCTTTTTTTGGGCGCCCAGTTCGCGGGCTGTACTGCATAAATACCACTTGTGGTAATTGAGCCCGATGAGGCCATCTGCCAGTTTCTGAACCCTTATGGGATAGATCCAGCACGAAATGGGTTTTCTGAAAGAGGATACGCCCTGGTTGTGGGCCCTTTCAATGGCGCACAGGCAATTTCTGTCGCGAAAAAAAGCATAGGCACATTCTTTCCCTTCTATCAGAGGGGTTACCGTATCGCCTTCAATATCAAGGGTCCAGGGACCCTGTTTTTCCACTGCATGCACCCCCGCATTTTGCATAGTGGGAATATAGCGTGGCCATTCCGTTTCCAGGTATGTACATTCTTCCTGTGTCAGGGGGGCCCCGCTGTCGCCTTCTACGCAGCAAATGCCGCGGCAGGCCTGCAGATCGCAGGTGAAATATTCTGTCAGGATGCTTTCACTGACCAGTATCTTGTCAGAAACAGCGATCACTGTACCGGTGCCGGATGGGGATCCAGTTTCAGGTCCTGGCCATAGGTGTCTTTCAGTTCCTGGACAAAGGAATTGACCTGAGCCATGGCTTTGCTCATATCTATGAGTTCTTCCTTGGGAATGGACTCGTCTTTGAGGAATTCCAGCAATTGTATCGTCTGGGAGGTATATTTGACATTGAAGTTATACCACATCTCTACGTATTTATAATCCAGTGATACAATCTTCTCCTGCTCTTCTGTGCTTAGGGAATCAAAGTCCACTTCAAGGTATTCCTGTGCCATTTCATGCAAATTTACGCATTCGCGCGCCAGGGTATTGGCATTGTCTTTTGCCTGTGTAACAAATTCATTCAATGTGGCATTCCCTTTTAATGCCTTAGAGAGGGTCAGGTCAATCTGTGGAACATCGGCGGCCTGTTTGCAGGAAGCAAGTCCTGTCAGGATCAATGCAAACAATAAAATCTTTTTCATAGTTATTAAATAATTCAGGGAACAAAGGTAATTAAAAAACCGCCCCCACAGGAGGGCGGTTTTACAAGTTCTTTCAACAATTACTAAAAACGGAATCCTAATTTAAGTTGCGGAAAGGCAAAGAATTTAAACTGCATTTCATAAGCATTGTATTCCTGGCCGTCTGCATACATACGGACTGCTGTGTAGTAATAATTGAAGGGGCGCACCTCAAGAGCTATGTTCATGCCCGGCAGGAAGTTGTATTCCACGCCGGCCGTGATCGCTCCGGATATTGCATATGCTTCACCTGCACGTTTATCCAACGCGTAGAGTTCTATGGGATCTGTCCCGGTTTCTGTTGGCACTTCTATCCCTGTATAGGGCAGGTATGCCTGAACTCTCGCGTGCTGGAAACCACCCAGTACACCAATATAGGGGAACAGTCTTCCGTTGCAGTTGTTGAAATAGTAGTCTGCGCCAACATTTACTAGGTATTTATTGGTGAGCCTGCCTTCAACCCACTGAATGCCTCTGAGGTCCAACAGACCACTGCTCTCCAGGTTGATGCCTTCAATATAATCACGCTGGGGGGTAACGTCAATTTGCATGGCAAACATGGCGTTGAGTGCAAAGCGGTTGGTTAGGAAAACTTTTCCCTGTATCCCTGCAAGATTGACAATTGGATTGACATCCATACTGCCCATTTGCAGATAATAACCCACGCCTTTTTCCAGAGGATCTATGCCCAGGTCATAACCCGGCAAATAACTTGGCAACAGGGGGGTTAAATTATCCAGATACTCGAAATATAATCCGCTGCCCAACACCGCCGAAACTTGCACTTGTCCCGCACGTGGAGCATATACAGCACTTCCGGAGCGTTCTGCCGGTTGCGCCCCAAGGGACGCAACCGTTAGAACAGCTATCAGAAATATGCTAAGTTTTTTAATCATTATACGCTAACTTATCCGTATGGTTTATTGAAAATCTTCCAGCAGTTTGGCACGGATCCCTTCCAGGGCAACGAGCTTCAGTTGCAGGTTTTCGATATCTTCCAGGATAACGTCTATCTGAGCCTGGTACATGGCGCTCATATCCTGAATAACATCATAGTAGACTTCAACCGGCAAGCCCTGGTTAAGAAGGGCA
>MWDM01000088.1 GCA_002070565.1 Bacteroidetes bacterium ADurb.Bin139
TCCCATTAGTCAGTATCGTAAATACGTTTCAATATGTAATTGCGCTACCAGCTATTCTCCGCGGAACTGATTTTTACGTAATTTATGATACTCTATACTAGTCATACAATACCTTTTAACATGACATGGTAATAATCTGAATTAAAATATACGCTCTACTCTTGCCCTAATATTGTGTGTCAAAAGGACCGTCCCCTCAACACACAACACATATCAAGCCTGACCCAGGAATAATCCCTGAGATCCTGCGGGATGGTCTGCAATCCTTTGAATTAAATGATCATTATGCAGCCGATTCATATTTTTAAATGCTACTGATAGCATTAATTTGATTCGATTCAGCTGATTGACTTCACTGGCACCAGGGTCATAATCAATCGCTGTAATATTGGCTTGGGGATAGTTTTCTTTGAGTGTCTTGATCATCCCTTTGCCGCATACATGATTGGGCAAACAAGCAAAGGGCTGTACACAAACGACATTGGGCACATCATTCTGAATCAAGTCAATCATTTCAGCGGTAAGAAACCAGCCTTCACCGCAATGATGCCCCAGAGATACTATTTCCTGGGCTAGATCAGCTTTATGATAAATGGATCGGGGAGCTTCAAAACGCGTGCTCTTTTCAAGGGCCCGTTTCATGATTTTACGCTGTTTTTCCAGGTAGTGAATAATGAGCTTGCCCAGCCAGAGCTGCCTGTATCGGCCCGATAAATACCGGGCATTAAAAACACTGTCATAAGCACAATAGAGGAAGAAATCCATCATATCAGGAAGAATTACTTCAGCACCGGCTTCTTCCAAAACCCCGACAATATTGTTATTGGCAGTGGGATGATATTTAACCAGGATTTCACCTACGATCCCCACTTTAGGCTTGGGCTGCTGGGAAATCTCCAATTGACCAAACTCATCCACGATGCCGTTTAGATTGGCTTCAAAATCCTTGCGGCTTCCATGTAATAGTTGTTCCTGGCAGCGTTTTACCCATCTTTTATAGAGCAGGTTGGCAGAACCCGGAATGACTTCATAGGGCCTGACCCGATGCACCACCCGCATTAAAAGATCTCCGTATACCAGTCCTTGCAGCGCTTTTTTAAGAAGCCGGACGGTTATTTTGAATCCCGGGTTGGATTCCTGTCCGTAAAGATTGGCTGATATGACTGGAATATGTGCCAAATCGGCATCCTGCAAGGCCTTGCGCAACAAACCGATATAGTTGGTAGCCCGACAGCCTCCGCCGGTCTGGGTAATCGCTACCGACGTCCGGTTCAGGTCATATCGTCCTGATTGCAGGGCTTCGATTAATTGTCCAATCACGATGATGGAAGGATAGCAGGCATCATTGTTGACATATTTGAGTCCTTCGTCAACCGCAGAATGTGCGACTGCGGGGAGCAGCTCCATATGATACCCTTCCGTCTTAAAAACCGTTTCCAAAAACTCGAAGTGGATGGGCGACATTTGCGGACATAAAATCGTATGCTCCTGTTTCATGGCACGAGTGAAAGATACCCGGGGTGCTTTGGGCAAAGCCTGGGGCAGGATTAAATTTTTCTCCTGTTTATCCATGGCGGCCAGCAAGGAACGGATTCTGATCCGCGCAGCACCCAGATTCGCTCCTTCATCGATTTTCAAGACCGTATAGATTCTCCCCTGTTGCTGCAGAATTTCCTTGACCTGATCGGTGGTAATTGCATCCAGTCCGCAACCGAAAGAATTCAGCTGCACCAATTCCAGATGGGGTTCGGTGCTTACCAGACTGGCGGCCGCATATAGCCGGCTGTGATACATCCATTGGTCAACCACCCGCAAAGGACGCTCCACATTGCCCAGATGGGCGATAGCATCCTCGGTAAGCACCGCCAGTCCATAATTGTTGATGATCTCCGGAATGCCATGATTGATCTCAGGATCAATGTGATAAGGCCGCCCGGCCAGAACGATCCCTTTGCGGCCGCTGGCCTTCAGATACTGCAGAACCTCTTCCCCTTTTTGACGCAGGGCTTGTTTGCAGCGTTGATCTTCCTGCCAGGCTTTTCCTACTGCTCGAATGATCTCATTTTTATCGATTCCCAACGGACGCAGTTCCTGATAAAGACGATGCGCCAATTGTTTGGGCTGATCATAGGGCAGAAAAGGACTGATCAGCCACACACCATTTTCCTTAATCATATCCATATTATTTTTGATGACATCCGGATAGGAGATCACCATGGGACAGTTAAAACATTGATCGGCTTCTTTTTGTTCCGCTCGCTCATAAATAATTGAAGGATAAAAAATGGTTTTTATCCCCTGGTTAATCAGGGCGGCGATATGCCCATGCACGAGTTTGGCCGGAAAACAGGCCGTATCCGAAGGAATCGTGTTACTGCCCAGTTCAAACAAGGCCCGGGAAGAGCGAGGTGAGGTTTCCACCCGCAGGCCCAGGCTGGTGAAAAAAGTGAACCAGAACGGATAATTTTCATACATGTTCAAAACCATCGGAATTCCAATCGTTCCGCGGCGGGCCTGGTCAGGCTCCAGCGGCTGATAACTCATAAGCTGTTGCAGTTTATAATCGTACAGATTGGGAACCGGTTGGCTGACTTGTTTTTGGCCGCTGGCTTTTTCACAGCGGTTGCCGGAAATAAAATGCCGGCCATCGGCAAACCGGTTGACAGTCAACTGGCAGGTGTTGGCACAGCCGGCACAGTTGCGCATGCTGGTCTGAATGGAAAAAGAATGCAGCTGTTCTTTGGTCAGTATCGTACTCAGTTGTTGATCCCGGGCATTATTGCGGGCAATAAGGGCCGCACCCAAAGCCCCCATAAGACCGGCTATATCCGGCCTGACGACTTCACGTCCGGTAATCAGTTCAAAGCTTCTAAGGACGGCATCATTCTGAAAAGTGCCGCCTTGTACGACAATCTTCTCTCCCAGATCCCGAGGACTTCTAATCTTGATGACTTTATAAAGCGCGTTTTTAATGACCGAATAAGCCAACCCGGCTGAAATATCGCCGACCGATGCCCCGTCTTTCTGGGCCTGTTTGACCTTGGAATTCATAAAAACCGTACAACGTGAACCCAGATCGGCTGGGGAAGGCGCACTTAAGGCCAAATCTGCAAATTCATCCACCGGGATATTCAAAGAATGAGCAAAGCTTTCGATAAAGGAACCACACCCCGAAGAGCAAGCCTCATTCAGCAGAATGTTTTCAATGATGCCATTGGCAATTTTAAGACATTTCATATCCTGGCCGCCAATATCGAGTATCAAATCGACACCGGAATTGAAAAATTCTGCTGCGGTATAATGGGCCACGGTTTCAACTTCGCCGGCATCAACCCGCAGAGCGGCTTTCAACAGACCTTCTCCATAACCGGTAACAACAGCATTGGCAATAGAAGCACCCTCCGGCAGATGGTCATAAAGATCGGTCAGCATTTGCACGGCAGATTGAATTGAACTGCCCTGATTATTGGCATAGAAAGAATACAACAGTCGGCCCTCAGCATCTATCAAAACCGCTTTACTGGTGGTTGATCCGGCATCAATGCCTAAATAGCACAGACCGCTAAAACTTGACAGCTCACCTCTGGTGATCTGATTGACAGCGTGCCGTTCTCGAAAACGCTGCAGTTCACGTTCATTCTTAAATAATGGACTTAGTCGGCAGGTTTTAGAGGCATCGCTTTTATCCAGGTGTTCCAAGCGATCAATAATGGCAGCCAGATTCATAATGGGTTGCTGGTAGGACGCCAGAGCCGCTCCCATAGCCACAAAGAACTGCGCATGTTCGGGGAAAAGGACTTCCCCTTCCTTAAGCTGCAACGTTTTCGTAAAGCGATCCCTTAATTCGGACAAGAAAAACAAGGGTCCTCCCAGAAAAGCAATCTTTCCCTTAATCGGCTTGCCACAGGCCAGACCGCTTATGGTCTGATTAACCACCGCCTGAAAAACCGAGGCAGCCAGATCCTCCTTGCGGGCACCTTCGTTTAAAAGCACCTGTATATCGGTTTTCGCAAAAACACCACAGCGAGCCGCAACCGGATATATCGTTTTATGCCGGGCGGCCAGCTCATTTAACCCCTGCGCATCAGTTCCCAGCAAGCCCGCCATTTGATCAATAAATGCACCGGTTCCCCCTGCACAGATGCCATTCATTCTCTGGTCAAGACCACCTTGAAAAAAGCTTATTTTCGCATCTTCTCCGCCCAACTCTATCGCAACGTCGGTTTGAGGAATAAAGTATTCAATGGCCTGGCTGCAGGCAATCACTTCCTGAATGAACATCAGACCCAAATCAGATGCAATTGACATACCCGCCGAACCACTGACCATCACGGTAAGGGGCTGATTCCCTATCTTGGCCATGGCTTCCTTAAGCAACCTGCTGGTATTGCTTTTCGTTTCGGCATTGTGGCGACGATAACTGCTGTAATGAATGGACCCGCTATCATCCATAACCACTAATTTAACCGTAGTTGATCCGACATCTATCCCCATACGCAGAACATTTTCCATGAATGGAACAACCTCTCTCCCCAAACCAACTAAATTTCAAACATTGTTTCAATCATTGTTTTTTAATAATCCTAAATGAGACGATCTATTTTGTCAATCAAGATTGTAACACATAAGAATTTGACAAGGGTAGCGGGATATTTTAAAATGCATTTAAAACATTGTTTCAAACATAGGAGTGGTAAATTATGGATGTCAGGAATGAGCTTGGTACCAAGGAAAGAATTATTAAAGTCACGATGGAGCTCATCGCTTCAGAAGGTTTTCAAAATGTGACGATCCGCAAAATTGCCAATCAAGCCGACGTGAATCTGGCCGCAGTAAACTACCATTTTGGCTCCAAAGACGCCGTTATTAACGAAGCCTTGAAAACCGTCATGGCCCAATTAATCAATGCTTTTTCGCAGTTAAAAGATGCAGGAACTGAACCCCGGGAAAGATTGCGGCTTTTTATCATAGCATATTCCAATGTTTTATTTAAATACCCGGACATTATTAAAATTATTATTGATCAAATTATTCATAATTACCCCAA
>MWDM01000089.1 GCA_002070565.1 Bacteroidetes bacterium ADurb.Bin139
CAAACGGTTTAAAATATAATATATTGAAATAGAATTATATGGCAATAATGCTATTATTAAAAATTTACGTATGAAACATCTGAACCGGAATCTTACCAGCGGCCGTATAGGCAAACAACTCGTATCGCTCACCTGGCCCATGCTTTTTGGGATGATGGGGATGGTGATTTTCAACCTTACCGATACATTTTTCCTGGGCCGGCTGGGGGTGAAGCCACTGGCAGCCATCAGCTTTACTTTTCCGGTAATCATGTTCCTGAACGGAATAGGACAAGGGATAGGAATCGGGACCAGTTCCCTGGTGTCGCGCAACATCATTACGGCCGAAAGGGATCACGTCAGGACCATAGCCAGCAGTGCGCTCCTGCTGGGACTGCTGGCGGTTGTGGTGTTTGTGGTTGCCGGAATGTTGACTATCAGACCTTTGTTTTCATTATTGGGGGCTTCTGGTGATATCCTGGAATACGTCCACGATTACATGTCCATCTGGTACGTGGGGGTCCCGTTCGTGGTACTGCCCATGGTGGGGAACAACGTCGTAAGGGCTGCCGGTGATACCTTCACACCCGGCATGGTTATGCTCACTTCTGCCGTCATCAACGCAGTGCTGGACCCGCTTCTGATATTTGGAATAGGGCCCTTTCCCGAAATGGGCGTGAAAGGGGCTGCCCTGGCCACGGTCATTGCACGGAGCGTAAGCATGGTGATCATACTTATCATCCTCTTCAAAAGGGAAAAGATCATCACCTTGCGTCCCGGTTCTTTCAAGATGATTGCCGGGGTATGGAAAAAGGTGTTATTCATAGCCGGTCCGGCTTCCCTTGGCCTGTTGATCACCCCGCTGTCGCTGGCCGTGATCAACAGGATCGTTGCCTCTTACGGCAAAGAGGCTGTGGCTGCCTTTGGCGTGGCCTCCCGGGTCGAGATGTTTGCCCTGATGGTCATTTCCTCACTGGGCTCGGTGCTGATCATTTTCATAGGCCAGAACATAAGCCGCCACCAGTTCCCCAGAATCTTAAGGGCTTTAGGCTATGCTTGCCGGTTCTCACTCCTGTGGGGAGGGGCTCTTTACCTGGTCCTGCTGTTCTTTGGAAGCACCATTGCTTCTGTTTTTACAGACGACCCCCAGGTAATTGCCGTTGCCAGGCAATATTTCTATATCATTGGCGCCAGCTACGGATTCCAGGGCCTGGTCATGCTAAGCACATCGTCCTATAACGGGCTCAACAAGCCCTACCCTTCTGTGTTTTTCATAACGGTACGTACCTTTGTGTTGTTTGTACCGCTTGCCCTGGCCGGCAATGCCCTGCTGGGCCTGCAGGGTGTCATGTGGGCCGGCTTCATGGCCAACATCATCACGGGCATAGCTTCGTACGCTAATTTGCGCAAACTGGTAGGAAAATTGCGGGATGCAGCCACCGCTTAGCTCCGTCTGGTCGCTGCCAAACCATACGAGGTGGAAACCAGCGGTGCGCCAAAAGCCTTTGGCGCTTATTTAAGGCGCTGCTTCGCAGCACCATTCATTTGTTAGGATGCTTTCCGGGAGGTGGTAAGTGGCGGTTTTGACGCAAATCCATGTATCTAGTTGTTTTTGTGCGCGTTACGAGCGTGCGCGTTGTTTTCACTACTTACCACCCTCCCCTGTTTTTGCGGTATTTCATCAATTTGCGGGGGAGGTGGTAAGTAACAACAATGTTACATAAACACATAATACGCTGTATGTCTGTTTCTTAGAAGCATTGCGCGGTTTTTCACTACTTACCACCCTCCCCTGTTTTTGCGGTATTTTGTCAATTTTGGGGGGAGGTGGTAAGTAACGCAGGTCATGGTACCGCGTACACTTGATGTATTATCCTGTTTAACAAGTAATTAAGAAAAGAGCTCTATAAGGTAGCTCTTTTGATATGGTACTGATATCCAGCACAATACATCAAGTGTACGCGGTACTCCTGCTCCGGGCAGTCGGTCGGTGATACCGCAAGGCACGGGTAGCCTCGGCACAAGGAAAAAGCTTCCCGGTCTTGGGGTGTCAGTGACTACCGGGGGCAGCTAATGCACGGGAAGCCTCGGCAAAAGTGAAAGTGTAAGTTGTGCAGGAAGCTACAACTGTTGGTTATCCTCAGGTGCAGGGAGGCTCCGCTTCCCGACAATGGCGCTGGTGACGATAAGTTGCAGGGTGTGGTAAATCATCAGGGGCATGAGGAGGACAGCGGTGGCGGTGTAGCCGGGAAAGAGCACGCGGGACATGGCGGTGCCGTGGACCAGTGATTTCTGGGAACCGCAAAATACCGTGGTTATTGTGTCGGGGGTGTTGAATTTCAGAATTTTAGCCAAGAGCGTTGTCAGGCCGTAAACCACGAAAAACAAGGCCAGCATGGCAACACAAAGCAGCAGGACGTGCCAGGAGGAATAGTCCCGGAACATCTTGTTAAAAAACGACTCGGCAAAAGAAATATAAACAATGAGCAGGATGACGCCCTGGTCAAAAAGCCTGAAGGGGCGTGGATGTCTGATTACCAGTATGCCAAATCTTTTGTGCAGCGTCATCCCCACAAATACGGGAAGTACAACCTGGAGGGAAAGTTGCAGGATGGCCTGCGCGGGAGAAAAGCCGCCGTTGGTGCCAGCGAGCAGGATCCCCATCCACAAAGGGGTCAGAAGTATCCCCAGCAGGCTGGATACAGACGCGTTGAAAATGGCTGCAGGCACATTCCCCCGGCCCATGGAAACAAGGACCACGGAAGAAGAAATGGTGGTGGGTAAGGCGGCCAGGAAAAAGGTTCCCACCCACAAGGGCGCATCCCAGGTCCCCCGGACCACTATTTTTGCCAGCAAAACCAACGCGGGAAAGACTATGAAAGTAACCGCCTGTACAACAAGGTGCAGGCGCCAGTTTGCCAGGCCTGTTCTTAGCTGCGCCGGATTGAGCCTCAGCCCGTAGAAAAAGAAGATCAGGGCTATCCCAATACGGGTGATGTCCTGTAAATCAACTATACCGCGGTACACGCCGGGTCGCGGCCAAAGATAAGCCACCACTATGGAAGCAATAAGGGCCAGAACAAATCCATCCAGGCCGTACCTTGCAAGTCGCTTCCCCAATCGCAAGAACCGCTCCACCAGTTGCAAGAACCGCTCCACCAGTTGCACAAGTTTAGGCGCCAGCCAATTTGATCGCAAAGATCCCTCTTTCTTCGATTGACGTTGAGGCATAACCTAATGTGATTTCTTTACTTTTTTATAAATTTGTACCATGAAAAAACGCAAAAAACTATCAACGGCATTTTTGTCCTGGCTGGTAATCTCTCTGCTATTGGTGACGGGCCTGAACAGTTGTCTCAAGCCCGACGATCCCGCCGACGGGAAGGAGGATCCGAATAAACCGGGCGAGTTTGATCCGACCCTCAGTGCAATGACCCTCCCCGAAACAGCAGCCTTACCTGCAGACACGACCCTCCCCGAAACAGCAGCCTTCCCTGCAGACACGGAGCTCCGGGAAACAGCAGCCTTCCCTGCAGACACGGAGCTTCTGGAAGAACCCGGCTCTGCTTCCGGCCCAGTCATCCCCGGGCAGTAAGGCAAGCGCCCACAGCGCCCACAGCGCCCACAGCGCCCACAGCACCCACAGCACCCACAGCGCCCACAGCACCCACAGCACTCATTCACACAGGACACCAGCCTGCATCAGCTTGTCCGCGACTTTCTGTGCGTCAGACAAAGCCTGGGCGTGATCAATGCCATACCTGCCTGTCAGCCTGTGTGCCCACTCCTGCACGGTAAATTCCTTACCCATACTTTCTTCAAACAGAAAGGCAGCGGATTGATTCAGGGAAATTATCCGTGTATAATCCAGGTTGTTGCCGTTGTTGGACACCAGGATCTTTTCATCCCCAATTTGCTTGATTCTGATGTTCTCTTTTATTTTCATCGCAATCGCTTTTTTTCTCCGGGATTAAGACCGCAGCCTTCGGAACGCGCCCAGGCAAATCCTCCGCAACAAAGGGGAAGACGGCCAGCCGTATTGAGCGAACTTCCATTGGCAACTGTTTTTCTCTATCTTTTTGTCCTTCCTGAAGATCCCCTTCACTTGTGCAAAGACATTGTCCACGGTGCAGGTTTCCCTTGCCGAGGTGTTTCCGTCACCACGGATAAAGACCATTTCACCCTTCACCTTTTCAATTCTGTGAACAAGATACCTTCCGTCTTCCAATAGTGCCAGAACGATATTTCCTTTCCGCAGTGACCTTTTGTCCAGCGGACTCAGTTCAATTTCGTCCGTTTCCGGATGGATCAGGGGCAGCATGCTGTTGCCCTTTACCGGTATCCTGACGCTGTTTCCGGCATTGATCTCTCCCTTGATATGGGCAAAGAAAACTTCGTTGGGTATGATCAGCTGTCCCATGTCACTGGCAATAATCCCCTGGTCAACAACACCGCTTCATGATCGGGCCGGCAATCGAGCCTATACATGGGGATGCGTTCAATAACGCGAATCACCACGTCCAGCACCTTGTCTTTGTTTTGGCGGTCTGAACGCAACAGGGCTGCCGATTTGTATAACGACGCCAATCCTTCCAGGGTTGTCATCCTGTCCAGTTTATTGTCCGGGCCCTGGTGCAAATGCACTATGGCGGCCACCTCTGCCCAATCGTTCCTGTAACAGCAGGTGGAACCGCTCCAGGGTGCCCCGTAAACCCTCACAGACCCGTCATCAAAGGTCCGCAGTACGGGTTCGTCGTCATTCAGCAGGGTGCAACCCGGAATGTGCTGCAGCCACAGGCGGCTGTGCGTGCTTTTTCCCGTCCCGCTTTTGCCCAGGAACACCAATGCCTTCCCATTCATTTCTATGACCGATGCGTGCACTTTTATGGTTTGATAATGCACCGCCGTCAGGCCATAGGCCATTCTTAGGAAACTGTTTATGAACTGGGCTTCACTCCTGGAAAGGGAGGTGACATCGGATATAATTTCCTGAAAGCCGGGCGAGGCAAAGAGCCGGTGTTCGCGGCCGTTGTATTGCATGGAGACCGTCAAACCCTGCTCTG
>MWDM01000090.1 GCA_002070565.1 Bacteroidetes bacterium ADurb.Bin139
GTCTGCCGGTCAGTTCCATCTGTTGCAATAGTCAAGTTAGGTTTCATATAAACCCACTATAGTAACGGTTTATTTTATGCAAATGATAATATCGTAGGTAATATTGTACCAATAATGATAGCATTACAATATTACCCAGTGATATACTGAGAAGGGAAAAAAGCAAATTCCTATCTACTCTGATTTATGACGTAGTGACCCCCGATGTTCTCTGGGCCTGTACCAATTGTCGGGCTTGTATGGAACACTGTCCGATGTTTATCGAGCATCTTAACAAGATAACCGAAATGCGACGTAATCTGGTCATGTGGCAGGGAGATATGCCGGGTGAAGTTCAGAGTGCTTTTACCAACATGGAACGAAATTATAATCCCTGGGGAGTTGGCTGGGCTTCGCGATCCGATTGGATGAAGGAACGCGGAGTCAGGGAGCAGATGAACCTCCTAGCTGAGGATGGGCGGCCTTTTGAATATCTGCTTTTTGCAGGCTGTGCGGTTGCTTTTGATGATCGTTACAAGAGGGCCGGCGAAGCCCTGGTACGCTTGCTGGATCACGCCGGGATAAGCTTTGGCTATCTGGGAACGGAGGAATGGTGCTGCGGAGATTCAGCGCGCCGCTTGGGCAATGAATACCTTTATCAGACGCTGGCCAGGCACAATATTGAGACCTTTGATAAATATGAGGTCAAGAAAATTATCTGCATTTGCCCCCATGGGTACAACTGTATCAAAAATGAATACCCGCAAATGGATGGTAACTATGAAGTTTACCATTCTACAGAAATACTGGCTCAATTAATCGCCGAGGGCAGATTAAAACCCAGCCGGATGGAGCAGGATAGCCTGGGATACCATGATTCCTGTTTCCTGGGCCGGCATAACGGGATTTATGATGATCCCCGCCGGGTCTTGCAAGCGACCGGGGCTGCCATAAAGGAAATAGACAAATCCAGGCGTTTTGGTTTCTGTTGTGGGGCCGGTGGGGGACGTATGTGGATGGAAGAAGATTCTATTGATGGTCATAAACGCATCAATGAATCCCGCACGGATCAGCTCCTGCAAACCGCTCCCCAAACGATTGCGGTGAACTGTCCGTTCTGCCTGACCATGATTTCCGACGGGGTAAAAGGGGCCGGGCAGGATGAGCAGGTAAAGGTTCTGGATGTCTGCGAAATTCTGTGGAACACGCTGGATGAGTCGTCAGGTGCCTCTCCAGCCTGATGTCTACCCATCGACTGTAGACAAAACCAATGATAATCGTGTATTATAGAAACGGTCTCATTGAAGGAGGAATTATTAATGGCCAGCATCAGATTCCGGTTTAACGCTTTTCGCTGCTAACTGCATAGCACAAAGGCCCTGCCTGTATGCGGGGTAATCGGGATTGATCTGTTCATTTTATTATTTATTATGTATGATAAAGGAGAGGCTCAACCGCTTCTCCTTTTTATGCTTTTCAATATTGCTTTTTGTTGAATAGCGGTATATGATCTCTGAGGCCTTAACCTATACAATTCCGTTTGATCAAAGCACAGGCAACTGCCTGTGCTTTTTTTGGTTGCGCCCGCATGGGTGCTGAGCCGATCCCGACCAAATACGGTAGCCGTTGGTTCTGTCGGGATTAGAATTTACAGAAACGGAGGAGTAACTATAAACATGCCAGTAAACAATTGGAAAAAAGTGTTCTGGACTATCTGGGCCGGACAGGCCTTTTCGATTCTGGGGAGTGCTGCCGCCGGATTTGCTATCGTATGGTGGCTTACGGTTGAGACCGGGTCAGCCATGGTCTTGACAATGGCTACCATGGCGGTTTTTCTCCCCCAGGCTTTGATAGGGCCTTTTGCCGGCGTTTGGATAGACCGGTCCAGCAGAAAAACGGTGATGATAGCCGCAGACTTATTAATTGCTGCTACCAGCATAATATTGGCTATTGCTTTTTTCATCGGCAATCCGCCCATTTGGTTAATCTATACCCTGCTTTTTATTAGGGGCGTTGGGCAGTCTTTCCACCTCCCAGCCATGCAGGCGGCCCTGCCCATGTTTGTACCGGAGAGCGAGCTGGTCAAGGCGGGGGGATGGAGCGGGTTCATTCAGTCCGGCTCATTCATGCTGGGACCCGTTCTGGGAACCTTCTTCATGACCGTATTCTCTATTCCGGCGGTTATGCTGATCGATATTATCGGGGCTGTGATTGCAGTTGCCGCGTTGCTGCTGGTTGTTATCCCTGACCCGCAAGTCGATCCCAGCGCTCGGCAGCATATTCTGAGCGAGATGCTGGATGGTTGGCAGGAGATCAAAGGGAATAAAGCGCTTGTCCTTATTAGTATCCCTGTTTTGCTGACTTGTTTTATATATATTCCCCTCAGTGCGATTTTTCCCTTAATGACAAGTCAGCACTTTGACGGTACAGCTTGGCATGCCAGCCTCATAGAGTTTTTGTTTGCCGGGGGCATGTTGTTGTCAGGCCTGATCCTGGGGTTATGGGGAGGGTTCAAGAATAAATTCCTTATGATCAACCTGTCCCTGCTTGCCATGGGCGTTGCCATCGCTGCGTCAGGCGCCCTTCCCTCCACGGCTTTCTGGGCTTTTGGCATTTTGTCAGTGCTGATGGGGGCAGCCGGAAACTTTTTTAACATCCCCTTTATTGCCTATGTCCAGGAGGTCATTCCCCCGGCATCATTAGGACGGGTTTTAACCCTGCTTACCAGCTTGATGTCGCTGTCTACGCCTTTAGGTTTGCTGGTGGCCGGCCCGTTTGCAGAAAATATGGGGGTAGCCCAATGGTTTCTCATCTCCGGACTGGCGATCATGTTGGCCGCAGTCTTTGGTTGCCTGCTGACGGCCCGGTTGAAAGAGTAGCCTTTAAAGGGGGCCTTGTATAACCGCCATCCTTAATAGTTGGTAATAGGCTCTCACTTTTGACCTGACAAAAGATCTGTTCCTTTATTTAAGCCCCTGCCCTGGCAACCGGCCAGGGCAGGGGCTGGTTTCGTACCTGCTTTTTAGATGGGGGGCTATTTTTCCTGATTAGCCTTCACCGTTCATGTCTTCCAGCATGGTAAGGCTCCGGGGTGTTTTGCGGAAAAAGTTAGTGGTTAAGGCCGCATAAATGACCCCGATGGTCAGCCACACAATGCCCACCAATTTCGCTTCCGCAGTCAAATTGTAAAGCAAGATCGTACAGGTTATCAAGCCCAGTCCGGGTAAAACCAGGAACTTAACGACATTGGAGAATCCCCGACGTTTGAGTTTTACATAGTAATGCATAATCACCGAAAGGTTTACCATAATAAAGCCGATCAGGGCGCCGAAGTTAATGATGGTGATTACGGTTTCCAGGGGCAGAGCAGACCCTGCAATGCCCAGTCCTGCCATTAACAGAATATTATAGGAAGGCACCCGGTGTTTAAAAGTGATTACCTCGGGAATCCGAAGGGGGACCATAACCCCCGGAGAGCGTTTGCCGTCTCAGGTGGAAATGGCTGAGTTATTTGGGGTGAGCCGAACGGTAATAAGAGAGGCTATCAAAGTCCTGGAAGGGCAGGGGATAGTAAGCAGCATACGAGGCAGCGGGATCTATGTAAATCCCCTGATAGACATGTCCCTGGAGGATTCCCATAACGGCGATCATGCTAACTATTTCTGCATGCGGGATATACTGGAGGTGGGCCGCCAGTTATGGTATCAGGCCCTGGATTTGGTCGTCCAAAACGCCGACGATGAGGAAATCGAGGCCATCGCCAGCGCAACCAGAACCTTTTATAAGCGTTTTGCAGATGACACGAATATCAAGGAAAGATACATTCATGAAACCTCTTTTGGTCTTACCCTGACCAAGTATTCCCATAATCCGCTTTTGCATAAGATTATGGTGGAGTTTTTTCAGATTACCAGTGATGTAGATTATGAGGTCATTGCCGACAACAAGAAATATCGGGAAATACTGGAAATTGACCTTAAATAAACATAGCCGGTAACCGTTGCTGAAGTGGCCCCTGTCGTTTCCCCAGGGGATAAAGTTACAGCCAGCAGAGGCACAAACTCAGGCCCTGCTATGTGGTCACTTGAATCTTCCGCCAACACTGGTGACACACCAACAAACACCTGGAAGAGCATCGACACAATCAATACAACAGTCATCCTTTTTTGAATCGTTTTTAACATTCTTTATGCCCCCCATTCTATTCACAAATATTAAGTTATTATCCTTAAACATCAACATTTAATCTCAACATCATTTCATTATTCCGTTATCCCGCTAACCTTTTGCCATAACCTAATCTGCTGCATTCAAAAACAGTCACTGTTTTTAGATCTGCTCCATAAGGAAGAGAGGACCATATGTCACAGTGCGGGCAAGTCTTTTCATATGAAGCCATGAATAAGGCATCGTTTTTGCAGCAGCATTTCCCCAGGCAGGGGAACATTTCCTCATCCACGCCGCAGTCCTTACATGGAATTCTTTCTATCATATCAGTATTCATTTAAATCACCTCATTTTACGACCAAGCTGTATATCAGCAGTGCATACTACTGTTCAGATAATTTTAAAACACCGGCAATTAACAAAACCGTGAACATAACTGCAAAACTTTTTTAAAAACTTTCTCATTCCGACTTTTTTATCATAATTCTTCGTATGTTTCCCGCAATTTTCCCTAATTTGTGTTACAATTTACCAATCATATATTAGTTGTGGAGTGTATGTGCATGCTCAATATACCAAGCGCGAGGCTGACGATTCCCCGAGCCGCCGCAGGAGAAATTGTACGCCAAAATTTAATAGATACCGTCCTTAACAGTCCAACAAAGCTTGTGTATATCCATGCCGGCGCGGGTCACGGCAAGACGACCCTTCTGTCGCAAGTTGCAAACAGCGCCGAAAAGGTCGTCTGGCTTTCTCTGGACGGAGAAAACGATATTTTTACCTTTATAAATACGCTCTGCGAGGCTGTAAAGCAGACTTTCCCGGAATTTGACTTCTCCGCCTCGGAATACCTGCCCTTTTCCGAAAAGAACAATTTCATCTCCATGCTTGCGGG
>MWDM01000091.1 GCA_002070565.1 Bacteroidetes bacterium ADurb.Bin139
CCGGTCCCCGACCCAGGTGGCCGGAAGCAGGATCATCAAAAAATTGATCTCCTCCATGTTCAGCAGCCATGAAAGGTTTTTGTTGTCATAAAGAACATGGTCAAATCCCAGCAAACGCGATACAAGACTTACGGCTACAACACCCAGGAAAGCAACAAAACGCCACTTTTCAGAATCACGGGTGACATACCAAATAAGGGCCCCGAACAAGTATAAGAAGGCCAGCAGCAAAATAATGATATTCCTGCTGAAAAGTGTCATTTGCACATCAAACACAAAAGCATAGAGCGCCAGCAGACCAAGGGCTGCTGCCCATCCGGCAAGACGTAATTTGAATGATGAGCCTTTCACGTAAATGAACCACAATGCCGCAAAACCTGCAAGGATCAGGACTTTTGACCAGTATCCCGGTAAAGAGGGTTGCAACAGGTTACATAAATATGAAAAAGCCAGCAGCATAAGAAACCGTTCTGCGATATCTTTCATGTCACGGTGCACATCCAGGCCCGAACGTTTCCATTTTGCCCTGAAAGCAAACGGTATTGCAGCTCCCATACAAAAGATAAAAATGGGAAAAACAAGATCTACCCATCCCAGGCCATAACTGGCCGTATCCAGGAAATGATCCGGGGGTGGTGTCTGAATGTGGTACATCCAGGCCGGAAGGACGCCATAGGGAATGATGGCCGAAAATACCATTCCGAAAATGGACAATCCGCGCAAAACATCCAGAGTAACAAACCTTTTCATTGCAATTTACAATAAGGTTTCAGGATCGATTGCATTTCGCCGAGTTTTTTTTGCAACAGCTCCCCGTCTGTCGCTTCTGCGATAAAACGCAGGTAAGGTTCGGTGTTGGAAGGCCTGACATTGAACCACCATTGGGGAAATTCAATGCGGTACCCGTCAAAATCAAAAAAAGCTGTGGGGATTTCCTGCGCCGTAAAATGTGTTTTGAGTGCATCCATGGCTTCCTGTTTGTGTGCTATGCGGAAGTTGAGCTCACCGGAATTCTCATATTTTCTGATGCTACGGATGATCTCCGAAATTGGTTTTCCCAGTTTCACCAGAACATCCAATACCAGTAGCGCAGCCAGCAATCCGCTGTCAGAGTAAAAGAAATCCCTGAAATAGTAATGACCGGCCAGTTCCCCGCCGTACAACCCGTCAATCTCTTTGAGCCTTGGCGCAGCAAAAGCCCTTCCCACACGCCAGGTGTGCATCTGGGCACCCATAGGGGAAAGGTATTCTCCAACAGCCTTGGAGGAACGAATGTCCTGCAGTACCCTGGCCGGTTTGCCGTCCAGGAAATGATGGCCCAGCAGGGCTATGATCATATCGGGAGAAATGAATGCTCCGTTCTCATCGGTGAACATTACCCTGTCTGCATCTCCGTCGAAGATGACACCCACGTCGCATTGTTTGTTCCTGACCAGTTCCTGCAACTGCTTTATGTTTTCCGGAACTAGCGGGTTGGGGGCATGGTTGGGAAACCGCCCGTCCAGTTCCTGGTTGATATAAAATACGTTGTCTGTTCCCAGGAGCCTTTTTACAAACAGGCCGGCCATCCCGTTGGAAACATCAATACCCGCGCGTAATCCCTTCAGTTGCGGCACATAAGAGGAGAGAAATGTGAAATACTCCTCTTTAAGATCCAGCGGCGTAACGAGTCCCTTTTTTTCAGCCTTCACGGGTTTTTTATGAAGGACAAACTCTTCCAGCACGTTCAGCCCGTTATCATATCCCACCGGCATGGCCCCGCGTCCCGATACCTTAAGCCCGTTGTATTCTGCCCCGTTGTGGGATGCCGTAATCTGAACGGACCCGTCAAAATGATGTCTGGCCGTGGCATAATACACCATGGGGGTAGTGGCCAGACCCAGGTCAGAAACGTGGGCTCCTGCATCGCACAACCCGCGGACCAGGAACTGAAAAGCTTCAGGAGAAGACTCCCTGCAGTCTTGCCCTACCGCAATTCTTTTTGTGTTCAGGACAGTGGGCAGGAAGAAGCCCATTTTGTAGATATCTTCAGGGAGCAGGTCTTTGCCGTAAACACCCCGGATGTCATAAGCGTGGAATACCCCCATATTATTTTACTATTTTGGTTTTGTAAAATGTTTTGACTTCGCCCCTTGCTATAGCCTGCAATTTGCTTTGGAGCATTTTTTTGCGGATGGCAGGGGCCAGATCTGTAAAGAGTTCTCCTTCCAGATGTGAGTATTCGTGCTGTACCATCCGGGAAGCCATCCCGTGAAACCATTCTTCCACCGGTTTAAAGTCCCGCCCCACATAAGCCAGTTTTACGCTTTGCGGACGTTCAATGTCTGCCCATAGTTTGGGCAAGCTAAGGCAACCTTCCTGGTGGACAACCGTCTGTTCGCTTACTTCCAGAATGCGGGGATTGATGATCAGTCGTTTAAAATCCTTTAATTCGGGCCGTTCTTCCGATAATTCACTTCCATCTACCATGAATAACCGTATGGAAAGACCTGTCTGGGGAGCGGCCAGGCCCACACCGTCTGCATAATACAAAGTTTCCCACATATCCTCTATCAGTTTGTCCAGATTTGGATAATCTGGGGTAATGTCCTGTGCTTTTTGTCTTAGAACGGAGGACCCGTATATATATATGGGCAATATCATGGTTTATTGTTTTGAAGGTATTCCTGCAATATGATGACTGCGCTTACTTTATCAATAGTGGCCTTATCCCTGCGGTCTTTCTTTTTCAACCCCCCGTCAATCATAGCCTGAAATGCCATTTTTGATGTGAAACGCTCATCGGCCAACTTTACGGGAATTTGTGGAAAGGTCCTTTTTAAATGGGTTACAAAGGCCGTTACGCGGGAGGCGTTTTGAGCCGGTGTATTGTCCAGGTGTCTGGGATAACCAACCACAAACAAATCAATAGGCTGGTCCTCATAGTATTTTTTAAGGAAATCGGTCACTTTGTCTACGGTAACTGTTTCCAGGGGGATGGCAAAGATTCTGAGCGGATCACTTACTGCCAGACCTACCCGTTTCTGACCATAGTCAATACCCATAATCCTTCCCATGATGCAAAGGTAACACAAATTGGAAAATGATTCTTACATTTGCCCGACAAAGCGAATCTATGACATCTGGTCATCCCAAGAAGAAAGTCCTCAGGGACAGGTATGTTTTCGGAGTTTTTGATATTGAATCCCACAAACAGGTTCTTAATCTAAAATTTTCGATCCTGCAGTTGCTTCTGGGCCTGTTCGGGATCATTGCTATCCTGGTGACGAGCGTAGTACTGCTGATTATCTATACCCCGCTGAGGGAGGTCGTTCCCGGTTACCCCAACGCCCAAACCCGTGAAGTCATGATGCACAATGCCCTCAGGGCCGATTCCCTTGAAAAAGTGATTCATTTATGGGAAATACACCTGACCAACCTGCAGCGTATCCTTGCAAACGAAGATCCTATGGCTCCCGGCCAGATTCTTCCCAAGGGGCAGGCGGCCGATATCCCTGAATTTGCAGTGGGAGGAAGATCCCAGGAAGATTCCCTGCTCAGGGCCGGGGCCGAATTGAAAGAGCAGCAAAACAGGAGCAGTATCAGTGGGGGGAATCTGCAAATAGAGGGATTGCATTTTTTCCCGCCGGTCAAAGGCCTGATTTCTTCAGGCTTTAGTCCGGTCAACAACCATTTTGCTGTTGATTTAGTGGCCCCCGAGAACTCGGTAATCTATGCCGTGCTCGACGGCACCGTCAACTTCGCCTCCTGGACGGATGAGTTTGGGTATGTATTGCAGATACAACACGAAAACAACCTGTTGTCAATATATAAACACTGTTCGCAATTGTTCAGCAAAGTAGGGGATCCTGTAACGGCAGGTTCGGTGGTTGCCATAATTGGCAGTCATGGGACGTACTCCACCGGGTTCCACCTGCATTTTGAACTCTGGCATAAAGGGGTCCCGCTGAATCCGGCAGATTACATCAATTTCTGATATGGCTTACCAAAAACGCATAGCTGTTCTGGGTTCAACGGGTTCGATCGGAATTCAGGCCCTGGACGTGATTCGCAGGTATCCCGGACTTTTTAAGGCACAGGTACTAACCGCCCGCAGGTCTTCTGATTTGTTGATCCGGCAGGCCCTGGAGTTCCTGCCGGAGGCCGTGGTGGTTACCTGCAGGGATGCCTGGCAGACGGCCAGGGATGCCTTGAAGGAAACTCCTGTACAGGTTTTGTATGGAAACGACTCCATAGCCGAGGTGCTGGCCTGGGATTCTATAGACCTTGTTTTAAATGCGCTGGTCGGGTTCGTGGGGCTCGAGCCTTCCCTTGCCGCTCTAAAAAACAACAAGACATTAGCCCTGGCAAATAAGGAAAGCCTGGTGGCAGGAGGTCACCTGGTTATGCGGGAAGCGGCAGCGGGTAAGGGATCCATTTTACCGGTGGATAGTGAACATTCCGCAATTTTCCAATGTTTACGGGGAGAACAGGGCCCCATAGAAAAAATTATTCTAACAGCCTCGGGAGGTCCTTTCTTCAGGCACAGTTCTCAGGAGTTGGAATCCATAACTAAAGCAGAGGCACTGGACCATCCCACCTGGAATATGGGGGAAAAGGTCACTGTAGACTCGGCCACCCTGATGAACAAAGGCCTGGAGGTGATAGAGGCTTTCTGGCTTTTTGGACAACCCCTGTCCAGGATAGAGGTAATGATCCATCCCCAGTCCCTGATTCATTCCATGGTTCAGTTTTCGGACGGTACAATCAAAGCCCAGATGAGCTGCCCCGATATGCACCTGCCGATTCTCTACGCGTTGTCTTATCCGCGTCGTCTGGATTACCCCGAGGCACGCAGAATGGACCTTTCTCATTTCCGCTCCATGGAATTTCACAAACCGCCGGAAGAGAGGTTCCCTTGCCTTGGAATGGCTTATCAGGCCATGAAAACCGGCGGCAACACCCCCTGTGTCCTGAATGCCGCAAACGA
>MWDM01000092.1 GCA_002070565.1 Bacteroidetes bacterium ADurb.Bin139
ACAATGACTCCCAGAAGCAACATATTCTGTGATGCCTGCCTGTCAAAGCGATATCCCCTTGATTTCATGCCCCTGGTATAGGCTACCGGCCCCCGGGCTTTGAGGTTCTTCAGGTTCAGGATCAGGGAATATCCAATGTGTATGACAAAACCCAGTGCCAGCACCGGCACCATGATCTGTATCAGGGGATTGGTCCCCATGAATTCTGTAACGGCATCATAAGCTTCCTGCCCCCACAGGATGGTCAGGTTGGCGGTTACATGAAACGTTAGGAACAGGATCAGAAAAAGCCCTGTAACGCTCATGATCGCTTTTTTGGTAATGGAGGATGACATGATGTATCTGCGTGGTTAGAGCAAAGATACACGGATTTTTATATATCTTTGTGAGATATGAAGGACAAAAACATGAAGTATTCTTCCATACTACTAAAATTAAGTGGCGAAAGTCTTGGGGGTAAAGAAGGAAGAGGCCTGGATGCTCAGGTGCTGGAAACCTATGCCCGGGAGATCAAACCCCTGGCAGAGGCGGGCATACGCATTTCCATTGTGGTGGGGGGCGGCAATATTTTCCGGGGATTGAAGGGAACCCTCAACGGGTACGACCGTGTTCACGGAGACCAGATGGGCATGCTGGCCACCACCATCAACAGCATAGCCCTGGCAGACGCCCTGCAGGCCCTGGGATTGAAGGCCATTGTCTATACAGCCACGCCCATGCGTCCCATTGCCAGGTATTATCAGCGCGATGAAGTATTGCGTAAAATGGAAAAAGGGACTATTGTCCTGCTTTCCGGCGGTACGGGGAACCCTTTCTTTACCACAGATTCTGCGGCTGCCCTGCGTGCTGTGGAACTGGGGGTAGGTGCCGTGCTCAAGGGAACCCGCGTGGACGGGGTATACAGCGATGACCCGGAAAAGAACCCCCACGCTACCCGCTTTGATTCGCTGACTTTTGACCAGGTGCTGGAGAAGAACCTGCGCATCATGGATATGACTGCCTTTACCCTGTGCCGGGAAAACAATATGCCCATAGTGGTGTTTGACATGAATGGCAAAGGGAATCTTCAAAAAGTCGTTAACGGGCAAAAAACAGGAACCATTATAAAATAAGATACATTATGGAATTGAGTGATGCAAAAAAAGTATTGGAACAGGCCAGGGGAAAGATGCATAAAGCGGTAGAGTTCCTGGAGAACGAGCTGGCCACATACCGTGTAGGGAAGGCCAATCCCGCCGTTTTTTCGGGAGTCCATATTGAATACTACGGGACGCCCACACCCCTGGCTCAGGTAGCCAGTATCTCTGTCCCCGACGCCCGTACCATGATCATTCAGCCATGGGACAAAAGCCTGATACAAGCCATTGAAAAGGCCATCATGGCTGCCAACCTGGGATTTACACCACAAAACAACGGAGAGATTATCCGCATAATGGTTCCTCCGCTGACCGAAGAGCGGCGCCGCGAACTGGTTAAGAAAGCCAGGGCCGAGGGGGAAAATGCCCGTATCAGCATTCGCAATGCCCGCCGGGACGGGGTGGATCTGTTAAAAAAATATCAGAAAGACGGATTGTCTGAAGACATAGTCAAAGACACCGAAATTCTGATACAAAAGGAAGTGGACGCTTTTTCCAAAATTGTGGAAGAAGTCCTGGCCACCAAGGAAAAAGAGATTATGACGGTCTGATCCCGCTTATGGCCTGGATCCCCGGCAACACTTTGCCTTCAAGGTATTCCAGCATGGCACCGCCTCCCGTTGACACATAACTGACTTTATCTGCATATCCCATACGGGTAACGGCAGCCACTGAATCCCCGCCGCCAACCAGCGAGAAGGAGCCTTTCCGTGTGGCTTCTGCCACAAATTCAACCAGTTGTAACGTGCCTTTGGCAAAAGAAGGCATTTCAAATACTCCGGCAGGACCGTTCCAGAGAATGGTTTTGGATTTGAGGATAATCTCTTTCCAGTGCTCCAGCGCAACCGGGCCGGTATCCATACCAAACCATCCGTCCGGGATCTGGTCTATAGGACAAACAACGGTTTGGGCATTGTTGTCAAAAGCCGAGGCCGCCACCACATCCTGCGGCAGGTAAACATGTACCCCTTTTTCTGCCGCTTTCTTAAGGATATCAAGGGCCAGGGGCATCTGGTCGTCTTCGCACAGGGAATTGCCAATACGGCCACCTTTGGCTTTGATGAAGGTGAAACTCATGGCCCCGCAAATGATCATGTTGTCTGCCAGGTCAATCAGGTGCTCGATTATGGCAATCTTGCCCGATATTTTGGCCCCTCCCAGGATAGCGGTCAGGGGGCGGACAGGTGCGCCCAGCACCTTGTCAAGGGCGCGGATTTCGGCCTCCATCAGGTAGCCGAACATTTTGTCGTTGGGGAAGTAATCGGCAATCAGGGCAGTTGAAGCGTGTGCCCGGTGGGCAGTTCCAAAGGCATCGTTGATGTAGCAATGGGCGTACGAGGCCAGGGTGGCGGTGAATTTCTTCTGGCTCTCTTTGATGGCTGCTTTGGCGGCTTTCTTTGCTTCTTCCGTTGCATCTTCTGCCAGACCGCGTGGTTTTCCCTCTTCCTCGGCGTAAAAACGGAGGTTTTCCAGCAACAGGACTTGTCCCGGTTTCAGGGCGGCGGTCATTTCTGCGGCTTCGCGGCCCATGCAGTCAGGGGCAAAAAGGACGGGGGTTCCAAGTTGTGTTTCAATCTCGGACAGAATATGCTTCAGAGAAAATTTGTCTTCGGCTTTTTTAGGTCGTCCCAGGTGGGACATCAGGATGAGCGAACCGCCCCCTTCCAGCACCTTTTTCAGGGTTGGGATGGCTGCGCGGATACGGGTATTGTCTGTAACCTGAAATTCTGCGTTCAGGGGCACGTTGAAATCGACGCGTACGATGGCGCGTTTTCCATTAAAGTTGTAGGTGCTTATGTTTTCCATTTCTTAGGATGAATTAAGTGGTGTAAAGATACAATTTTTATATCTTTACCCTATGCAACTATTATGCCCTGTGTCCTGGCCCGATTACCGGCTGGTGGATTGCGGGAATCAGCAGAAACTGGAGCAGTTTGGGCCATACACGATGATACGGCCCGAACCCAAGGCCTTGTGGCCCAAGTCTCTGTCCGACGAACAATGGATGAACCGAGCCCACCTGCGTTTTATGCAGGGAGCCGGGTTTGCTAAAGCCGGAAAAGAGGACAGCGGCACCTGGGAAAAGCTCAAACCGGTACCTGACCGGTGGACTATCGGGTACAGGAAACTTTTCAGGTTACGTCTGGGATTGACAGCCTTCAAGCACGTGGGTGTTTTTCCCGAACAGGCGCCAAATTGGGATTATATAAACCAAAGGGTGCAGAAGATCCGGGAAAAGGCCCCGCAGTCTGTTCCCAGGGTGCTTAACCTGTTTGCCTATACCGGGGCAGCCTCGCTGGCAGCATGCGCGGCAGGGGCCCATGTGGTCCACCTGGATGCGGTGCGTCAGGTGATTACCTGGGGCCGTGAAAATATGGAATTGAGCGGCCTGGACGGGATCCGCTGGATCCTGGAAGACGCTTTCCGTTTTGTCAAAAGGGAAGTGCGCAGGGGAAACACCTACCAGGGACTGATCCTGGATCCGCCTGCCTACGGACACGGGCCCGAAGGGGAAAGGTGGAAATTGGATGACTGCCTTCATGCCCTGTTACAGGAATGTGCGCATATTCTGGCCGGGGAAAACGCTTTTATGGTGCTGAATTTGTATTCCAACGGATTTTCGGCGCTGTTGGCCGACACCCTTGCCAAGGCTAGTTTTCCCGCGAACGGGAATTATACCTTTGGGGAATTGTATCTTAAGGATGATTATGGAAAGCGACTTCCCCTGAGTGTTTTTTCAAGAATGGAATTATAAACAGATTTTTTTAACAGTACAGCTATGAACCTGCTGGCCATTTACTGGGATGTGGATCCCGTCATTTTTTCCATCTGGAAAATAGATATCCGCTATTACAGTTTATTTTTTATTATTGCCTTTGCCATAGGGTATTACATTTTCAAAGGCTTCTTCAAAAGGGAAGGGGTACCGTTCAAGCTGCTGGATCCCCTGCTCTACACCCTCATTATTGGGACGCTGGTGGGTGCCCGCCTGGGGCATTGCCTGTTTTACCAGCCGGACTATTATCTGGCCAATCCCATAGAAATCCTCTATGTATGGGAGGGCGGCCTGGCCTCGCACGGCGGAGCCATAGCCCTGCTTCTGGCCATGTGGTGGTTTGCCCGTCATTATGGCAGAATATATCATTTCAGCTTCCTTTGGATCATGGACCGTCTGGGAATTGCAACAGCCCTGGCAGGTTTTTTTATTCGTATGGGAAACCTTATGAATTCAGAAATTTACGGGAATGAAACAACCTTGCCATGGGGCTTTGTTTTTCTGCGCAACGGGGAGTTGGTTCCCAAACATCCCACGCAATTGTACGAGGCCCTTGCTTACCTGGGTCTGTTTGTACTGTTGTTGTTCCTGTACAGGAAACGACTGCCCCGTTTGAAAGAAGGCACTCTTTTTGG
>MWDM01000093.1 GCA_002070565.1 Bacteroidetes bacterium ADurb.Bin139
CCTATTCCGTATACCCGGGATTCTGCTGCAGTTCGGGATAGGACTTCCTTTCTGTGTGAGAGATCGGAAGCACTATCTTGAAATAGCTCCAGTCAATGGTTCCGGGGCATCCGGCAGACTCGGCAAAGTTATGCCCGTCGGAATCAAGCCGGATGATGGATTTGCCCAGACGCATCTGGTCAAAGAAGCGGTGTCCTTCACCCACAAGCTCCTTGCGGCGCTCTGTCTGGATTAGGTCGTCGGTGGCCACCACATCGGCCACATTGGGATTGGCTCTTTTGCGGATGGTGTTCAGGTATCCGCTGGCCACAGCGGCACCGGCACTTCCTTTCAGGGCACCTTCGGCTGCAATGAGGTAAGCCTCGGAAAGCCTTAACACCTTGGGGTTGTTGTAACGGAAGTTGACTCCGCCGTTACCCGGGAATTTGTTGAACCATGCCTTTGAGGGGTCGTACTGCGAATCGGTCCTTACAAACTGGGCCCGGATGTCATTGGGATCGCTCTGAATAAGGTTTATCCAGCTTACTGTGGGTATGAGCGAGGCGCCCGACGAGGGAGCTCCGTGCCACAGGTTGTGCCAGTACGAGACGTAGCCTCCGTCATCATCAATGCCGGACTGGGGCGAGACAAAGAACTCCAGGATTGTTTCCAGTGTGCCTTCCTCTTTCCAGTAATTGATATACTGATCCCGGGTGGCCAGCACATACGGCGAATCTTTGATGACCTCTGTGGCAGCGGCATAGGCATTGTTCCATTCGCCTTTATACAGGTACACCCTGGCCTGCAGCAGTTTTGCTGCCCAGTAGTTGAAGTGGCCGGTGTTTTTTGCCTTGGAAAGCAGAGGCAATGCGGTATTCAGATCTTCAAGAACACGGTCATAAGTCTGGGCAACGGTGCTTCTGGGTTGCCTGGATTCGGAAGGGGAGGTGACTTCTGTAATGAGTACAGCTCCCAGTGAGGCCCCGTTGTCTTTCAGGTAAGGATAGCCATAGAGGCGGGCCAGGTCAAAGTAAACCAGGGCCCTGACGGCATAAGCCTGGCCCAGGTAGTCGTTCTTTTTGGCAATATCGGAAGTAGTGGTTACTTCCAGGTTGTCTAAATTGGCAATCAGGGTGTTGCACCTCATGATAGTCTGGTAACACCTTTCCCAGGTAGAAAAGTAGGTACTGCTTTCAGACTCATAGCCGAGTGTATAGATTTGCACCCAGCCGGTACTCATGACCCTTGGCTGGATGTTATCACCCCGCTCATCGCCCAGGAGTTGTATTGTGCCCCCGTAGTAATCCTGGTATTTCATATCTATATAGAGGCCGTTTACCGCCACATTGGCATCGTAGAGTGTCTGCATGGCAGTCTCTGCAACTACCTCGTCGGTAGGCTTGGTGTCCAGGAAGCCCTCACAAGAGCTGAACAGGAATATCAATCCCGTAAGCAACAGAATACTTAAATTATATCTTTTCATATCTTTAATTATTTACAGGTTAAAGTGACAATTCCAGGCCTATGGTCAGGGTACGCACTGCCGGGAATGTAAAATTGTAGTATCCGTTAGCCTGCACCTCGGGATCAAAATTGAGCCCGGTGAACGTGAGCAGGTTGTTTCCTGCCACGTAGATCCTCGCATTGGATATTCTCACCTTGCTAAGCAGATTCTGTGGCAGGGTCCAGGAGACGGTGAGGTTTTTGAGCCTCAGGTAATCTCCTTTCTTGAGTGCGCGGCTCGAGTCGTAGTAACCGCCCTGGCTGTTGCCGGCAACCCTTCGAGGCACATCGGTTATGTCTCCGGGTTTCTGCCACCTTCGAAGTTGCTCTTTGGACGTGTTTTTATATGAGTTGTATCCGTCATCTTCCAGGTCATCCACGGCATTATCCCATACGTAATGGCCATACTTGTAGGACCAGGCCATAGAGGCAGAGAGCGATTTGTAGCTAAAGGAGAAATTGAATCCCCCAAAGCCCTTGGGTATGGCGGTCATTCCCTCCAGGATGGTAGAAGATGCCTTTGACCTGGAAACCAAGGTACGGTCACGGGTGCCGTCAGGCAAAATGGCGTTGGAGTAGTAGAGCGGGTTTCCTGTTTCGGGGTCCACGCCGTAGTATTCACGTGTGTAATACTGCACATAAGAGTAACCGGCTTTCCAAATATGGGGTCTGCTAACGATCTGTTCGCCTTCTTCGGAAAGGGCCAGTACTTCATTTTTTAGGGTTGCCCAGTTAATACCTGCTTTCAGGGACATGTCCCGGGTCTTGATAATGTCAACGTTCAGAGACAGTTCCACCCCCTTGTTGACCATGGAGCCAATATTGGTAAGGGCACTGGTGAACCCGGTGGTAGAGGGTACGGTTGCGTTGAGCAGCAGGTCTTCTGTAGTCCTGTTGTAATATTCGGCAACAAAATCAAACCGGTCAAAGACACGTACATCCAGCCCTATGTTCCAGTTGCGGTTCTTTTCCCAGGTCAGGTCACTGTTGGCCAGGTTGGACGGGTATCCGGCTGCCTGGGTGCCATACAGCCCGTATGAAAAGACCGCCATGTAGCCAAAGTAACTGGAGGGCAGGGTACCGCTTGTTCCATATGAACCCCTGATTCTTAGATCATTGATCCATTCAATGTCCTTGATGAATTCCTCGTTGCTCAGCCTCCAGGAACCGGCAACAGACCAGAAATCACCCCAGCGGGTTTTGGGGCCGAGCCTGGACGATCCATCCCGGCGGTAAGAGCCCGATATGTAGTACTTGCTATTGTAGTCATAACTTGCACTGCTCACAAAAGAGAGCAGGTTGGAGTTGCTTCTGTAGGTGTAGCCCGATTCAAAATTCGAGGCAAGAGCCGATTCGGTCGCTCCAAAATTGGAGAAGTCAATCTTGGCCAGGCGGGTGTAGAGGAATTCTTCCTTTTCCGCTTCCCAGCCGGCCATAAGAGCGATGTTGTGCTTTCCCAGTGATTTGTTGTAGTTGGCAATGGTACTGCTCACAATGCGGTCAATAAAGCGGTGTCGGTCCGAGGCATATCCCTGCCCGTAGGCCGTGAAGTTGATGTGGCCGTAGAGCCAGGCAAACCGGTCGTGCATCTTGAGGTAGTCTTTGCTCAGAAGGCTCTTGATCTTGAGGTTTTCGGTTATGTTGAGCTCTGCCCATCCTTTGAGCATGACCCTCATCTGGGTAGCGTCGTTGATCTGCAGGTCAAACTGCGGCACGGGATTTACCCGGGTACCGCCATCGTAGAATTCCATCCAGTAGGAACCGTCTTCGTATTTAAAAGGCCAGCGCGGGGTGAGGTGCACCTTCCACAGGTAAAATACGTTGTCTTTTGCCTCTCCGTCCTGGTGGCCGCTCTGCTTTTGGTCCGAGAACTGGATAGAACCGCCCACTCTAAGGAATTTTGACATCTTATGTTCTGCATTCACATTGGCGGTGAAACGTTTCATGTATTGGATGCGGTTGATACCGTTTTCATCTGTGTAGGCAACAGAAGCAAAGACCTTGGAGTTCTCATTCCCCCCGGATATGGACACTTCGTAGTTCTGCAATACAGCCGTGCGGAAAAGCTGGTCTTCCCAGTTTTCGTAGATCAGGTTGCTTTTACGAGAGGGATAATACTTTTCAGTCATGACATCCACATAGTTGTCCAGGGAACCGTATTTCTGCCATTGTGCAGGATTGTCTGTCCCGTAGTTGCGCCAGGCTTCCCTGGTGAGGACTTCTCCTTCTTCTTCAGACACCAGGGGATAATTATCAACGGCAAAATACGATATTCCCACATTGCCCTTGAATGTTGTGACCGGTCTGCCGGCTTTTCCCTTTTTGGTAGTGATGATGACAACACCGTTGGATGCCCTGGACCCGTATAGGGAAGATGCGGCGGCATCCTTGAGCACGGTGACAGATTCAATGTCCCCGGGATTCAAGAAGTTCATGGAACTCGTGTAGATGTTCCCGGAGCTCCAGTCTCCACTGGTGGCAGGCACACCATCAATAACATACAAGGGTTCATTGCCTGCATTGAAGGAGCCAAAACCGCGGATGCGGATTTCGGGCAGGGAACCCGGTTGTCCCGATTTCTGGGAGATCTGCACCCCCGGAACAGCGCCCACGATGGCTTGTTCAAAGGTCAGCACAGGCACATCCTTGAAGCTCTCCTGCCTTAGCTGGGTGGCAGAGCCGGAATAGGACCCCTTGGTAGTGGTGCCATAGGCAACCACCATGATTTGCTCCAGGCCCACAGCCTGCTGGATGAGCACTGCGTTCAACTCGGCCCGGCCATTGACAGGGATCTCCTGTGTTTCATAGCCGATGCTGGAGAAAACCAATGTCCCGTTTTCAGGAACGTTGTTAAGTACATAAAGGCCGTTGGCATCGGCTGGAACACTGGTAGCAGTTCCTTTGATCACCACAGTAGCGAATGGGATCGCAGAACCATCGGCTGCATCGGTTACCTTTCCGGTAACCCTCATTTGTGCAAAAAGCTGTACCATTGACAGGGACAGAATGCACAAAAGCATGAAAGTCCGTTTTAACATTTTT
>MWDM01000094.1 GCA_002070565.1 Bacteroidetes bacterium ADurb.Bin139
ATGAGGGTCCTGAGCTCTCCCGGGGTGTCCACGATGCGGAAGTCAAATTCCTGCGGAGTGAGCCGGATGTTGGCCGTTTCCTTGATCTGGAGGGTGTTTTCCAGCCAGGCCAGGTAGCCGTCGGATCCGTTGCAGCGGAACTGGGATTTGAGTTTCAGCCGCTGTACTTTTGCGCCTTCTTGTACCGCCCAGCGGGCTATGAGGTTGGCTTCGCCGATGTCTTTAATGTGGATTTGCTGGTCGTTGTCTACGAAGAAAATGGTGCATTTGGCGGCTCGGATCAGTTCCAGTACCTGGTTCTCGCCCCGGTTCTGGTAGAGGCCGCTTTTCAGGTTCAGGCGGTGGGCTTCGTCCACTATGAGGGTGTCGAATGTATTCTTTGGGATGTCGCAGTAATCGCCGCTCCCGCCAAAGAGGTTGTCAATCATCCGCTTTTTGAGGGTGCCGGTCAGCTTGGCCTTGTAAACGGCCCGCGGGGCTGCATTCTTGGATACGTACCGGGTGACTTGTCCCCGTTGGGTAAGCTCGGCAAGCAGGTTCACGGCCACCACACTTTTTCCCGTTCCCGGGCCGCCTTCCACCACCAGGACCATCTTTTTGTCGCTGCGGGCCTGTGCAGCCATAGACAACGCCGTTTCATAAACCCCCTTCTGCTCGTCAATCATGATGAACTCCCGGTTGCCTGCAGAGGCCTGGCTGTGATCGTGGCTGTGATCATGGCTGTGATCGTGCCTACCCCCAGTTGCCAGGTTGCGACCCGGGCTGCCACTCGGCTCGTCTCTCATGATGAATTCCCGGTTGCCCCGGATCATGGAAGCGATGCTGTCAGCCAGCTGTTTGGAGGGCCTCAGGCGGCCGTTTTCTATGCGGTAGAGGATGTCCTTGTTGTCCCCGAACTTGACGAATTTCTTAATGAACTCCCTGAGCTTGACGGCATCTGATTTAAGAAATACTGGTGCCTTACTTGTGTGGTAGCTGTAAAACGGGTTGGTGATGACGTTGTCCGGATTGTAATTGTGCAGGTAGGCGCAGGGAACCAGGTTGATCTGCTCGTCCCGGACAGTCTGGTTGTAGCTTTCTATGAGTGCGGCGTAGGACCAGGCCTGATAGGAGGGATGCACGGTCTCGGTTTCCCCATGCTGGAAACGGGTTCGGACCATGGCATCCTTGTCTGTCAGCTGGGCCTTGGACCATTGCTTGAGTTCAATGATGATGACCTGTTCTTTTTGGGATTCGTTCAGGCCGGTGATGATAAAGTCTATGCGCTGGGAAGTAAGCGGGATCTGGAATTCTATGGAGATCCCCGCGTCTGCAGCTATTTCATGGTCCATGAGCACGTGACTCATATGCATCATAGAGTTGGTCCACGATAAGACCTCGTTGGGCGAAGTGTGTCTGCCCAGGTGGTCATAAAAGGCCTGGTTGATCTTTGTGTCAATCTCGTTGCGGAGCACATCATCCAGAAAACCTTCCTTCGTGGACTGGTATACGATCATAGCTGGGTGTTTCTATTTTCCATATATTTTGTTCCCGTTCCTCACTATCTCAGATTCTTCCCCGGGGTTACGTTTAGGTCACAATTCAGTATACTTTTTGGCGGTTCCACGCCATCTCAACTTGGCCCTGGGATATGCCGCAGTTTCATAATCCCAGACTTTGTACTGGGCTACGTAATTCTCATAGTTCGGTATACTTTTTGGCGGTTCCACGGGCTTTTTCCCGGGGGTATTTTTGTCCGTTCCTGATCATCTTTTCCTCCACAATTTGGAAGATGTCCAGATTGTATTTATGCGCCAGGAAAAAGGAATAGGTTAGTACATCCGCCAGTTCTTCCTTGATACGTTCAATGTCAATGTCTTTAATCTGGTCTTCTTTCTTCCACAGGAACAGCTCGTTCAGTTCGGCTGCCTCCAGCATCAGCGCCAATGCCAGGTTCTTGGCATCGTGAAACTGCTCCCAATCGCGTTCGTTCCTGAATTCAATAATTTTGGTAATGATCTCTTCGTACCTGGTCATAAGGTTGTCCGGTTTAAATGTTTGCTGATAAATAATGGTGGTTTCCTGGTTTTGGGTTGAGGGTACAGTTTTGGTTGTGGTTGCAGTTGTGTTTGCAGTCGCAGTTTTGGTTGCAGTTGTGTTTGCATAATAGAAAAATGGGCGTACTAACGCTTTTACACCCACTGCACCCATAGCAATGTAAAGTTAATGACTTTCTTGTAAGATGAAAATGAAATCCGGAACATTGTTCACAATTGTACTAATAATTCAACGGGGCAGTCAGATACACCAGGGGCAAAAACCCGGCAAAACTGCCCCTGGTGGGGGTGTTTTAGGGCTGACCAGGGGCAAAAACCCGGCAAAACTGCCCCTGGTGGGGGTGTTTTAGGGCTGACCAGGGGCAAAAACCCCACAAAACTGCCCCTGGTCATAATCTTCAAAGAACAGATGTTTTGTCAAAAGCTTCATATAGAGCATCTTATGAAATCGTCTATTGCGCAGTCAGATGCACCAGGGGCAAAAACCCAACAAAACTGCCCCTGGTGGGCATGTTTCAAGCCTGACCAGGGGCAAAAACCCCGTAAAACTGCCCCTGGTCATATTATTAAAAAATGGAGAATTTTCCAAGTGATTCATATAGAGCGTCTTACAAAACCACCTATTGGGCAGGTAGATGCACCAGGGGCAAAAACCCCGCAAAACTGCCCCTGGTGGGGGTGTTTTAGGCCTGACCAGGGGCAAAAACCCCACAAAAGTGCCCCTGGTGGGCATGTTTCAAGCCTGACCAGGGGCAAAAACCCCGTAAAACTGCCCCTGGTGGGGTGTGTTGGATAGCATCAAGGATTGGAGACGTGATATCCTACCTAAACCGGACCGGCTGCGAAGGCACAATTCTCATTAAACAACGGTCATCGCCCATTTTAACGCTTTTCAGAAGTTCAACGTCCACCTGGCAACCGAATGCTTTTTCAAAAAGGACTTTGCTGTAGCCGGTGGTACATTGGCACCATGTCAAATCATCCAGCTGCTCGACTTCGGCCAACATAGGGCAGGGGCAAAAAGGGAATTGCAGGTACAAATGGTTATCCTGGTAGTATAACCCGGCGGCTCGGGCCTTGTCATTATTGGCAAAATCCTCCATGTTTGCAAATTCATCCATATTGGTTGCATCGGCCATAAGATCTTTTAAAAGCGCCAGTTTCTCGTCCATGGCGTAACCGCACTGGCAGTTCATCCGGATCTTTTTCACCGTAGTAGGATCAAATTGCCCGGCCAGTCTTTTCATGGTGTTTGTGACCCAGGTGGGATTGCCTTCCGTTCCGTCCCCGACAATATCCCGGGCTGTTTCATCGTTGCTTTCGGCTTTTACCGCCTGGTAAATGACTTCCTCTTGAATTTTTCTGATGTCGAACATAATAGTAAAATGTATAGTACGTTTCAGTTTATTAGTAAATCTATGGTATGCTGCACCAAAGACATATCTCCCCACATGCCATGGTGGGGGATGACCGTTTTGGCCTGCGGGTACCTTTGCTGTACCACTTTCAGGGCAACAGGCCATTGCGACATGTTGGCGTCACCGGTAAACCCAAGATTTTTAGCACCAAGGGTTTTTACCATGCAGCCGCCGAACAACAGGTCACATGCTGAAATGTAGACGACCACATTGTCCGGCGAATGCGATTCCCCCGGGAAAAATACCTCAAAGTCCAGATCCCCGATGCGTAGAAAAATGCCTTCTTCCAGGCTGAAAATCTTATTGGGTTTGGTAAAGACCATTCCCTCGTAAACTTTAATAAAGCGTTCCTGCGCAGGAGTAAGCCAGGAAATGATCTGTTGCTGTGTCTGAAATCCCCGCTCATCAATTAGTTCACACGTTTTATCGGCTCCGTATATGTCGATCCCTTTTTCTCTCAGGTACTGATTCCCGCCCAGGTTGTCCACATGAAACCCGGTATTGATGGCCGTAATCCGGACAGGACCAAACTGCGAAAGAACCCAGTCCAGCATCAAAGCCGTAGCCGATGTGTCGTAAGGTGTATCTATCAACACCACTTCCTGTGCCGAGGCCTTTACCACCAGTGAATTGGACTCCCACGGGAAATAATGCGTTACCACATAGACGGTATCGGACAATTTTGAAACATACAGGTCCTCCCGAAGCTTTGTCTCATATTGGGCAGCAGCAGAATTGGGAAGCTGGTCCTCCCGAAGCTTTATCTCATATTGGGCAGCAGCAGAATGGGCAATTACGGTGAAAGCCATCCATAAAATGATCCGTTTTTTCATATTTTTTTGGGTTTTATCTTCAAGCTGCCGCGCCACTTCACGCCACGTGAAAATGCAACGTTCACGTTTATAGCATTTTGCGTTTTTGAAAAAAACGCAGTGGCGCGGCAGCTTGAAGATGCCCCCAAAAGTCCGAAAAAATCCGCAAAATCCTTACCCGGATTGATGATTATATGATAACTTTACTGAAAATAAGATCATTTATGGAACTTCATGCACAC
>MWDM01000095.1 GCA_002070565.1 Bacteroidetes bacterium ADurb.Bin139
AAATGACGGGCCTGAAAGCGACGGACTTTGCAACGAGAATGGCCAAAGAAAGCTACGGACCTTGCAACAAGACTGACCTTAAAAAAAAAGACTGGCCTGCTGGTCAGTCTTTTTCCTGTAAGGTGTGAGGTTAAGTGGGTTTAACGATATTTTGCAAATTCAATGTCTTTTGCTGCTCTTTCTGCCAATGCAGGCACTTTGTTGATTTTCTCCATCAGTTCGTTAACCGTTGAGGTTTGTCCCTTGCGGGCAGCGATAACGGCTTTCACATAGGTGGTCTTCATGCAGGTGCATTCAGACAGGGCTTGCTCGGCTTTATCCAGGTTGCCGTTGAGCAACTGTGCCAGGGAGGCGTTCATGTGTTTTTGCCCATCCAGTTTGGCCAGCGCTTCTTTGTACCTGCCATTGAGGATATCCAGGGCACCCTGGTTGAATTTTGCGGTGGGGCATCCTGATTTTGCAAAAAATTCAGCGGCTTTGCCGTAGTTGCCTTTGCGCATTTCAATAACACCCAGGTTATTGGCTACAACAGGATTCGAGGCATCGCATTTGGCCAGGGCCGAGGCGGCTTCATTTACTTTGTTGCCATTGAGGTAGGCTACTGCCAAATTGTTCTGACCTCTTGAAGAGCCGAATTTCTCTGCAGCCTTCTTGTACAAAGCGATCTTGGTGTCGTTGTCGTTGGTGAGGGTGGCAGCGTAAAGCAAGGCCTCTTCATTAAGTGCATCCATGTTGGTGGATGTGAGTTCTTTCAGTTCCTCATCGGAATAGTTGGTGAATTCAACATTAGCGATCAGGCGTGCGCGACGCAGTTCCGGCAATATTTTTTCTTCCAGTGTTTTGAAAACGGAAGACATATTGCGGATCTCACGTTCGCGAACCATGGGGTCTGAGTACATGGACAGAACGCGCAGGATGAGTTCCTTGTCAGGCATGTTGCTCTTGCTGACCAATTCCTGGAAACCGGCCCAGTCTTCACCTTTGGTCACCAGGTTGAGCGGACCTTCTGTTTCAATTTTGCTGGTCAGTTTCTGGAAAGCCTTTTCTGCGCTTTTCATACGGTTCTCGGAAAGTTTTTCGTTGAAATCTACCGGACCTTCGGGAGAAGCATAGGCGACAATGTCGGTTCCTGTAACGGTTCTTCTTTCATCGGCCGAAAGGTTTTTCAGGAAATCCTGGAATGCTTTGATCTCACCCTTGGTAAGCTCGCGGGCGCGAACCTGAGCCGAGTTTTTGGCATACAGGATATTGACTTCTTCGGCTTCTTTTATGATCTTCTGGTAATCGTTGGGCATTAGGACAGGTTCTCCGTGGAGTTCCACCCATTTGTAAGTTATGTTGGCTCCGTCTGCAATTTTGTATGCTCCGGGAATGGCCCATACATCGTCTTTATACAGGACGGCGCCGCGCAGTTCCAGATGTGATTTGGCCATACCCTTAACATAGTCAAACTGGAGTTTGTGTTGGATTTCTTTTCCTGCCACAGGGATGACATTGTAGTTGTCCAGAACTTTTTCTCCCTGAAGCTTAAGCGCAGGTGCTGCCACCTCACCGCCTTCGTATACCAATACGGGGGTGATTTCCAGCATTGCTTTAGGATGGAAATAACCTTCGGGGAACTTTAAGGTATAAGTCACATCAATTTTATCGGCGACAACTTCAAGAATTTGGGGATTACATGATTTTTCAACGTCATCGGCGTATTTAACCATGTCTTTTGGGTTGTTACAAGCCATAAGCATGATACCAAAAAAGGCAATGCCCAGATAGCGCAATAAAGATTTTTTCATAACAAGTAGTTTATTATTTGGTATTTCAAAAATTTGACTTTGATTAACACAATTGGTTTAGCTTACAAATATAATACAAAATTTATATCTTTGCAAAGATGGATGTTACTGCAATTAAACAGCGGTTTGAAATAATCGGAACCAGTCCACTGCTTGACCGGGCCCTTGATATAGCAGCCCAGGTGGCTGCCACAGACCTGTCTGTTCTGGTAACCGGAGAAACGGGAGTGGGCAAGGAATTTATCCCAAAGATCATACATGCCAACAGTGTCCGTAAACACGGCCATTATTTTGCCATTAATTGCGGCGCAATCCCGGAAGGTACCATAGATTCCGAATTGTTCGGGCACCTGAAGGGATCTTTCACCGGGGCCCACGAAGACCGCAAAGGGTATTTCGAGGTGGCCGACGGGGGAACGCTTTTCCTGGACGAGGTCGCTGAATTGCCGCTATCTACCCAGGTGCGGTTGTTGCGTGCCCTGGAAACGGGAGAATTCATAAGGGTGGGCTCTTCCAAGGTCCAGAAGACAGACGTGCGGGTGATTGCCGCCACCAACGTTAACCTGTCTCATGCCATTAAGGCGGGCAAATTCCGGGAAGATTTGTATTACAGGTTGAACACAGTGCCCATACTGGTTCCTCCGCTGCGGGAAAGGCCACAGGACATCCACCTGCTGTTCCGTAAATTTGCAGCTGACTTTGCAGAAAAATACAAAATGCCGGTCATTCGCCTTGCCGACGATGCCCGAAACCTGCTGGAGCAATACCGCTGGCCCGGAAACGTGCGCCAGCTCAAGAATGTAGCTGAACAGCTAAGTGTTCTGGAGCAAACGCGTCAGGTCACCGCCCAGGTCCTGGCACGCTATCTGCCGGCAGACAGCCCGCTACACCTTCCGGTGGTATATGGTTCCGAGAAAAAAGCAGGCGACGATTTCCTTTCTGAAAGAGACATCCTGTACAAGATCCTTTTCCAGCTGCGTGCAGATATGGATGAGATGAAAAAGCAGCTACATAACATAATGAATCATGAACCCATGAGCGTACACCCGCAGGGAACCATGCTGACCCATCCGGCAGAGGAGCCCGTTGCGGCAGACGAAGTCACCGAAGGAGAGCTCCTCCCAATGGAGGTCGTTGAGGAAAGCCAGGACCTGTCGCTCAACACACTTGAAAAGGAATTGATTGTAAAAGTGTTGCAAAAAAACAAAGGTCACCGAAAGTCTACCGCCAAAGAGCTGGGCATTGCAGAGCGGACCCTGTACCGCAAAATTAAAGAATACGAAATAGAATAATGAGAAAGTTTGGATCTCACCCGGGGCGTGTCCTTGCCCTGCTTACGCCGTTGCTGCTGACCCAGTGCTGGTGGTATTCATTTTCGGGAACCTCTATACATCCCCAGGCAGAGACCATAAGCGTTGCCTATATAGAGAACAGGGCAGAACGCATTAATCCTTCGCTGAGCAATACCCTGACCGAGGCGCTTATGGACAAGTATACCAAGCTCACCCGGCTTTCGGTCATATCGGAAGAAGGGGATTATGCCGTTTCGGGAGAGATCACCGGCTATGCCATCGCGCCTATGGCCGTAACCACAGACGAAGTAGCCTCCATGACCCGTCTGACCGTTACCGTCCGGATTGTGTTTGAGAACAAACTGGACCCTTCCGAAAATTTTGACAAGAACTTTTCCTCCTACGAAGACTACGATTCTTCCATTTCTTTTGATGCAGCCGAGGGTGGCCTGGTAGACACCATAGTGGAAAAGATCGTGGAAGAAATATTCAATGCAACTGTTGCCAACTGGTAAATAAAATAGACCAATGAATGCCTCTGTATTTTATGAGAAATACCTGAATGCCTCTGCGCAGGAACTGGCACAAAACGGAGCCTTTCTGCAGGATCTGGCACGCAGGTATCCCTGGTTCTCCCTGGGACGCCTGTTACTTTTCAAATCGCTTTGCGGCCTGGGAGGCGAAGCCAGTCTTTCGGAATCTGAAAAAACAGCATTATATGTTTATTCCCGGAGCATACCCTACTTCATCCTTCAGGAAAGTTTACAGGCAGAAGAGAAACAGGCCGAGAATGAATTTTTCACCCTGGATCTGTCGCAGGAAATAGAAAAGGAAGAGGCCGCTCCATCGCCCTCAGCCGGGAAACAGGACAGAGGAGGCTCAGCGGAATATATACTGGAACAGCCCTGCGAACGTACCTTTTACCCGGGAGCAGACTATTTTGGAAAGGCAGATATGGCCAATCTGGAACTGGACGTTACCGTACCCATTGACAGGTTTATCAGCGACAAGCCGCGGTTTGTCCAAATGCTCGCCCGCACGGGGGAAAACATAGATACGCAGCAACAGGATACCCCGCCGGTACTGTCAGATAATGAGTTTGTCACAGAAACCCTTGCAAGGATCTATGCCCAGCAGGGTTACCACAAACTGGCCATCGCAAGCTACGGGAAACTTATTTTGCTATATCCGGAAAAAAGCGCTTACTTTGCGACCCTTGTTCAAGAAATAAAGCAAAAAATTAATAATTAAACATGTACACAGCAACCGCCATTCTCATAGTAATTGCAAGCATATTGCTGACCCTTGTCGTATTGGTACAAAATTCGAAAGGAGGCGGACTGGCAGCCAATTTTGCCACAGGTAATACAACTTTTGGCGTACGTCAGACAGCCGACTTCCTGGAAAAGGC
>MWDM01000096.1 GCA_002070565.1 Bacteroidetes bacterium ADurb.Bin139
GGGTGGTGGCGTGGCCAACATTGCCGATGCCAACCTTTCCTGGGAAACAAGTTACACGTATAATGTGGCCCTGGAGTTCGGTCTGTTCAACAACCGTCTGAACGGAACCATTGAGTATTTCAACAGGGATTCCAAAGACCTGCTGCAAAGCGTTCCCATCTCTACGGTTACCGGATTCAGCTCAACCCTGAAGAATATTGGGGAGATCAACAACCATGGTCTTGAAATTGAATTGAGCGGCGATATCATCCGCACGGCAGACCTGCGCTGGAGTGCCGGTCTGACCGGGTCCTGGATTCGTTCCACGGTAACCAAGCTTTATGATGGTAAGGACATTGTCTGGTATGATCCCACGGGGGATGATGCCCGTGCCAAGTTCATTTACCGTGAAGGTGAATCTACCCTGGCCCTCTACGGCCTTGAATGGGCCGGAGTTGAAGATGAGACCGGGAGGAATGTCTGGTTCCTGAACAACGATTCGCAGGCCGACGTTACCGTTGACGGCCGTCCGGCAACTTACAACTACTCCAAAGCCGATGAAGTGATCCTGGGCGACGCCCATCCTGATTTCTTTGGAGGATTTGCCACCGATTTGAGCTGGAAAGGACTCAGCATAGCCCTGAACTTTGTATACAAGATCGGAGGATACACCTACAATGCCGTTGGCCGTGACGTTAATGACGATGGTTATTACTGGGAACGTATCATGTCACAGTATTGCTATGACAACCGCTGGACTCCGGATAACAAGACTGCAAAATACCCACAGCGCATTGCCATTGACATGGAAGATGTGAACCAGAAGAGCAGCCGCCATATGAACCCTGCCGACTACCTGAGACTGAAGAACGTAACAGTTTCCTACACCCTGCCCCGTGCCTGGACCAACAAGATCAGTATCCAGAACGCCAGGATATTCTTCAACGGTACCAACCTGTGGACACTTGCAGCTCATAAGGAATACGACCCCGAAGTGAACGAATATGGATCCAGGGGATGGGAAATCCCCTTGGGCAAGACCTTCACCTTCGGCCTGGAATTTAGTTTTTAACGATTAACTGAACAACACTATGAAAAAGATAAATATATTACTAGCAGCAATTTGCGTTGTTCTGACCATGTCTTGTGAAGGATTCCTGGATGTAAAACCCAGTAATTCCGCCGCAGCCGAAACGTCCATTACCACAGCGGCCGACGCCAAAGTGATTATGAACGGAATTATGAGCAAGATGACATCTTCAAGCTATTACGGACGTAACTTCATCATGTACGGCGATGCCAAAGGTGGTGACTTTGCAATTCGTTCCCAGGGCAGGGGTCTGGACGCTTTATATACCTTCAACCACTCCCCCTCTTCCAACTCCTATTCCGGATATTGGAGCCAGATCTATCACTGCCTGGCACAGGTAAACAACCTGCTTATCAACATCCAGAAGATAGAGGAGGCAGGAAATTCCACCAGTGCCCTGCTTGTTTATAAAGGACAGGCTCTTACCCTGCGCGCCCTGATGTATTTTGACCTGGTGCGCCTGTATGGCAAACCCTACAACATGGACAAAACAGCCCTGGGTGTTCCCCTTGTACTGGAACCCCTGGATGCTTCCTCGCAGCCCTCAAGGGCCACTGTGGAACAAGTCTACACTCAGATTGTCAAAGACCTGACCGACGGAGCCCCCCTGTTGAACAAAACTAAGACCAACGGGTATATTAACTACTATGCCAATAAAGCTATCCTGGCACGTGTTTACCTGTATATGGAAAACTGGGGTGGTGCCCTGGCCGCTGCAGAAGAGATCATAAATTCCAAGGTATATACCCTGTACACCAATAACAACTGGGTCAGCTCATGGACTGCACAGTACAATACCGAATCCATATTTGAACTGGCCATACTGCAAGGTGAAGCAGACCTTGGATCCGGATCGCTTAGCTTTTACCTGCGCCGCCATGGTCACGGTTCTACCTCTGCCATGGGATGGTTCATGGCCAGCGATTACTGGCTTGAACGAATGAACCAGGATCCCGATGATGTACGCTGGGGCGTTATGGACTACGATGAATCTTATAAAGATACAGACGTATACCGTTATGGTTCCTGCTACAAATACAGCGGAAGCACTACTTTGGCCGGTGATGGCAAGGGCTCGTCCACGGCTGTGAACATCAAAGTGATCCGTTTGTCCGAGGTATACCTGATAGCTGCAGAGGCCGCCCTGGCTTCCAACAGCAAGGATAAGGCAGTCACTTATCTGAACGCCATCCGCAAACGTTCTCCCAATCTGGCTCCGGCAACTGTCTCGAACATAACCTCAGACATGATACTGGATGAAAGAAGCAAGGAACTGTTCGCAGAAGGTCATCGCTTTTTTGACATGATGCGCCTGAATAAGACCATCACCTTTAATGATGACTTTATTTTCCCCATGGTAGTGATCACACACCGTGAAAAAACCATCAACCGGACATTCCACAAAACCATCCTGCCCATATCAATAGACGAGATGAATGCAAACGAAGGCGTTCGCTCACAACAGAATCCGGGCTATTAGGATTTACGGTTATACTTGAAAAAGCCTTCCTTCTGGAGGGCTTTTTTTTGCATATCATGCTCTGCAAAAACCACATCTCCTGTTTCCGGAACAAGTCCTGTATAATACATAACAGAAGATTTGGTCATGGGGGTGGGGGTGAAATCCTGAACCTGTTCCACCCGGATATTTTCACTTTTAAAGATTCCGGCCAGCAGGTTCATGTCCCTTTGCGTGCACCCCGGATGTGAAGAAATGAAATATGGAATTAACTGCAAGCGGGACCCCGTTCTTTTAGTTTCACCCAGGAATTCACGTTTTAAGACCCTGTACAATGCAAATGAAGGCTTGTGCATCATGCCCAGCACCTTGTCCTGCGTGTGTTCAGGGGCAACCTTCAGCCTTCCCGATACGTGATATTTCAGCAATTCCCGGAAATATTGTTCTCCTTCTTCATTGAGAAATCCTTTTTCATTCAAAAACAGGTCATAGCGGATTCCGCTTCCTATGGTGGCTTTTTTTACACCGGGGATATTTCTGACTGTACGGTACAGATCCAGCAAGGCCTTATGGGATGTGTCCAGGTTTTTGCACATAACCGGAAAAAGGCAGGAGGTCCGTTTACAGGCATCGCATAGTGCCGGGTTTCTGCCCTGCATGCAATACATATTGGCTGTAGGGCCGCCAAGGTCCGAAAGATGGCCCCTGAATTCTTCCAGGGTGGTAAGTCTGGCTATTTCTGCGGTGACCGATTCCGGGGAGCGGGAAGAAATCCGCTTACCCTGGTGGGCTGCAATGGTACAAAAGCTGCATCCGCCAAAACATCCCCGGTGAAGACATACCGAAAAACGGATCATTTCCAGCGCAGGAATGCTCTTTCCTTTATAACGCGGGTGGGCCTGGTAAGTAAAAGGCAGGTCATAAACCTGGTCCAGCTGGGCCGTGGTCATCAGAGGGTACGGAGGATTGACAACCACGGTCCTGCCTTCCTTTTGGTCCATGGGTTCAGCCAGGACAAGCGGATCAGAAACATTGGCCTGCTGTTCAAATACCCGGAAATGCTCTGCAAACATTTTTTTACTGGTAAGGCATTCCGTGTGGGAAGGGAGGTATAGGATTTTTTCAGGAGCGGATGCAATCTGGTCACGCCCGGCCGCAAGATATGCTATTTGCGGGATTGTCCGGATTTCCTCCAGAGCAGCATGTTCTCTGAGTTTGCGGGCCAGCACGGTAATGGGCCGTTCTCCCATGCCATAAACCAGGTAATCTGCTCCCGATTCAATCAGCACAGAAGGTTTGAGCGTGTCTGACCAATAATCGTAGTGCGTCAGGCGGCGCAGCGATGCTTCAATGCCTCCCAATACTACAGGGACGTTGGGATAGAGCTGTTTCAGGATCCGGGTATAAACGGTAACGGCATAATCGGGCCTCATACCGGGCCGGCCGCCGGGCGTGTAGGCATCGTTACTGCGCAGGCGTTTGGCTGCCGTATAATGGTTAACCATGGAATCCATATTCCCGGAAGTGACGGCGAAAAAAAGCCTCGGCACTCCCAGTTTTTTAAAATCCCGCAGATCATCCCTCCAGTTGGGTTGTGGAACTACTGCCACCCTGTATCCGCTGGCATGGAGAACCCTTCCAATGACCGCGGCCCCAAAGGACGGGTGGTCCACATAGGCGTCTCCGGTGAAAAGTATGATATCAACATTCCCGTAGCCAAGACGGTCCAGTTCCTTGCGAGAAGTAGGCAGCATGGGGCAAAGGTACATGACTTTTTGCTATCTTTGAGAAAAATAAACCATTATGTTTTCTAAGGAAATATACACCCAACGCCGTCAGACGCTCAAATCAAAACTGAATAAAGGAATTGGACTTTTCATGGGTAACCGTGAAGCTCCCTGT
>MWDM01000097.1 GCA_002070565.1 Bacteroidetes bacterium ADurb.Bin139
GAATGGCTGGGAACCCGGTTTATCCAGGATCCCAAAGCAGAAAATTACGACCTCTACCGCAACGCCCTGGATAAAGTAGATGTGATGCTCGATTCCCTGGGCAGGGGAACCTCCATGGAACGTCAAAAGCAGATCCTGCTGGAAATTGACAGCCTGCTGGTTTACCGGAACATCAACATCCAGGACATCGCCCGCCAGCAACAGGAACTCAGCCGGAGGAGCAACCAGGGGGTGGCACAAAAAGTAGACAGGGCACTGCCCCGCGTCCCGGCCATGACACAGGCCCCGAAATTAAACGAAATCACCTCCAGGCCCATGCCACCGGTGGTCATCCGGGAAGAGGTTATCTACGACACCATCACAACGGCTGTACACCGGCCTAAACAGAATTTTTTTGAACGCCTGGGCAATGCTTTCGCTCCTTCCCGCATGCAGGACAGCATTACCGAAATCAAACAGATACGCCGGACCATTACCGATTCCCTGGTCCGTATCATTCCGGGAACCCCGCAGCCGGTGGCTGTTCAGACCACAGACCGTGATACCGTGGTTCAGGCGGTGATGAAGGTTCTGGACGATGTGGAAGCAGAGCGGCAGCGCCAGCTCAGGTCCATCTCGGTACAGCTGGAACAACTTATTGACACAGACCGGGCCCTGAACCTGGAGATAAACAAATTACTGGAAGAACTGAACCAGGAGTGGTTCAGCACCACGCTCACTGCCCTGGAAACCCGCAGGGCCTCTCTGGAGAAAGCCGGAAACTCGCTTTCCATACTGGGTGCAGCTGCCCTGCTCATCATCCTGCTCTCTACCCTGCTCATATTCACCGACCTGAACAAAAGCCGCAGATACCGCAGGGATCTTGAGGTTGCACGTAACAGGGCCGAAGAATTGATGAAAAGCCGGGAAAAACTGTTGCTCACCGTGACCCATGACATCAAAGCTCCTCTGAGTGCCATCATAGGATACCTGGACCTGCTCAGGCACCCCTCGGACAAAAGTCCGGAACAGCAGCTCAAAGAATACCTGGATCCCATGATGCACTCTGCCGGACATGTGATGGAACTGCTGGGCAACCTGCTGGAATACTACCGCCTGGATGCGCACAAAACGCAGCTCAATCCCACAGTAACCCCTATAAGGAAGCTCTTTGAAGAGGCTATAGACATATTTGCCCCAACGGCCGGTAAAAAGGGTGTGACACTGAATTTGCGAACCGCCATCTCCCCGCAGACCTGTGTTATAACCGACCCCATGCGGCTGCGGCAGGTGGTGATGAACCTGTTGTCCAACGCGGTCAAGTTTACCGACAAGGGGCACATAGACCTGCACGCCTCGCTCGATGGCCCGGAATTATTCTTTTCTGTATACGACACGGGAACGGGCATTGCCCCGGAAGCGCAGCAACGCATCTTTGATGAATTTATGCGGGTAGAAACATCCCGTACCCCGGAAAAGGAAGGCGTGGGGCTGGGTTTATCCATAGTCAAACGCACAGTAGACCTTTTCAAAGGCAACATCACCCTGTCCAGGAACGAAGACTCCGGAAGCACATTCTGTGTTTCCATCCCTGTGGAACCAACCAACGCTCAGGCCCCGGACATGCCTGCCGAAACCAAACCTGTTTCTACGGAACCTTCTCCCGTTCCCCTCCGGGTTCTTGTGGTGGACGACGATCCGGCACAATTGGCCCTTACTGCGGAAATGCTCCGCCTTTTGGGCCACCTGGTGGCTACAGCTCCCGGGTCAAAGGCTGCCATGGCTCTTTTGCAAAGCCTGTCGGTAGACGTGGTTCTGACCGATATTCAGATGCCAAACGGGGACGGGTTCCATTTGCTGGAACAGATACACAGTTGCCGGGAAATCCCGGTTATTGCCGTAACGGCAGACAGCCTCTACACAGACCGTCATTATATTGAAAAGGGATTTACCGGCCACCTGGCAAAGCCTTTTGTAAAAGCACAGCTGAACCAGGTACTTGCGCCCATAAAATCTGAGGTTCCCTACGATCTGTTTTCACTGGCAGAAATGGGACACATGGTAGAAGCAGACCTGGATGCGGTAACCCAGGTATTGCGTGTTTTTCATGCCGCCGCCGGTGAAAGCCTTAAAATCATGGAAGAATCCCTGGAACATGGCGATTATGGCAGGATTGCTTCTCTTACCCACAAAATGCTCCCCATGTTCCGGCAGCTGCAATCGCCCCTTGTCAAAGACCTGGCCACCCTGGAGCGCTCAGGCAGGGAAGATCCCGCCACTGTGAAACGTGTAATCAGGCAGGCCCGGGAGCTACTCCAGGTTATAGAGCTTCATTTTATTATATAAAGTCTTGCGGTCAATGCCCAGCAGACGTGCCGCGCGGGTACGGTTGTTCCTTGTACGGGCAAGGGCCTCTGTGATCATTTGCCGTTCATGTTGTTCTTTGAGGGTCTGGGCATCCTGCCCTTCACGTAAAGACTGAAAACCGCGAATCTCTTCGGGCAGGTCGGTGGCCTGGATTTCGGGACCTTCACTCAGGAGCACGGTACGCTTGACCATATTGAGCAATTCGCGCAGGTTGCCCCTCCAATTGTACGCCATCATCAATTGTTCTGCCCCGGGAGAAAACCCTGTGATCTTCCGGTTCATCTGCCGATTGGCATATTCCAGGAAATGACGGGCAAAGAGCATCACATCCTGTCCCCGTTCCTGCAAGCGCGGAATGTGGAGCTGAAATTCATTGATACGGTGGTACAGGTCTTCCCGGAATTTCCCCTGTTCTATCATTTGTTTCAAATCCACGTTGGTGGCAGTGATGATGCGGATGTTGACCTCAATGATCCGGGCACTTCCCACAGGCTTTATGACCCCCTCCTGCAGTGCGCGCAGAAGCTGCATCTGCACATCGTGCGACAGATTCCCCACCTCGTCCAGGAACAGCGTTCCCCCGTCTGCCATTTCAAAAGCTCCTTTTTTATCACTGATGGCCGAGGTAAAAGACCCTTTCAGGTGCCCGAACAGCTCGCTCGAGGCCAGATCCCTGGGAATGGCACCGCAGTCCAGGGCCACAAAAGGCCCGTCCCGCCGGGAACTGTTCTGGTGTATGTGATTGGCCACATATTCCTTTCCCGTGCCGCTTTCCCCCCATATGAGCACAGAAAGGAGCGTGGGAGCCACCAGCATCATGTAGTCGTACATTTTCAGGGAAGCCGGACTTTCTCCTTTGATAAAAGGTATACGTTCATGCGGACGGTCCTTTTTCCGGAGTACCTCGTCAATTTTCTCCCTCAGGATAACAGGATCCACGGGTTTTTCCAGATAATCGGCCGCTCCCAGGCGGATGGCCTGTACAGCGGTCTGAATATCGGCATATCCGGTCATGATGAACACAGCGCTGTCCGGCGAGGTTTCCCGGATCCATTTCAGCAGGGTCAGTCCATCGGTGTCGGGCAGCCTCAAATCGGAAAGGACAATGTCATACACTTGTCCCTGCACGGCTTTCATGGCTTCTCCCGCAGACAGAACGCCTTCTGCCCGGAACCCGGCTTTGGTAAGCCATGTCTTCAACAGGGCATTAAAAGCGGCGTCGTCCTCAATGATCAGTATTTTAACCATAAGTGCAAATGTAAAAAATATTTTTATGTATCTTTGGGGCATCATGAAGGCTCGTGCATTCTCATACATTCTTCTGGCATGCGTGTTTTTTCCGGGTTTCTCCCAGGTGTACGGGCAGTCCCGGACAAAGGTGGTGTCCATTCCTGCCGTTCTGGAAATTGAAGTGATCATTCCCCTGTCCATTGCCAAAGAATCCAATCTTTCTTTTGGATATGCGTCTCCCGGACAGGGAACGGGGTATGTAACGCTCACCGCCTCTGAGAACCCTCTAAGGACGGCTTCCGGTGTGGCCACGCTCTTACCAAGTCCCGGAGCGGTTTACGCCGGCAAATTCAGGGTGACGGGAGGCCCCAATGCATCGGTCAATGTCAATGTGCCAACATGGATCCATACCCTGATCCATAGCAGCGGCTCGGCTAACCTGAATCTTGAACTGACCACCCCCTCTGCCACCCTCCAGCTGAGCCCCACGGGCCAGGCCGTATTTTACGTGGGTGGGACCGTCACCATGTGGTGGGGACAGGCCCTGGGACAGTACACCGGTACCTTTACTGTGACCGTTTCGTACCAGTGATTCCGGGGGTCGTTGAAAAAAAACGCCTTTTCGTAGATTGTTTTCCGGTTTATATTGAAATTGCTTTTTTGTTTAAAACGCAAGACATACTTTTGTACCGCGTTTGAAAAATTAGTTTAAAAAACAATCCTAAAAAATATTCATTATGAAAACAAC
>MWDM01000098.1 GCA_002070565.1 Bacteroidetes bacterium ADurb.Bin139
ATATGCAGGAAGGCGGTCTGTGCCACACTGTCAGTGGAGTAGCCCGCTACGTTTTTTACCGCGATGCCTTTCTCTGCTGCAAAGTCCAGGTCTATGGGATCAAGGCCTGTTGCTGCCACACAGATCAGCTTCAGGTTTCTGGCAGCCTGTAACTGCATCTTGCCCAGTTTGACCTTATTCACCAGCACAATGTCTGCCTGTTCAATACGCGGGATGACATCTATCGGTTGCGTATTGTCGTATACCGTCAGGTCCCCGAATTGTCTGAGGGGGCCCAGGTCTATATCTCCACCCATGGTGGCTGCATCTAAAAAAACAAGTTTCATCATACGGCAAAGTTAGGGAATCTCCCGAAGTATCTGTTTCTGATGATTCACGGGCGGTTGGGCGTGTCCCATTGGTGGGTCTGCGTACAGCGGATCATCAGGCTCTGGTCGCCCACAACCATCTTGAAATCACCTTCTTCCAGTACCCATTTGGTATCAATGCCTACAAAGGCAAGATCGCTGGCCTTGATCTTCAGGGTAACGGCCTTTTGTTCTCCGGGTTTAAGGGATATCTTTTCAAAAGCCCGAAGGCGCCTGTTGTCCGGCATCAGTGAGGCGTACAAATCTGAGGAATAAAGCAGTACGCTTTCCTTTCCGGCTACATTTCCCGAATTTTTAACATCCACAGTAAAAGTGAGTTCATCATCTGCGGTAAAACTCGTCCTGTTTGCTTTTAGGTTGGAATATTCAAAGGTCGTGTAACTGAGCCCGTATCCGAAAGGCCACTGAATATTTGTGTTGGCAAAATAATCGTAAGCGCCTTCTGTGGTGGAACGCACTTCGCATACCTTATAGTCGTAGGTTGTATATCCGTTACAGCAACTGGGATAGGTATAGGAGAGTTTGCCGCTGAAATTGGCATCGCCTGCCAGCAGATTGGCCAGCGCATCACCTCCGTAATTTCCCGGAAGCATTACATTTACAATAGCCGAAGCCATGGGCACAAGATCTACAATCACGCGGGGACGCCCTTCATTCAGAATGATCACCACAGGCTTGCCGGTTTTCGCGAGTTCTTTTACCAAATTGGCCTGATTAGGGGAAATGAACAGGTTGGGGATATTGCCGGTGGTTTCGCAATAGGAATTTTCCCCAATACAAACCACAATGAAATCTGCCAGCGCAGCAGCGGCTACGGCTTTTTCTATTTCCGGTTCGTGTTCCTCTGTCCAAAAAGCCATTTCGTTATAAGTGACACCCGGTTCGTAGACAACGTTTTCCTTGCCGAATTTATTTTCAAGAGCCTCCAGAATGGTATTGAAATGCGCTGTAAACCTGTCTATGCCGCTGCCCTGCCAGGTATAGCTCCAGCCTCCGTTCAGCCCGCGCATGGTATGGGCATTGGGCCCGGCTACCAGAATCTTTTTCCCTTTGGGCAACGGCAGGATGTTTGCCTGGTTCTTCAGCAGCACCATGGATTCTTCGGCGGCCGTCAGAGAAACGACTGCGGATTGTGCCGAGGCAAATTCCGGATAATCACCCTTAACGGTGTAGGGAGTGTCAAAAAGGCCGAGGCGGAACTTCAGGCGCAGGATGCGCCGTACGGCATCGTCAATACGGCTCATGGGAACCTGGCCTTCTTTCACCAGTTCCTTTAAATCTATACAAAATTGCCAGCTGGAAGGCACCATGGCCATATCCACTCCGGCATTAATGGCCATTTTGATGGCTTCTTTGTAAGAGGAGGCAATTCTGTCGCGCTCATACAGGCTGGTGATATCGGCCCAATCGGTTACGATCATGCCGTCCCAGTTCAGCTCTTCTTTGGCCCACTGGGTAAGCAGTACGGGATTGGCCACCCCGTTCACCCCGTTGATGGTGGAGGAATTGGTCATCACGGAGAGCGCTCCGGCGCGCAGTGCTTCCAGGAAGGGGGCAAATTGCTTTTCTCGCAGGTCCTGGTCGTTGATAATGGCCGGGGTACGGTCCAGTCCGTTGGCCGGAACACCGTAGCCCATATAATGCTTAAGGCAGGCAGCTATGTTATAGTTGCCAATATTATTAAGATCCTGTCCCTGCAGGCCTTTCACCACTTCACTCCCGATTGCTCCTCCCAGGTAACAATCCTCCCCGTAGCCTTCCCACTGGCGTGGCCATGCCGGCTGACGTCCCATATCCATTACAGGACTGAATGTCCATGGGATCCCGGCCGCGCGTGTTTCATAGGCGGTGATTTCCCCTGTCAGGCGGGCCAGTTCCTTGTTGAAGGTGGCTGCCATGTTTATGCCCTGCGGAAACAGGGTACCATCGGCCACGTAGGTGGACCCATGGATCTGGTCCAGGCCGTAAAGGCACGGAATCCCTATGGCTTCCAGGGATTTGTCCTGAATAATTTTTATGAGCCGGTTCCATTCTTCCGAGGTCTGGGCCGTTGTGAAGGGGGTGTTCAGGATGGATCCCACTTTATATCTGACAAACACCGAGTCCATTTTGGCCGGATCAAACTGAAAGTCTTGTGAGGGTGTTATTTTCTGATAGAGTTTATAGTATTCGAATCCCGCCTCCATCCGTTTTTCCGGTTTGGTCATCGCAGCGGCGTCAAACTCTTTTTCCAGCCCGTGTTTCTTGAGCAGCGTGGTAAGCTGCTCCTGTGGCATCATCATCAGCTTCATCATTTCCGCTCTTAGGTCAACGCCCAGCAGGTTGATTTCCAACTGGGTCATCTGACCCACTTTTTCCACTAGGGTCATTTTGGAAATAATCTTGTCAATCTTTTTTTCAATGGCCGGATCGCGGGGTATAAGCGGTTTAATCTGGGCGTATGCACCGGGAACATCAGCAACAGTGACGCATAAAACCAGGGCAAGGAGTAAGGCTGCAATTTTCTTCATAATAATAAATTTGGGTTTCTACAAAGTTAGGAAAAAAGAAAGGGAAGCTTCATTCTCGCGAGGGTTTACTTGTCTTTTGGCGAGAGACACTGTGGCCCAGCACCTTTACTTTAAGTGGTAGGTGGCCTGCAGGATTTTTTTCTTCAGCAGGGGTTCGTAGTGGGGATGTTCCTGCAGGAAAGCAGCCACACTGTCGGCAGCGGCGCGGGAGTTATGCCCTGACAGGCAGGCCGAGATCCAGGAGGCGGGGAAGAAGATGTCGCCTGTTTGTTGCACTTCCTCCAACCCGGCTAGTGTGGGACGAATGTATTTCAGGGCGTGTTCCTGCCGCAGGAAATGGTTCAAATAGCCCAGGGCCGAGATGACCCAGGGTTCTGTGCTGCGGTTTTCGACTTCCAGGAGCGACAGGAAAAAGGCATCCCGTACCGCAGGGTCCGGATCTACGGCCTGTACAATAAAGGCAAAGGCTTTCCGGCGGTCGGGGTTGGTGATTCGTTCCAGTTGTTTTTCCCTGATATAGGAGGCTTTATCGGGCAAGCGGATCATCAGCTGGTAAGCCAGAGAGGTCATTTCAGTTTCTCCGAAGGGCAATCCTTCAAAAGCTTTGCCATTGTCCCATTGTTCAAACAGAGTGCCGGTGATCAGGGAATCGGTAAAGAGCCCGGCCAGGGTACGGTAGGCCAGCAGGCGGTATTCTTTGTCTTCCCGGGTGTCGGCCGATGTTTTAAGTAAAAAAACCTCAACTAAACCATCTTTTTTTATGGTATCACGCAAGTATGCTTCTCCCAGGTATGAAAGAGCGGAATTCCGCACCAGGTTGTTTGTTTCGGCAGGGAGGTATCTTATCAGGGCATCTATAAAAGTGTCTTTGGCAAGGTTCCCGGCCAGCATGTTCTCGTACAAAGTCATCAACAGGGAAAGCCGTGTCTCTTCCGCCTCAAACCGGGCCAGGTTGTGCACTATGAATTCCATATTCAGACTGTCCGGCAGGAATATACCGTATGCCAGGCCGTCGGTATTGGGAAGTATGTATTTCATGCCGTGGAAAACGGGCGCCTTTGATTGGGCAAGTTCCAGGTCAAGGGTCAGGGTCCGGTTCTGCTCCCGGTCAAGCTTCAGATCCTGATCCCGGTCCAGGTTCAGGTCCGGGTCCTGCTCCCCGGTGGTCAGGAGGAAGGTGACTTTTTGCGGCCACAGGAGGTCTCGGCCCAGCGGATCGGTTTGCGTGACTACAAGTGAATCGTTTGAAATACGGGCGTGAATATGTGGCATTCCCCGGCTGTGGATCCACACACGGCTCCAGCTTTCCAGGTCTTCCGACGTTTCCCGGTCCAGGATGGA
>MWDM01000099.1 GCA_002070565.1 Bacteroidetes bacterium ADurb.Bin139
TTTGCCATCCGGGCCAATTACCAGAAGCTTCAGGAACTCAAGATCAAGGGAGAACTGGATATGCGCCTGATGCTGGAAGATTTTGTGGCCTCTGTGGCCTCTGAGTATTATTATCTGATTCGACAACAGGTACGTCTGGATAACCTGCGTCAGAGCGTGACCCTGTCCCGGGAAAGGCTGCGTATAGTACAGGAAAGTTTCCACATTGGGGCTTCTTCCGGTCTGGATTTCCAGCAGGCACAGGTGGATTACAACGCCGATACGTCTGATTACCTGGCCCAGGTCGAGCTGGTTAACAGATCCATCATCAAGCTGAACGAACAGCTTGCTCTGGATGACGTGGAAAGAAATACCATTCCCGCAGATACAGCCATTAAGCTGAACCTTTACCTGGACAAAGACCAGTTGTGGCACAACACGCTCAAAAACAACACGGCCCTGCTTAAGTCAAAAAGCGACAGAACCATATCGGAACTGGACCTTAAACGGGTCCGGGGCCGTAATTATCCTTACCTGCGGATCAATGCCGGGTATGGATACCGTCAGTACTGGTACACCAGGGGTACGTATGACAGGAGCAGTCAGTTTGGTCCATCCCTTGGGGCATCCATGGGGTTAGCCATTTATGATGCAGGGAACCGCCGCCGGGAACAGGCCAATGCCCGGTTGAACATTGAAAACAGCCGCCTGCGTGAGGAAGAGATGGAAACCACCCTGCAGGCCGATCTGGCCAGCCTGTGGATGGCTTACGACAACAACCTGAATCTGTGGAAAATTGAAAAAAACAACCTGCAGGTGGCACGCAGCAATTTTGATATTGCCATGGAACGTTACCGCCTCAGGGAATTGTCCGGAATAGAACTGCGGGAAGCCCAGCTGAGCCTGCTTAAATCGGAAGAACGCCTTTCCACTGTGGAGTACAATATTAAGATTTGTGAAATTTCCCTGCTTTTACTCAGTGGGGACATCCTGGCCTGCGAGCTGTAAAGGCATGTCAGAAAGTCACTTCCAGACGCAGCGAAACGGTCGTTGTCTGTATAGATGTAATTGGCCATCAGTTTCACATGGTCATTTATGTAATAGGTGATACCGGCCGTATAATTTTGTGAGGCCCCTCCTTTTATGGGATCGTAATTCAGGTCCAGGTAATCGTACCGGGCCAGCAATTCCACGTCTCCCCATTTGCGCCCCCGGGACGGATTCATGAACAGTCCGGTAGTGGTATCGTAGCGTTGCCTGCCCCCAAAGAGCAGGACCCCGCTCTGGATATAAAAGCCTTTGAAGTGCAATACAGATACCGGGTTCTTAACGGGAAATTTATAAGAAGATCCCACGCCAAGATGAAGTCCCAGGTCTTTACGGTTAACAAACGGCATGGCCGCAACTTTTGCCATAACGGAGCGGGAGTCAAAGGAAGTGGTCAGGATGGAATCTGCTTTGGGATTCTGGCGGGGGTATAGTGTCTTATCAAAGGAAACTCCCAGGGAGCCTAAAAACCAGTACTGGTTGGTGCTGACCTGGATACCCAGCAAATCCACCGGGACCATGGCTGTTATCACCATGGGTTTTTCAAGGAAAGCCTGTTCCCGTGGCATAAGGGCACCTTCCATAGAAAAGAGGCTTTCAAAATGGCCGGCTTTAATATGCAGGTCAGGGATTCCGGAATATTGGACGAAGGCTTCTGTTATGCGGGGTTTAAGCCTGGAAAAATCTGCCTCGAACAGGGCAGACCAGCCGTCTGCAAAGGCTGTTTTCAGCGCTATGCGGGCATTGCGTACGGTGCCGCCATGAGGTATGGGATCGTAATCCTCGTAATACCCGAAAAAAACGCTCCCGTCCAGGTGAATAAAGCCATCCAGCCATAATGTAAATGATTCATCGGCGGTTGTAAAAACACGGACACCCGCAGGTTCCGGTTCCGTCGCCGTGCGGAACTGTCCCGCTGCCTGCAGGATGCAAAGAGAACAAACGAGGAACAAGCACGTTTTCTTCATTCTGGCTATTATAAGAGAGCGAAAAGGAACAGATTTCCGGCAGGTGCGGTTATTCGTAAACAACGGTGAGGCTCATTGTCCCGGTATATATACCGCCGGGATTGACCAGGTAATCTGCAAGCTGTATGGTTCCACCCATGTAAACGGTGAAGCCTTTTTTAATGTGATAATAGGGGGGGGAAGGCCAGGCTGTTATATTGTAAATAGTTCTGGTCTGGCTGCCGCCTTGCCTGGTAAGGGTTACCTGTTCCGGAAGTATGAGCTGTAGTACATCGTAATTTTTATTGGGAGAGGAAAATTTTATTGTTGCAGGACTATAATTGCCCAGGTTTTTAAGCTCCACAGATCCTGTCGCCACGCGGTTAAAAACCCCATTGGCCACTTCTATAGACACAGACCCCGACCAGCCGGTAATGGCCACCTTGCCAAAGTTGAAATTGTTGAGGATGTCTACTTGTATTTCAGATTGTGCCTTGACTGATTGTGCTGCCAACAGGGCCAGAAAAACCGGCAATATGTATTTAAATCTCATAAAACCTGGTTAACAAGGGATTCAGTGCAATTCCAGTTGTGCGGTCGCGAATGTTTCCGGCTTGACGTCTGACTGGGCGGTGTAGGTGATCAGTAATTTGCCCGATTTAAAATCCACCCCCGACTGATTGTCAAGTAATATGCGGAAATTCCTGATGGTATTTGGGGTGTAAACGGCTATCCCGTTGACCACGCCTACCGGGGTTTCCGTACCGTTAGCCGCTACGTGGGTTACATTCAGGTCCCCGTAAACAGACATGTTTCCTGACCGGTTGAAAGTCATCTTCAGAAACAGGGCTTCATTTTCTCCCTTTTCCAGGGCCAGGTCAGACAGGAACACCTCTGTAGCCGATTCTCCCACGCGGATGATCACCGGGATGGTAATCCCAAAAATGGGTATCAGCCTGACACTTACCGAGGTGGTATCCCTGTTGGGATCTTCCTCACCCAGGGCCACTTCGTTGGGAACAGCCCTGAAATAAACGTGGGAACGGTATTCGCCCGGTTCCATGCCTTCCCTTCCTACCACCTGCATGCGGACCGTCTGGGCTTCGTTGGGTGCCAGGGTCACTGAACGCGGGAAAAAACGAAGGTGCTTATCGGCAAAAAACTGACCCGGATCGGGTTCTGTAATTTCTTCAAAAGTCCCTTCTGTGGTCATTCTGTACTGAATGAAAGAAATATTATAACGGGCTGTGTCCTGGCCTGTGTTGGCCAGATTCAATTCCATAACCCTGCGGGATCCGTCAAACACCACACGCCGCGGCGTGACCAGCAAATTCCCCTGGGCTAAGGCCCGGGGCATCAAGGTGCCGGTAAAAATGAATAATGCCAGCAACAAAACGAGTTTTCCAGATTTATGCATGATCCCTTAATTTATTCGTATACAATAGCCACAAATATAATAAAAAATTAAAATGTAACGGGTCAACTGAAAAAGAGGTCGCTACCAGACGTTAATTTTTATCAAAAAACGCCTCTCTCAGACGGAGAAGCGTTTTGTTGTGTTTTTTGGGCTCTTTACCAGATCCTACTGATAGGCGAAAGTAACGTTATAGGTTCCGGTGTAAACGCCTCTGGCTATGCTGGTGTTGGGAACAGTGAGTGTCCCGCCCACGTATACGGTGGCTTCTCCTGAAGCATTCAGCAGGGGGCTTGCATCGGAAACCGAAAATGTGGCCACGTTCATTACATCTGTGGTAGTGGCATGGGTAAGGTTAACAGCTCCGTCGGCCGGCAGGGTAATGGTTACTTCCTGGTTGGCATGTCCGGAAATGTTAAACGCTGCTGAACTGGGGCTCCCGCCACCTATAATGGATACGGTCCCGGTAATATTCATGGTTCCGGCAGCGGTGTTGGCAATAACAACGGTCCCTCCACTGGTGCCGGCCGTAAAACGACCAAAATTGAGCTGGGCTTCTTCAGAGGCAGTAAGAGCCTCGACCAGTTCGGCGGTAGCGGTTGCAGTGACAACGGGATCCGGATCAATTGCGAAGGTGTTTACAGAGAAACCGGTGAACAGCAG
>MWDM01000100.1 GCA_002070565.1 Bacteroidetes bacterium ADurb.Bin139
GCCAGAAAAAACAGGAAACGCAGGACATATTTCAGGTTGTCATTCATAGTGCCTCCTCCATATCCATGTCAGTCACTTTACGCAGGTCATCCGCCCCGCTGAAGGAAACCACGTTGACGTAACGCAGTGTCTTGAAATCGGAGAACAATTCCACGTCCAGTTCCAGGAAAGAACCCTGCTTCAGACTGCCCGACAGGACCAGTCCTATGGGGACTGACCGCGGAAAAACCAGGGAAAAATCGTTGCTCACGACTGTATCACCGGGGTTTACTTCAATATGGAGGGGGATTTCCGAAAGTGTAACTTTTCTGTAATGAATCCCGTTCCAGCGTAAGGTGCCAAAAGTGCCCGTCTTTTTTAGTTCTGCTGTAAAACGCTGTTCTGTATTGAGCAGCGATATGATCATGGCATAATGTTCCGAAACATGGGATACCACCCCTACAATGCCCCGGGCGCTGATAACGCCCATATCGGGCGATATGCCGTCTGCAGACCCTTTGTCTATGATCAGCGTATTGCGCTGCCTGTTGACCGAATTGCGGATCACCCGGGCTGGAATGAAAGAGAAGGAATCGGTTGGAGCCATCCTTAAGGAATCCTGTGCCGTCAGGAAGAGCTCAAGTTCGGATAACCGGGCCAGTTCGGCTCTTAACCGGGTGTTTTCCAGGAACAGGTCATTGTTGGTTTTTCTCAGATTCGTGAAAGCCGTCCACGAAGAAGTCTTTTCCCACCATTTCGTTTGCCATGAGCGGACTACCCGCATGATGGCATTCTGCTGAAAGTAACTGTTGTTGACCACAAGCACGACAGCCACGGACTGCAATGCAAGAAACAGCAGCAGAACAAGGAGTTTCCTGAGCAAAGGGGGCAGACCGGACATGCACGGGCGGTTTATTTATCGTAGTAAAAATGGGAATTTCCCAATGTTTTTCAAGGCTATCCCGGTTCCCCTGGCCACCGAATGCAGGGGCCCTTCGGAAATGTGGAACGGGATGTTGATTTTATCCTGGAGGCGTTTATCTATACCCCGCAGCAATGCTCCCCCACCGGTAAGGAAAATGCCCCGTTGCACGATATCGGAGTATAATTCGGGAGGGGTCTGTTCCAGAACCGACAGGACAGCTGTTTCTATCTTAACCAGGGATTTGTCCAGGCAATGGGCAATTTCCTGTGAGGTAACCGCTACTTCCACCGGCAGCGCTGTCATCAGGTTGGGGCCGCGCACCAGCATGGGTTCCGGCGGGTTGTCCAGGTCCGACAGGGCCGAGCCTACACAGATTTTGATATCCTCGGCCGTACGCTCTCCTATCTTGATGTTGTGCTGGTGGCGCATATATTGCTGGATCTCTGCGGTAAACACGTCACCCGCCACCCGTATGCTCTGGTTGCATACGATGCCTCCCAGGGCAATAACGGCAATTTCTGTGGTTCCCCCGCCCACATCCACCACCATGTTGCCTTCCGGGGCCGTGACATCAATGCCAATCCCCAGGGCGGCAGCCATGGGTTCGTAGATCATGTATACGTCCCGTCCTCCTGCGTGTTCGGAAGAATCGCGGACCGCCCGGATCTCCACTTCTGTACTGCCAGAAGGGATGCAGACTACCATCCGCAGGCTGGGCATGAAAAATTTATTCTGCGGGTTAATCATCTTGATCATACCGCGCACCATTTGTTCTGCCGCGTTGAAATCTGCGATCACCCCGTCGCGCAGGGGCCTGATGGTCTTGATGTTTTCATGGGTCTTGCCCTGCATGAGCCGGGCGGTTTTTCCAATAGCCAGGGGCTTGCCTGTATTCTGATCGATGGCCACAATGGAGGGTTCGTCCACCACGATCTTATCGTTGTGAATGATTATGGTATTGGCTGTACCCAGGTCGATGGCGATTTTTTGAGTTAAAAAGGAGAAAGCCATATGGTTGTTACTAATGTTTGAAATGGCGTATGCCGGTGAAGACCATAGCCATATTGTTGGAGTTACAGAAATCTATACTTAACTGATCCCTGATAGAGCCGCCTGGCTGTATGACGGCAGTTATGCCTGCCTGACAGGCCAGTTCAACACAGTCGGGAAATGGGAAAAAAGCGTCTGAAGCCATTACCGCCTCTTTCAGGGAAAGGTTGTTTTCGCGGGCTTTTTCTATGGCATGTTTAAGGGCATCTACCCGGGAGGTCTGTCCCATGCCGCTGGCAAGCATCATCCCCTTGGCTGCCAGCACAATAGCGTTTGACTTGGTGTGTTTGACCAGTTTGTTCGCAAATACCAGGTCCGCCACCTGGTCTTTGGTGGGGGCCTTTCGGGTAACCAGCGTAAATGAGGCGGGATCTTCTACCAGGATGTCCCTGTCCTGTACAATGACTCCGTCAAAGAGGGACCGGAATTCTTTTTCAGGCAAACGGACTTGCTGGCCGCAAGCCAGGATGATGCGGTTTTTTTTGCTTTTGAGTATTTCAAGCGCCCCGGGTTCGTAAGAGGGGGCAATGATTACTTCAAAGAATAGCTTGTCCATTTCCCTGGCAAGAACATCGGAAAGGGGGCGATTCATCACGATGATACCGCCAAAAGCGCTTGCCGGGTCTGCTTTTAAAGCGCGTTCCCAGGCTTGTTCCAGGTCCTGGCACGAGGCACATCCGCAGGCGTTGTTGTGCTTGAGAATGGCAATGCAAGGGTCGGTAAAATCCCGGATCAGCCTCAGGGCAGCTTCTATGTCCAGCAGATTGTTGTAAGAGATGTCCTTTCCATGCAGCTTGTGGGGAAGACCCTCACGGGATCCAAAAAACACGGCGTTTTGGTGGGGATTTTCTCCGTAACGCAAAGACAAAGGTGTTTCCAGGAGGCTGTGGCTGAAAGCGGGCAGGCCCATATCCCGGTTAAAATAACGGAATATGGCCGTGTCGTAGTGGGAGCTGATCTTGAAAGCCTGTGCGGCAAAATACATGCGGTCACTCAGGGTTGTATGGCATTGCTGCGCCTGGAGCAGGTCCAGGAATTCGGGGTACAGGGACCGGTCCGCCACCACCACCACATCGCGGTAATTCTTAGCGGCAGCGCGAATGAGCGATATACCCCCGATGTCTATCTTTTCTATGATATCGGCCTGTGAAGCCCCCGATGCAACTGTATCCTGGAAAGGATACAGGTCGACCAGCACAAGATCCACAGGAGGGATCTGCCACTGTTCCATATCGGTTTTGTCGGCGGGAACATCCCTTCTGCCGAGGATACCGCCGAATATTTTTGGGTGCAGCGTTTTGACGCGTCCGCCCAGGATGGAAGGATAGCCGGTAAGGTCTTCCACCGCTGTGGCGCCGGGCACCAGGCTCCTGATATATTCCAGGGTGCCGCCGGTAGCCATGAGTTGTACCCCTGCCCTGGCCAGCTCACCTATGACCGGGGCCAATCCCTCTTTGTGGTATACCGATATGAGGGCTGTTTGTATTGGTATGTTCCGCAGATTGTTAGTCATTGTTTTACCCAAACCTGACGTTCAATGGCCTGATCCAGGGAAATAAGCGTTTCTGTCTGTATGACCGAAGGGATGTTCCTGATAATGTCTATCAGGACTTCCATTAAATGGTCGTGATCCCGGCAATATAATTTCAGCCACAAGGCGTATTTACCAGTAACAAAATGACATTCAACAACTTCAGATATGCTCTTGAGAGCTTCTATTACCGTTGGGTATTGATTGGCCTGCGAAAGTTGAATTCCCACAAAAGCGCAAACATTCAAGCCCAGGGTTTGTGGTTTGACCAGCAGACGGGAGCCTGTGATAATCCCCAGGGCCTCCATTTTTTTAACACGTTGATGAATGGCGGCTCCTGACACCCCGCATTCACGGGCAATTTCAAGAAAAGGCATACGGGCATTCTTGACCAGAAAAGCTAATATCTTGTGGTCAGTGGCGTCAATCTGATACTTGGACATAATAATTTTTCTTAGGGAGTAAAGTTATGAAAAATTATTAGACTTTTGGTAGTAAA
>MWDM01000101.1 GCA_002070565.1 Bacteroidetes bacterium ADurb.Bin139
TGGCGCATTACCGATGATTTCTGGGACCGGTGGGAATTGCTGTACGCCATGTTCGAGCGCCTGGATGCATGGACGCTTTACCGGGGCCCCGGCCACTATCCCGATGCCGACATGCTTCCCATAGGGGAGATAGATTTTGGCCGGCCTACGAACTTCACCCGGGACGAGCATTATACGCTCATGAGCCTCTGGGCCATAGGGCGTTCACCGCTCATTTTCGGGGGCGATATGACCCAACTGGATCCTTTCACCAAGGAGATGCTTACCAATCCAAACATGCTGAAAGTCAACCAGCAGAGTGCCAATAACCGCCAGGTTTCCCGCGACCGCGACCTGATCGTCTGGGCTGCCGACATCCCCAACAGCCCCGACAAATACGTTGCACTGTTCAATGCCCGGAGTACGGGGGATGCGAAAACTCCTTCCGTCGGATGCATCGTCGGGGTTGATCTATGGGCCATCGGCATTCAAGGTTGCGCACGCATAACAGACCTATGGCACCACAAAGACGTCGGCGTATTTGACAAAGAATTCACTCAGGAAATCCCCTTCCACGGGGCAGGACTGTACCGGGTAAGTCCTGTAAGGTAGAAAATTATTATTTTTTAGCCTTTATCCTTTGCACAACAAGTGTTATGGAAACCCCAATGGCCATGCCCAGTGCGATGATGATCCAGAATCCGGCCTGGGAAGGTTTGCACGTGATTTGGGAATACATTCCGATGTAGGCGCTGACCGGCCCCAAGAGAATAAGCAAAACAGTAAGTGGTAGTTTTTTCATATTCGTAGCAGTTAAGTATTATGCCTGAAATTTACTACTTATTTTTACTATCCGAAAGGGAACGTGTTTTTTCAATCCTAAGATCATGGCTACCGAAAGGACCAGCATCACCGTGTGCGTGATAAATGATTTAGGGAAAAAGCGGAATTTCCTGACGTAGAATCTCGGATATTCTCTATTTTTGTCCTATGCATAGTACCATGCGTGCTGAATTGTGGGATAAACTGCATTTCATTCTGGGAAATTCAACTGACAGAATGATCCGTGTTTCATTGTGGTACGATGGGTTAATCCAACTTGATATACTGAAGAAAGCCCTGGGTCATGTAACGGATAAAAATCCCATTTTACACAGTGCCTTCCGGGACCATGCTATGAATCCTTACTGGGAAATACGATCTTATTCCATAGACGATATGCTTACAGCATATGAAACCAACGATCCGGAACAGGCAAAACAGCAGTTCTTCAGGCAGGTTATTCCCGTGGAAAGTAATGTACAATACAGAATTGCAGTGATCAACCACGACGGTAAATCTTTGCTTTGCCTGATGATCAATCACATGTGCACAGATGGACGTGGAGTTCAGACCTTGCTGAAGCAGATTGCAGCAACCTATTCCAAGATCCACGAAAACCTGCCCGTACCTGAAATCAAAAGCGGAAGCCGGGCTTATGCAAAGATCTATACCGGGTTTGGATTACGGAACAGGCTGGCAGCCAGGTTCCTACTGAAAAACATTACGCGTCTGAAAGAAAAACGAACTTTTGCATATACTCCAGAGGATCAGTCAGATGATTTGTTGATGGTCACCGCAAAATGGACTGCCGGAGAATCCGCTGCGATTAAGGAATTTGCAAAGATCAAGCATACCGCCAATAAGACAGGGGCTACCGTTAATGATGTTCTGCTGGCTTTTTACACGCATGCACTTTACCAAACATGTAACTTTCCAAAAGAAAAACCTCTGACCATTACCTGTATGGTAGATAACAGAAGGTATATCAAGGAAACAGAAGCGACGGGTCTGACCAATCATGTAGGATTGATGCAGGTTAGGATGGTTCGTTGTGGCTCGACCGTTGGAGAAACCCTTGCAGAAATTGTAAAAGTCACTACCCTGGAAAAGAAAAAACGGTTCTTCGGGCTTTCAGGGATACCCCTTATAAGACTCGGATATCATTTGCCCTTCTTCCTGGTCAAACCGGGAACATCCCTTTGGTTTCTGAATCCTGTAATAGGATTCAGCAATATGGGCGTTATTCATGAGGAACTGTTTCATCTGGCCGGTCTTAATGTTGTGGAAGGCATGTTCGTGGGGCCGCAACAGTACAAGCCTTACCTTACCGTTTACATACATATGATGTGCGATGCACTCTATTTCACAACAGCCGTACAAGGCAATGAACAGGACCGCCAAAAGATCATGCAACTGTTCGACAACATGAAATACCACATGCAGGAATTTGTAAACGGCCAACATCACTAGAATGAAACATTACCAGAAAGGAGCATGAAAGGCATAATAGACATACTAAAGGAAAGGGTCACCGAGTCTCCGGACAGGGTCATTTACAACTTTCTGGATTATTCCACCCATCTGCCTACCGGCCAGAAGATCACCACCAAAATGCTCTTTGACAATGCCAAAGACATTGCCGGGGAATTACTGGCAAAAGGGGCCAAAAAGGGAGACCGGGTGGTCATTCTCTCGCTGCAGGACCCCGGCACTTTGTACGCCGTTTACGGGGCCATGATGGCCGGCACACTCTTTACCATTATCCCGCCGCCCATTGACGAAGGAAAGGTACAACGCTTCATTGCGGTGGTTAAATCCTGCAAACCCAGATTCATTGTCTCTAATTACACCCTGGAACATGCGCAGCACCCGGAAATTGACGTGAAAAAGCGGTTGGCCAGAGAGGCTTTGTTGCCCGCACTGGGACTGAAGCGAATCTATACCGACCGCCTGCCAGTTAGAACGGACGACTTTCCCATACATTCCGCCGCTCCCGGGGATGTCGTGTACCTGCAATATACATCGGGCTCTACCAGTGATCCCAAAGGCGTTATGGTCACACTCAGAAACCTGATGACCAACATTGCCCAGGTCTTGGATGTGTATGACTTTTCCACCGGGAACAACCTGGCCATGTGGATCCCGTTTTTTCACAACCTGGGCCTGCTCATTGGCATTTATCTGCCCGTCATGGCTCTGGAAGGGACGGCGTATTTCCTGCCAACCCTGCAATTCCTGCAAAAACCCACCCTTTGGCTGAAGGTCTTGTCCGATTTTAAAGTCAACATCACCGCCGGACCCAACAGCGCATATGATGTCTTTCAACACATCCTGACAAGCCAAACCGCCGCAACATTCGACCTCTCGCACGTCAACCTTTTTATCAACGGGTCCGAGTTTGTGGATCCGGTCACCATTTCGCAATTTGCCCATTTGTTCGCTGTGCGTCCCGATGCTTTTGCCCCGGGGTACGGCCTTGCCGAGAATGTCTGCCTGGCTACGGTGGCGCACCGGGATTACCAAACCCTCTGGATCGATGCCGAGGCATTGCGCAGGAACCGCTTTGTTCCTTGTGAGCAGGGACAAGGCAAAGAGATCGTCAGCCTGGGCAAACCCGTAAAGGGCCTGACCATGATCGCAGTGGATCTGGAAAGCGGGAAACCGTGCGAAGAAGGCAGGATAGGGGAGATCTACATCCAGGGGGACAGCGTTTGTAACGGTTACTGGGGCAACGTGAAAGACAACGCGAATTTCAGGGTGCGGGTGGAAGGACTCGGCGGGGAGTTTTATAAGACCGGGGACCTGGGGATCATCTACCGTGGGAATTTCTTTATGACCGGTCGGATCAAGGAACTGATCGTTGTCAACGGGCACAACGTGTATCCGGGCGACATTAGAACCGTATTGCAAAAACACATACCGGGAGTATCCATGGAAACATCTGTCTTTTTCCCGGCCGGAGCGGGTAAAAAAGAAGCAGTGGTACTTTGCGTGGAAACAGATAAGAGCCAACTGGATTTTGCTGCTTTGGCATCACAGATCAATCATGTGATGGCGCGGTTTTTTGAATTCTCGTTTTACGATGTGGTATTTGTCAGAAAGAACAGCCTTTCCAGGACGGACAACCGGAAGATCCGCACGCACAAGGTCATGGA
>MWDM01000102.1 GCA_002070565.1 Bacteroidetes bacterium ADurb.Bin139
TGTTGTTAATTTACAACAGATATCAGAAGATTACTACAAATATTTAAAAACATTGGAATTGTATAACTGTTCTGCTAATGATATATATGCTGAGCCTATCCGTATACACTCCAATATTAAAAATGGGACAGGTATTTTTGGATCTCTTACAGGTACACGTTATACTCTCTTTTTTTAAAAATCAAGCCCTGCAGAAAAAATACACCAAAAATTAAACTTCAATCCCTAAGACAACGCACAGAAAATCCGTATCCCTTGCCGGTGCCGCCCCTGCCTACGTCGCTGTAATTGTAGGCCATGCTCCGGTACCAGGCATCCGTATCGCGCTCCGTAGAACTCCACCAGTGACCGGTGGAGCCAATGCCGTAGAATGTTCCAATGGAGGTACGGTATCCTCCCGGAAGAGCTGTAAAACCACTTGTATTTGTTGCGCCGGTGTTGGGATCTTCCCACAAACCTGTTGTTGCGTCTAAAGTGCCTGTCGCTTTCATTTTGCCGCCGGCAACAGATGTTCCTCCAAGATAATCAGTAAGGGTTGTCCACTCCGCATCGCTGGGCAGGTGCCAGCCATCAGGACAAGCTCCTTGTACACCACTGGGATTTGCGCTGCTGCTGGTTGACCCTCCCATGGCAGCCGGCCAGTTGTACAACACTCCATAAAGGATGTATTTATCGGTTATTTTTGCGTTAATAATATTGTCCCTTTCGTAATTGTAAACGTAATATCTCGGGGACGAATCTGAGCCCAGGTCCGGAGCGTGAACCGAAGGCAAATATGCCAGGTTCTCTGTCATCCACACCTGGGTCCCAATCAGTCTGTAGCTGTAAGTATTTGTATCCCGGGAATCGGTAAATTCATTTCCCCACCCTTCATCCTCAGTATCCAATGAAACTACGTATTTTTTACCCCGTGCAAAGCCCGGTTCAACTAAACCACGGGTAAAACCGTCTATAACATCAGGAGTCTCTTTATCCATTTCTTTCCATATCCCTTCAGTTGTAAGGGAAATCCTCATAATAGTTTCTTGAATACCGGGAAGCACCATCATGTAAACGCTAACGGGCACAGTCGGGTCTAGCGCAACCGGTGTATCCAGAGTAACTGTTACGTTATTGGTGGTTCCGCTCGTTGTTATATTGTAAAAATTTATATCCGGATCTTGTGTCAGGTCAATAGTTCCTTCACACGCCAGGGGATAGGCCCCGCTCAGGCTCACCTGTGTCAATGACCCGCTGCCAACTATCCGAAACTCTATCATGGTAAACACATGATTGAAAGTAAAGTTCACCGCTCCTGGAGGGGTAACCGTAAGAGGAGTCGCCACCATAAAATCCAACGCCCCAATGTGGGTCGTATTCCCGGCCGCAGACTGCGTCTGTTCCCAGGGAAGGGAAACGGGTACAGCCGTCCGCTCTCCGGTAAATCCCGAATTTCGCGGGTAATACGCGTAAAAATGATGATCTCCGGTACCCCAAAACATGGTCCCGTTAAAACCCGAGCTTTTTGCCGAGGCTAGTGCCGTAAAGGCAAGGTTCTTGGCGGGATTTACTTCCGGAGTGCCATCGCTTGTGGCCTTGGCCTCGGGAGAAAATATCCCGATTTGATCGCTCCCCCCCACCCAGTGGGTCTCCAGGCCTTCCGTGCCGGACAAAATGGTTTTGGTACCCTGGGTTTCCGTTTGACCTGTTATGGTTATTGATCCGCCGGTCGGGCCGGGATCAGGACCCTCCTGGGGCATACATGTACACAGAATCATGGCCAGGAACAGGAAAATTGACGTATTCTTTAATGTTTTCATCACTTAATGCTTAATACTGTTACCAACTAATAGAACCCCAGTCTTCAGCGCCCGAGGCGGAAGAGGCGGCAAAACCCTGTTCCAGGTTAATTACTAAAACGGTGATTTCAGGTGGAATGTAGCTATCCTGATCTGCCTGAAAGCCAGATGAGAGCTGTTCACTATTAAAATTATTCATGATTTATAGGTTTAAATGGATTCTCACAGAAATCACCATACCAATACCATCACCCTGCCACAGAGTAGAGTAATTATTGCATATTGGATGGTAAGAAAGATAAAAACAGGCAATAGAAAAAAGGTCTTGAACCTTACGCCTTATGGAACGGATAAATATGATGGTACCCATTGATCGGAAATGTTATATAAATGTAGGAAACAATCCCTACAATTACAAATTTTCCGACAGGTAGGTGGAACCTTGCCGCGCCACTTTTTTAATACTTTTTACAACTAACTAATAAAGAGTGTCTTAGAATTTTAAATTAAAATTTGGCGCGACAAGGTTCCACCTCACCCCAACACCATACTCACCACCGGGTGCTTGCCTTCGTAATAATGCATGTTCAGAATGTGCATAACCACTTCCCGCTGTGCCGCAGGCAGGGATATCTGAATGGAAGCGCCCCCATCCAGAATGTATTGGGTACCGCCAATGGTGAACTTATATTGAATCCCGGAAAGGTTGGTCACACGATAAGAGATCGACTTGCCTCTCTCCGATACTTTTTCCCATTGTACAGAAGCCAGGAACAGTGATTTGAGCCACTTTTCCTCCCCGGCCACGTTGCCGTAAAAATAAGCCAGGGTGCGTCTGTTGTCCAAAGCTTCCCGAACACCCTCTTCACTCTTCTGGTTAACAAAGACTAATGTCATGGGGCGAAACGCAGTCCCGGTTCCATCGGGAAAGTGTGATTCCAGCACATCGTTAATGGTCCAATGAATATCCGAGGAAGCAAAAACGGTCAGTTGCTGATCCCGGCTCCAGGATAGCGCCCGGGGGTAAAACTCGTCGTTGTTGAATACTTCAATACCCCTGACCAGGCCTTTGTCTATCATGGCCTGCTGAAATTCGGTCTGCAGACAGGTGTCCAGGGCCCAGGCCGGATGGTTATACATAACGAAAGCCCCCTGGTCATACGCCGCTTGCAACGCTTTTTCAGGATCAGTCTGCTCAACAGCGTTGGCATCTTTAATAAATAACGCGTTGAAATGACCAATTACGCCTTGCTTCCGGGTAACCTCAGTCCCTCTGATAAGCATGATGCCATACTCCTGCGCCACCGGTAAGGCCAGCTCATAGGAAGCATTCAGATCCCCGCCAACATATTCCTTAAAGGGACGGTATTCAATATGATCGGTAATGGCCAGCACATCCAGCCCCTGTATCCAGGCTTCCCCCACCCTGTAGGCCGGCCAGACCAGGCCGTCGGAAAACACCGTATGCGTATGAAAGTCGCATCGTAACACCGTATACCCGTTCACCTTTGGCAACGCCATCTCCACCCGGTTGAAGTTTTTCTTTTCGGGAAAATTCTGTTTGTTCACATTCAGGGCAAATAGTCCCAGATGGACAGTAACTAAAATGATTGACAGTAAGCAGCGCATGGTTTATGGTTTTGTATTTGAAGTTTTCAGATTCCTCATTTTTGCAAAAGACAGGATCAGCCCCAGCACGATGGACAACGAGGCGGCAAACAGCACCCGGTACTGTCCGGGCAGCAGGAACGTGATGGTATGCGCAGGGATCCAGAACACCGGGATGGTCACGCCCACGATCTCTTTAATGAAGCGCCCCCAGTCAATCCCGGGAATCACCTCGGCAAAAGTCACCTTTTCCCCAGAAAAGCGCTTGTCAATATACACATCGGTAATGCGGTGCATCGCCATGAACACCGGCCCGAACGTCAAATTCATGATTGCCGAGATGAACAACGCCCGGCGCAACCTGGAAATGAACTGCACCACAAGCGGGCAGGTATCGCTGCATTCGGAGATCAGCAGTCCCTGAGATGCAGCACTGTCAACACCCCCCGAGAATACGGCGAACATCAGCACGATCAGCATCCCCAGGATCCCCCATACCAGCATCTTGGGCAGTACGCCCCTGACCTTAACCCAT
>MWDM01000103.1 GCA_002070565.1 Bacteroidetes bacterium ADurb.Bin139
TGGCGCCAGGCCGACAAATACCGCATCCCCCGTTTGGCTTTTGTCAACAAAATGGACCGGGTGGGAGCCGATTTCTTTGCTGTAGTGGACGAGATACACCATAAACTGGGTGCCAACGCCATTCCCATATGCCTTCCCATAGGGTCGGAAGAAACGTACAAGGGCATTGTTGACCTTTTGTCCCTCAAAGCCCTGATTTATAACGGCGAAAGCAAAGAACTTATCAATTACAAGGAAACTGAAATTCCCGCCGCCATGCGTAAAGAGGTGGATTACTGGAGGGGAAAACTCATAGAAACTGTTGCTGAATTTGACGATTCATTGATGGAAAAATTCTTTGACAATCCCGAATCCATTGGAAAGGAAGAAGTCATAAGCGCTCTGCGCAAGGCTACCCTGGCCATGAAGATTGTTCCGGTTACCTGTGGTTCCTCACTAAAAAACAAAGGGATACAGTTCCTCCTGGATGCCATCTGCCACTACCTGCCGTCTCCCATGGATATTGATGCCGTTGTTGGTGTCAATCCCTATACGAACAAAAGCGAAAACAGAGCGCCTTCCACTGAAGAGCCTTTCTGCGGACTGGTATTCAAGATAGCGACCGATCCTTTTGTAGGCCGCCTGGCTTATGTCAGAGCCTATTCCGGCAGACTGGAGGCAGGAAAAACAGTGCTGAACGTGCGTACAGGAAAACGCGAGAGGGTGAACCGCCTGTACCAGATGCACTCCAACAAACAAAATCCCATTGAAGTACTGGAAGCCGGAGATATAGGCAGTGCCATCGGATTCAGGGATTTGCGCACAGGAGACACCATATGTGTTGAAAAGAACCCTATACTGCTTGAAGCCATAACTTTCCCCGATCCCGTCATTGGGCTGGCCGTGGAACCCAAAACCCAGAAAGACCTGGAGAAACTGGGCGTTGCCCTTTCCAAACTTTCCGAGGAGGATCCCACCTTCACCGTCCGCACCGATACCGAAACAGGCCAGACCATCATCAGCGGGATGGGAGAACTGCACCTGGAGATCATTATTGACCGGCTAAAAAGGGAATTCGGCGTGGAGATCAACCAGGGAGCCCCACAGGTGAACTACCGGGAAACCATCCTTGGTACTTACTCACACCGGGAAGTTTTCAAAAAACAGACCGGCGGACGCGGAAAATTTGCCGACATTGCCTTTACCCTGGAACCGGCCGATCCCGGTGTCACAGGACTGCAGTTCGTGGACCAGGTCAAGGGCGGAAATATTCCCAGGGAATTTATTCCCGCCGTGGAAAAAGGGTTCAAAGCCGCCATGGAAAATGGTGTGCTGGCCGGATATCCCGTCACTGCCATGAAGGTGGTCCTGACAGACGGTTCATATCACACCGTGGATTCAGATACCCTGTCATTCGAGATCTGTGCCCGTCAGGCCTTCCGTAAGGCTGCACCCAAGGCGCAGCCTGTTTTACTCGAACCCATCATGGCACTGGAGGTTGTTACTCCCGAAGAATATATGGGCGATATTATTGGTGACCTGAACAAGCGCCGCGGACAGGTTACCGATATGGACACCAAAGGAAATGCAAGGATTATCAAGGCGAAAGTTCCCCTGGCAGAACAATTTGGTTATATTACTACCCTGCGGACACTCTCCTCGGGCCGTGCCACCAGCTCCATGGAATTTTTCCAGTTTGAGGAATTGCCTGCCAACCTGGCCAGGGAGGTCATAGAAAAGACCGGATGGGCCAAAGGATTTCATGCGTCAAATGTTGAATTTTAAAAGACTTGGTTAATAATTAATACAATGAGCCAAAAAATCAGAATCAAATTAAAATCTTACGATCACATGCTGGTGGATAAGTCTGCCGATAAGATCGTTAAAACCGTCAAGGCAACCGGCGCAGTGGTCAGCGGTCCCATACCCCTGCCCACCAACAAGAAAATCTTTACGGTCAACCGGGCCACTTTCGTCAATAAGAAAGCACGGGAACAGTTTGAACTGAACTCGTTCCGCCGCCTGCTGGACATTTACAGCTCTACACCCAAGACGGTGGATGCCTTAATGAAACTGGAACTGCCCAGTGGCGTTGAGGTTGAAATCAAAGTCTGACGCGCTACGTTCTTTGATCGGGATTTTATAGTAACATACCTTTCGTGTATATTTGTACACGAAAAGGGGGCCCATAGCTCAGTCGGTTAGTAGCACCTGACTCATAATCAGGGGGTCGCTGGTTCAAGTCCAGCTGGGCCCACTTAATAATCAGACACTTACAAATTGTAGGTGTTTTTTTATGTCCATAAGTGAACTCGGAGTGAACTCGTAATTGATATATTGTAGTGAGAATTTTAGGTGTAATGTACCTGAAATTATTTATGCAGACCACCCTGGGAGATAAAGAAACCAGGGACACTATTCAGTAAGGCTGTTCGTTTTTTTAGAATTAATTGCTTTCATTACCGCTTCCCTGTCAAAGAATATTCGATTACCTATGGTATAGTGCGGCACAGTGCCTTCATCTTTCATCTTCTGGGCAGTTGCAGTAGAGACCATGAGAAAATTGGCCAGTTCTCTTATACCTCGCAGAGGGCGTTTCTCCTGCATGTTATTATGCTGGTGCGCCTGAAGAGATGCAGCTTGAGATAGAATATAATCAGCAAACTCTTTTAAATCAGAAAGTGTTACAGTTATAGAGATGTTCCCACCGAGTTTGCTAATAGATTCAATTATATTCATAATGTAAAGGTATAGCCAGGGTATAAAAAAAATACTCCCGCGGGAGTGTCGCGGGAGTGGTGTCAAAACGATGTAAGTAAAAGTGAATTAAATTTTTAATTGTTTAAAAAAGTTGAAAATCATTAGAGCTCTTAAATATCGATCCCCATAATCACCTTGTTTGATTTTTTCGTGATTCTCACCAAAATCTACATCCTTTCCTTCTCTATATACTTTACCAAGCGTCCCTACTTTTAATCCAAACAGCTTGTCAAATAAAGCATAATTGGTTCCGTTGTCAGTGAAGGGAGTATGTTTCATTTTACGACAGAATTCGTATGCAAAAATGCCCAATTGTTCATGTCTTGTCTCCTTTGGGAAGTTGAAATTCTCATCGAAAAATCCTTTCTCTTGAGCTTTTTTCAATATCATCTGTGCCTTTTCGTATTGATTAAAAATCTTAATAGCTTCCTCTTTTCGCATTTCTTTTATATCAGGTGCTGGTGCATCGATTTGCTGTTCAGCCAACTTTTCCTTTTCTAAAGCATCCAATATTTTCTCTTCATTGGGAATATTGTCCCGTATCGGGTCAAGAAGCCCCATGGGGTAATTATTGTTGTATTCACACGATAAGCGGTAATATAGATATCCAAATGTGTCTTTGTCGTCCTGAATGACTGAAAGTAAATACCTTCTTAAGGCTGGGGCCATGAGTCCGTCTATTGCGCCGGGCAATAATTCTTCGGGCTCTTTGCCATCAGTATAGAGGTAATCCCGACAATAATTCTCTGTTTCGTTCTCAAACGCACGCAGTGGAAGCATCTCACTAACAATACGCTTTAAATCCTGTTTGATGCATTCTTCTTTAATGTATTTATCTATACGGCCTTCAAGTTTTTCGATGATTGTCATAGGTATGAAGAATTAATGTTTGAGTTTCATAATAGCACTTATTTCAACAATACCCCACCGGCAATATCCCAGAATCTGGTGAAGAAGTCAATGAGTTTGCCCAGGACGGTTTCCCGTTTTCTGGTGCGTTCTCCTGTGGGTGAGAATCGGGAGACGGGGGGCAGGACTTTTGCCAATGCGGTACCGGTGGCGGGTACGTATCCGTCCCGGAAAGCGTTGTGCATG
>MWDM01000104.1 GCA_002070565.1 Bacteroidetes bacterium ADurb.Bin139
TCCCTGGCGTTCCTGGATGCTGCTTCACTGGCCACCGCATCCCGTTATGCATCCAGAATGTCCGGGAATTTCTTCAACAGGATTTACAACCGCCTGAATACGGCTACCGGGCAGCTGGAGCGCAATGTAAACGGCAAGGCTTTGTTCTGCTCGCTGGCTTTTGACTTTTTCCTATCTTTGCAAAGATAGTCTGAACCCAATGGAAGAAAAAAACATACAATCCGATTGCTCCCGGGGATGCCATGTAGAAAGATCCAACATGGGAGACCTGCATTGCACCATGGATTACAGCTGTTGCAAGCTGGCCACTTTTGACTGGATGGAGGAATTCCGGGACCCGCAAAACGACAACCTGTTCGAGGTCCGTTTCAAAAATACGCATAAAGGTTTCTTCAAAAATGCTTCCGATACCCTGCTCAAGACAGGGGATATAGTAGCCGTAGAAGCGACCACCGGCCATGACATAGGATTCATAAACCTGGCCGGACCGCTAGTGCTCAGGCAGATGAAACGTCACAAAATCAACCCTGAAACATACGAATTCAAAAAAATATACAGGAAAGCCAAGCTGCTGGATCTGGAAAAGTGGCAGGAGGCCATTGCCCGGGAACACCAGGTAATGATCCGTGCACGGCAGATAGCCTCTGAGGAAGGACTGCAGATGAAGATCGGGGATGTTGAATTCCAGGGAGACGGGACCAAAGCTATTTTTTATTACATAGCCGATGAGCGGGTGGATTTCAGGCGCCTGATTAAACTATTTGCCTCTGAGTTTTGTATCCGTATTGAAATGAGACAGTTCGGCGCCAGGCAGGAAGCCGGTCTGATTGGTGGCCTGGGTGTTTGCGGGCAGGAACTCTGCTGCAGCAGCTGGATGGCCGATTTCTCTTCTGTCACCACACAGGCGGCAAGGATCCAGGATCTTTCGCTCAATCCTCAGAAGCTGGCCGGCCAGTGCTCCAAACTTAAATGTTGCATAGAATACGAAACGCCGGTTTACATGAATGCCCAAAAGGATATACCGGCCATCAACCAGCCCATTGAAACGGAAGACGGGCCGGTATACCTGGTAAAGACAGACGTGCTCAAGGGAATCATGTGGCTCAGTTATGATCAAAACAGCATGAGCAACATGATCCCGGTTCAGGCAGGCCGCGTTAAAGAAATGATCCGGGAAAACAGCCAGGGCAAAAAAGTGCCTCCCCTGATTGAAAAGCCAAAAAACAACGGGGAACAGAACGGGTTCCGGTCTGCAGCAGGAGAGGAAAGCATTACACGTTTTGACAACAGGACTAAGACTAAGCGCCGGAAAAACAACCGTAAAAAGAATGGTCCCAAAAAAACATAGGTTGGTCTCCTTCCTCATGGGGGGTGTATTCCTGATCATATCGTCCTGTAATGCCCCGTCCTCCAGCCAGGTTCAAACGACCCTTCCCGGGGCGATATGGGAACAATCCAACATTCTGAACATGACTTTTACCGTACCCGATACAAACGCCCGGTACGATGCCTGTCTGGACTTGAGGCTGACTAAGGGGTACGCGCATTCATACCTGAGTATTTCCCTGATCCGGCCCGAAAAAAGAGACACCCTCTGGCTGTCCCTGGCGGGACAGGAGCCTATCTCTTCCGGAGTTTTTACAGACTACCGCTTTGCATTGGACACAACAGGTTTTTCTGCAAATGCCCCCCTGCATACCTGGCATTTGTCACACAACATGCCGGAACAAACCCTTTCCGGTATAGCCATGGTTGGTTTGCTCATCAAAAAACACGGGCATGGGGAAAGATAAATTACGCCGTTTCGAGGAAAATAAAAGCTTTATCAACCTGTATGAAGCCCCTTATTCCCAGATATACGGGAAAGACCACCCCCTGAAGGGTCGCTGGGCCGGTGATGTTTTTGGCAATGACAATCCCATAATCCTGGAACTGGGCTGCGGTAAGGGGGAGTATACCCTGGCACTGGCCAGAGGCAACAGGCAGCAGAATTACATTGGCGTTGACATCAAGGGGGCCCGGCTGTGGCGGGGTGCCAGGACAGCCCTGGAAGAAAAACTGGATCATGTTGCTTTCATCCGTACCAGGATAGAATTGATAGGCAGTTTCTTTGCATCGGATGAGGTCTCGGGCATCTGGATCACTTTCCCGGATCCTCAGCCAAGAAAGGAAAACAAGCGGCTTACCTCACCCCGGTTCCTGGAAGGCTACCTGAAATTCCTCCGCCCCGGGGCCGTTGTCCACCTTAAAACAGACAACAGGCCGTTGCACGATTATACGCGGAAAATTGTTGAAAGCAGGCCGGATTGCATCTTACTGCAGGCAGATACCGATATATACCGCCACAGGACAGTCCCGGACATGGTGCTGGAAGTGAAAACCTTTTACGAAGAGATGTTCCTGCGGGAAGGCAAACCCATCACGTACCTGCAATTTTCAACAGGGCTTCCTGCCACGGGGAGCCGGGCAGGCGGCTGAGCTGCTCCCGGGCCAGCAACTGATGATGATGCAGCACCCCGCCGGCAAATTCCAGGCCCCGATACCTGTCTACAAATTCCACAATTTGATCCAGCGCCTTACTGTCTCCTTGTTCCAAACGGCGGATCCATGCCACCACCCGGGGGCGGTACTCACTGTCCCCGCTATTGGACAAGGCCCCCAACAGGGGCAGGGTGATTTTTGATTCTGCAATATCCTTATAATAAGGTTTCCCTTCATTGACCGAGGGTTGGTAGTCCATCATGTCGTCCCGTATCTGGAAAGCCATGCCCATATGGTAGGCCGCTTTTTCAAACACAAGGCGGTAAGCAGAGGGATCTGCCGGGCGGGGAACAGACAGGGCTCCCGAAACCATGGCGGTAAGAAAAAGTGAAGCTGTCTTGTTTTTACAGATGGTATAATAGTCTTTGAACGATAAATCCAGGGTACGTGATTTTTCCAGCTGCAGCATCTCGCCTTCGCTCAAAGCCTGGATGGCGTCTGCGTACAAGGGAACCAGGAACGCTCCCTGATATTGCAGCAAGGTGACAAAAGCACGCGCAAACCAGTAATCCCCCGTAAGAATGGATGCCCTGGGTCCATATTGCTTTTGCACGCTCAATGTTCCCCGGCGCGTATCGGCGTTGTCTGCCACATCGTCGTGAAGGAGCGAGGCGGTATGGATCATCTCGGCAACGGCGGCCACCGCATGGCTCAACGGCCCCGGGGTGCCGCATATCCTGGCCGCGCACAAAGCAAGCACCGGCCTGAGTTGTTTGCCGGGCTTGTCAAGAAGGTAAGAATCTATATTGGAAAGCAATGTGTATGGAGAATCAAGGGCAGCCTTCAGGATGTTTTCAAAAGCTTTCCAGTCCGACCCTAAAGACTGCCTGATCCGGCCAAGTTCATACATTCTTCTTAGAAGAGAAAAGCAACAGAAAGTTCGAATCCTCTCATATTGGAATCTTCCAGTTTCCAGTCATTGGAATCAATATGGAGTGAGCCTCCCGGGGCCAGTTGACCAAAGCTCCAATTGTATTTGCCCGCTATCTGGACTTTCCATATTTCAACACCTGCCCCCAGGCTTAGCCCGTAGTCCAGCCGGTTTAAATCCTGCCACTCTACCTGCGCCAGCAGGTCCCCTTTGGCAATGGCATACCTGAGATAAGGTGCTGCAAAAATGTAGGGCCGCAGGAAAAGAATGTTGATACCCCATTGGATATTCAGGGGAATGTCAATATAATCTATCCTGAATCCCTCATAGGAAGATGATCCTACTTCTCCCAACAGGCCTGTCCGTACCC
>MWDM01000105.1 GCA_002070565.1 Bacteroidetes bacterium ADurb.Bin139
AGAACGGTTTTTCATGGACTTTATTTCCCCCGATACCAGCCATGACAAGTATATCCTGGCCCACGACTGTGGTGTGTGCACCCAGATGATCGCAGACCATGCCGGACATTTTGATATGCTATCGACCCTTTCCACGGCTTGTTCGTCGGCAGCCAATGCCCTGCTTCTGGCAGCGGACATGATCCGCACCGGCAGGACTTCGGTAGCCGTTGCCGGGGGAAGTGAATGCCTGAGCAGGTTTCACCTGAACGGATTCAATACCCTCAAGATACTGGACAAGGATCCCTGCAGGCCTTTTGACAATACGCGCGCAGGCCTGAACCTGGGCGAAGGAGCCGCCTACCTGGTGCTGGAATCGGAAGAATCGGCAAAAGCACGGGGTGTGAAACCCCTTTGTCTGCTGTCGGGTTACGGGAATGCCTGTGACGCTTACCACCAGACTGCCTCCTCGCCCGAAGGAGACGGGGCGGTCCTATCCATGACAAAAGCCCTAAAGGAAGCCGGTCTGACCCCCGGGCAGATAGATTATGTGAATGCGCACGGCACGGGTACTACCAATAACGATGAAAGCGAAGGAAAAGCCCTGATGCGTGTATTCGGAGCAGACTCCGTTCCCCCCGTTTCCTCGACAAAAGCTTTTACAGGACATACAACCAGTGCTGCCGGGAGCGTAGAGTCGGTTATTTCCATCCTGGCCTTGCTAAATAACTTTCTGCCTGCCAATCTGAACTATAGCAATCCCATGGAAATGCTATCTTTCAGGCCTGTCACCAATGAAAAGCTTTCCCGGCCCATGTCTCATGTGATGACAAATTCCTTTGGCTTCGGGGGTAATGACACAACCTGTATTTTTTCAAAAATTTGACCATTATGGGTAACGGTGTATATATTCAGGCTGCAGCCCAGATATCGGTACAGAATCCCCTGTGTGACGACTGGCTGGACAATCCCATTCAATACCAGGTTCCTTACCAAAGGGCGATTGAAGCCGATTACAGGCAATTCCTGGACCCGGTTGCATCCCGCAGGATGGGCAGAATCCTGAAAAGGGCTATTGCCACCTCCATGACCGTGATGGCATCCTCGGGCATCACCAATCCGGAAGCGATCATTGTGGGGACCGGTCTGGGTTGCCTGGAAACGACAGAAAAATTTTTACTTGCCCTGGTTCAGGAGGGAGAAGAATTCCTGCAACCGACCAACTTTATCAATTCCACGCACAATACCATTGCATCACATATTGCGGTGCATTTGAAATGCAACGCCTACAACAGTACTTATGTGCACCTGGGAGTTTCCTTTGAAAGTGCCCTGCTGGACGCTTTCATGCAGTTCCAGCTGGGCCGCATACATTCGGCCCTTGTGGAAGGTCATGATGAAATGATCCCCAACTATTTCTATATTCTGGACAAAGTAGGATACTGGGAAGGAAAGCTGGCTTCTGAGTGTGCCGTAAGCTTTATGTTGTGCGATGAGCCGGGCAATAATCCCATGGCCCGGATCCGGGAGGTGGTCCTTTTGCATAACGCCCACGAAAAACGTGTGGAAAGTGCCATAAACCAGGTGTGTGAACGCCTGGGTACAGTAAGGAAGGACTGGATCACTCCTCCTTCAGTCAGGCCCTTATTCGGGGAGACTTTCACCAGTCAGGCCTTTGAAATGTACGCGGCTGCGGTAAAAATGCAACGCGGCCTGATTGCAGACAACATCCTGCTGGTAAACCAATACAGAGGGACCGAAACCTCTTTGATATTTTTATCAAAATGCTGAAATTCATACTTTTATCTCTGGCGCAAACCTTTTTACTGGCATCGGGGCAAGTTTGCCTGAAAGTGTCTATGGAACGCATGGATAAATTCAGTTTCACCTGGGGGTATTTCAGGCAATTGTTTACAAACTGGACCTTTGCCCTTACCGGGTTGTTCTTTATTGGTGCCACGGTCCTGTGGATGCATATCCTCAGGAATTATCCATTTTCCGTTGCCTACCCCATAACCAGCTTTGCTTACGTCTTTGGCATGCTTGCTGCATTGTTAATTTTCAAGGAAGCTATACCCCCCACCCGCTGGATAGGTGTTGCCCTGATTGTGGCGGGTGTTTTTTTTCTGTTAAAACAATAACATCATGACACGCTTCCTCTTTTCTCTGTTCCTGTCGGGATCCGCACTGTGCGGAATCACATTGACGGAACAGGGCCATACGCAGCAAATGCTGGATGCGCTTAAAAATATACACACCCTTGAGTGCGACTTTCAACAGGAACGGGAAGTTTCCGTTTTAGCTGAAAAGGGCATTTCCCGGGGCAGGCTGATCTTTAAGAAAAACAAGGCGCTGTTGTGGCAGTACCAGATACCCGATCAGTCCGGTTTCTTGCTACGCGGGAATGATATGATCATTCTTGACCATTCAGGAAAGCCGTTTCCCGATAACGGTTCTTCAGGATTGTTCAGGCATTTGGGCAGGATCATACTCATGGGGATAGATGGCAGTATCCTTGAAAACAAAGAGCTATTTGTTCCGGAAAACATCCCCTCAGAAGATTACATACACATCAGACTCATTCCCGCACAACGGGAAATGAAGCGGCTGTTTTCAGATCTGGAGCTTTTTTTCCGAAAGGAAGACTATGTGATCCAGACAGTTGTCATAAACGAAACCTCGGGGGACAAAACAACGGTGCGCATGGGTAATATCCGTATCAACCGGCCCCTGGAAGATAAAACCTTTGATGCTTATGTTTCTCAACAACCTTTACCGGATCGTTGACAAAGTAGTTTACGGGGAACAAGCCCGGGTAACCATTTTGCTGAACAGGGACAGTGTCATTTACAAAGCGCATTTTCCTGGCAATCCTATAACTCCGGGAGCCTGTATTGTAGAGATGGGCCGGGAGATTGCCTCGCTGATTCTGGAAAAGGACCTTGTTCTGGAAAAGGCCGATAATATTAAGTTCCTTGCAGGCATCCATCCCGGCAACACACCCCGTGTGGTGTTCAAGTTACAGGTGCAGGAACAGGAGAAGGGAAAATGGAGGGTCCGTGCAGAAGTTATGGATGGTGACAATATAATGACCAAAATGACCTTATGCCTGAAAGAGACGCTGTCTGTGTGATCATTCCGACGTATAACAATGCGTCTTCCATACTCCCGGTGGTTGAACAGGCCATGGGGTATTGCAGGAATCTGGTTGTAGTCTGCGACGGTTCCACCGACAATACCCGGGAATTGCTGGAAACCCTGCCCGGCAAGCCGGAGATCATTTCTTACAAAAAAAACAGAGGCAAAGGATATGCCCTCTCCCGTGCTTTTTCGTATGCCCTTTCAAGAGGTTACCGCCATGCCATCACCCTGGACGCAGACGGCCAGCACTACCCGGACGAGATACCTCACTTTATCAAGGCAATGGAAGAACATCCCGGTTCCGTTATTGTGGGGAGCCGTTCCCTGAAACAGGAAAACATGCCCAGGGAAAATACGTTTGCCAACCGTTTTTCCAATTTCTGGTTTACCTTACAAACTTTCATACGACTGCCCGACACACAGACCGGATACCGGCTTTATCCGTTGTACAGGATGCAGAAAATGCGGTTGTTTACCACACGGTACGAGACAGAGCTGGAAATTCTTGTAAGGCTTGCCTGGAGAGGGATCCCTGTCATTCCCCTGCCCATAAAGGTGTTTTATGCTCCTGCCGCAGAGCGCGTATCGCATTTCAGGAAAGGCCGTGATTTTTTACGTATATCGCTGCTT
>MWDM01000106.1 GCA_002070565.1 Bacteroidetes bacterium ADurb.Bin139
ATTCAGGGATACTTCCCAGCCGTTTGTCCGTAAAGAACCAAAGTTGCCCTGAGGAGCGGTTGTTCCGAATGTGTAAGAAAATCCCTCCCCGGGAACGATCATGTTTTTAGTATCTCTTTGATACCAGTCAAACGAAGCACTCAATGCGCCGTTAAATAAACTGACATCAATCCCCACGTTGAGTGTAACAATATCCTGCCATGTAATGATGGAGGATACAGCAGCAGGAGTGCCAAAATAAGTATCTCTTGCCCCTCCGTGTAGCCAGTACGAATTGGCTCCGCTCATGGTGGGCACATACAGGGTGTTGCTAACCGACTGGTCACCAATAGAACCCCACGATCCGCGTAACTTCAGGCTTGTCAGAGCAGGTTTGGCAAAAGCCATCCAGGGTTCTTCCATCACACGCCATCCAAACGAGAAAGAAGGATACCACCGCCATTGTAAGTCTTTGGGGAACTTGGATGTGCCATCGTAACGAAGATTGGCTTCGAAAAGATATCTTTCCTTAAAATTATAGTTTATACGCCCAAAGAAACCAAGCTGCGAATCCCAGAGCGAATTACCACCAGAGGTTTGTGTTCCGGAAGCCAGATCAAATTGCGGATTAGTGTAATCCAATAACTGTAGCTTCTGGGACCACGAATAATTATAATCATACGCCACAGCGTTCATCCCCAACATGAAATTGAAGATGTGGGCATCGTTGATGTTCAGATCATAGGTGGTGGTCAGGTTCAGTGTGCTGCGGGTACGGTTGGCTGCAGACCTGTAAATGTGGTCCGGATTCGAACCTGGAGCCGTATACCTGGAATAATTGAGCATATAGGCCGGAATGGAAGCTCCCAATGAATTATGCTGGTTCCATTCGTTGTCCCTGTAAATTCGCGTTCCGTCCTGATTATTCAAAGGAACAGCAGAAACCCAGGTGTCACCGGCCATGAAACTTGTACCGGGATTAAGTTCAATGCTTTCCTGATTGGAATAGGTATAGTCCAGATTGATGTTCCAATCTTTCACCGGAGTTATCGTCAGGCCTGCATTAGCACTGGTGTAGTTGTTGGTAATAGAAGCTGTATTGGCCACAGCAGTCTCATAAGTGGCATTGCGAAGCGGATTGCCGCTTTCATCGGATGCTGCCATAGGGAAAGTTGGCCCCCATCTGTACATATAGTACCAGATATCCGCAGTGGTAGAGGAAGTGGCATAAGCCCAACGTTTCTGGGTTTTTGAATACATTAGGCCGGCGTGTACAGAAAGGAATTTATTGATCTGTGAGCTGACCCTTGCCGAAGCATTCCAGCGTTGGAAGTCATCTTGTTTGGCAGTTTTCATCATGCCGTTCTGATCAAGGTATCCCACCCCGATATTGAAATTGGTCTTTCCTGATTTGCCGGTGACCGATAAATTGTGGTTTTGTGTAGGAGCCCATTCCCGGATCAGGTAATTGTACGGGTCGTACGTCCTGACCCCAATCTTCCGGTTGCTGGCATCTACATACCAGTCACGGCCATAGACCATGGGTTCGTACGGATCCATTGAGTTACCGTACTTTTTGTCCCAGGCGACAGCAGCATTGTAACCAGCCCTGTCAATAAGCCAAAAGGCCCCAACCGGGGTGGTTGTACCAATACGCTCTGCAGCTTCAACCGTATAATGCAGGGCATCTACACCGGCCATCTCAAATTTCTTGGACATATTCTGAAAGGAGACATTCCCCGAATAGTTCACCGAGACGCTTTCCGTTTTGGCTCCCTTTTTGGTGGTGATCAAAATAACCCCGAAAGCAGCCTTGGAGCCGTAGATCGAGGCAGAAGCAGCGTCTTTCAATACAGAGATAGATTCAATATCATCGGGATTGACCAGCTGTATACTGGGGATTTCCACGTTGTCCAGCAGGATCAGAGGCGATACGGAGCCAGCAGCAGACCCAACATGACCACGGATCTTCATTATGGCCTCGGAGCCGACTTCACCGCTACCTACCTGGATGGTAAGTCCGGGAGTAGACCCCTGTAGTGCACGCCCCACGTCTGCAATGGGACGTGATGTCAGTGCTTCCTGAACGTTTACAGAAGATACAGCTCCTGTCAGATTCACTTTTTTCTGGGTGCCGAATCCGACAACTACTAAATCTTCCAAAATAAAAGCTTCTTCCTCCATAGAAACATCAAGTCTGGTCCTTCCGTTGACAGGTACTTCAACGGTTTTATAACCAAGAGAGGAAAAAGTAAGTGTCGCAGTAGAAGGTGCCGTGATGGAATAATTTCCATCCAGATCTGTAGTGGCAATTGACACCGTTCCCCGCACAACAACGGTTACTCCCACAACGGGGCCGGTGTTGTCCGAAACATTACCGGTAATGGTAATGTTCTGAGCGCTTGCATAAGCCGAAACCAGCAATACGCAAACCATGAGGCTAGTTTTTCGTAAAAGCATAGGTTAAGTTTTTAGGTTAGAAATTCATTAACAGGAAACAGGAACGACGGATAATACTCCGTCCGCGGCAGCAGGGTTCTAAAAGTCACAGGAGCAAAGAGCAAACACAAAAAGTGGAAAAATCTAAAGGGCAATGTGATGGAACGTGAGTTATCCCATTTGCAAATATAAGAAAATATCTTTCATAAATGAATACCGACAGTATATTTTAGTTACAGTTGTCAACTATTGCCCGTCATAAATAACGAACAGAAACTTTTTAATCAAACCTAAAATAATTACTTATGGATGTTTACAAAAAAAGCGGTCGCCTGACCTTATTTTGTCTGGTGACCTTGGTCGCTGCAATGATTGCAGGACCTTTACGGGCTCAAAACGTAAATGTTACCGGGAAGGTTTCCGACAATAACGGGGCACCTTTGATGGGCGTTTATGTGTTGGTCCAGGGCACTTCACGGGGTGTCTCTACAGACATTGATGGTACATACGCCATCAATGCACCTGCAGACGGAACCCTGATGTTTTCATTTATGGGATTTGAGAATGTTGCCGAACAAATTAACAGGCGTTCCATCATTGATGTTTCCATGACCGTATCTTCTGTTGCACTGGAAGAGCTGGTGGTTACCGCCCTTGGAATCAAGAAGGACAGAAAAGCCCTCGGATTCTCTGTAACTGAAGTAGGAGCTGAGGAATTGTTGAAAAATAAACAGACCAACGTTATCAACTCGCTTGCAGGTAAAGTGGCCGGTGTCAATGTTACCCAATCCGGCGGTTCTGCCGGTTCAGGTTCTACCATTATCATTCGTGGAGGGAACTCGGCTAGTGAAGGTCGTGACAACCAGCCCCTATTTGTGGTAGATGGTATTATATATGATAACTCCACCGTCATAGGAGGTAATTCCGGGACGGACGGTATGACCAAAACTGCTTCCACCTTTGGTAACCGTGTTATGGACATCAACCCCGAGGACATCGAGTCTATGTCTGTGCTCAAAGGGGCAGCAGCTGCCGCCTTATACGGATCACGTGCAGCAGACGGGGTTATTGTAATCACGACAAAGAAAGGATCCACAGACGGAACCGTTAAAGTTAATGTGGGTTCAAAATACATCTACTCATGGGCCAACTCACTTCCTGAACTTCAAGGTGTTTATGGTAGGGGTTATTACAACCAGGCCGGTGTGTTCAGCGATTATACCTACAATTCCTGGGGCCAGAAAAACACAGGCACGGTTTACGACAACGTGGGCAATTTCTTCCGTGGAGGAAATATCTGGGATAACAGTGT
>MWDM01000107.1 GCA_002070565.1 Bacteroidetes bacterium ADurb.Bin139
TGAAACCGCCGGTTCAGCGGTTGGAACTTCCACTGGCTGCGATGAAACCGCCGGTTCAGCGGTTGGAACTTCCCTGGCTGGGGTGGTTCCGGGCCCAGAAAGATGGCAGCCACCTGTCGCCCGCAGTTGACAGAGCTGAATTGTGCGTAATTACTCAGCATTACAACAGAAAGCTGTTTTTGGGGATACCAGGCAAGCCATGCCCTGTAGCCGGCAGTAGATCCGCTGTGAGCGATCTCGTCATAGCCATTCACTTTGGTTATGGTAAGGCCTGCCGCATAGCCTGTTCCCTGGCCATCATTCAGCTTTCTTTCTGTAATACGGTTTGAGGCATACTCCTGGTTAAAAATCAAGTGGTTCCGGAACAGGTTGTTCCAGCGGAGCAGATCTGCCGTTGTGGTAAGCAATCCGCCCGGCCCGTGCAGGTCTTCAAACGGCATGTTCAAAAGGTATACTCCGTCTCTGAAGGTGTAAGCGGTTGACCTGCCCGGCACAACGGCCCTGTGGTTATCCCGCCAGCGGGTGCTGGTCATTCCCAGGGGCTCAAAAAAAGCCTCGGCGGTGAACTGAGCCATGGTTTTCCCCGATACCCGTTCAATGATGAGCACCAACAGCATGTAATTCGAGTTGCTGTAAGAATACTGGCTGCCGGGATAAAAGTTCAGGCCGGATTGTTTAAAGATGATATCCCAGCCCAGTTCCTGGGTATAAACGCGGGTGGTGCGCGGCCATCCGGTCAGGGAATACAGGGCTCCCCAGTCTTTCAGCCCGCTGGTGTGGCTCAAAAGCATATCAATAGTAATGGGGGCTTCGTACTCCCTGAGTTCGGGGATGTACTTCCGCACATCGTCACCCAGGGAAAGCCTGCCTTCCTGTGCCAATAACAATATACCTGCCGCCACAAATTGTTTGGAGACCGAGCCGGCTTCAAAGCGTGTGGTTGTGGTGTTGGGGACCTGGTACTCCAGGTTGGCCAGCCCGAAAGCCTTGTTGTAAATCACCCTCCCGTCTATGGCAACAGCCACGGCAACCCCGGGCATTTCGTTATGGAACGAGGCAAAGAGGGCATCAATCCTCGCGGTGGTGTCACTCTCCTGAGCCTTAAGAGAAAAGGTAATCAATGTGAGCAGCAGGAGCAGCAGCATTTTTTTCATGGCAGTGGTCTTAATTAATAATAATTTGTGCCTGGATAGTGTGTATCCAAAGATAATTAAAGCTTCAGAATGTGTATTTATTTATGAATGTATCAATAGCGTTTTCCAGGTCCCGGGGATTTTCCAAAAATGGGAAGTGCATCACATTGCTGCCGTAGAGGATCATTACCGGAAACCTGATCCCCTTGTAATGCTCCGGACCAACAGGCCAGTCTTTGGTTCCGTAATAGAACAACACCGGTACTACTACCTTTGAGGTTAGATCCCTGTAGTCTTTCCAGTAATCCTCAATAAACATCGCCTGGTTCCCAAAATCACCGTTCCAGTTGGGAAACCCGTTGTATGTATCGTTAATCTGCTGCTCAACTTCCTGAGAAACAACTGTCATTTTCCACCTTACACCCTGTTCATCCAGGGCTTTGGATACCTGCATCATCCGGCTCAATAACGAATCGGGTGTGAACGTCTGTACAGGTGTATAGGCCGTACCTGTGAATTCCGCGGCTTTTTGGAGCCAGCTATGGCCAAAACTGTCTTCCATGCTCACGGTACAATTGATCATGATCATTCCCTTTATGTTCTGCGGGTGCTTTTCCCAATACCCCATTTGCAGTATGCCTCCGAATGAATGACCTAACGTAAGCCATTGACTGATCCCAAGGGCTTCCCTGATCTCTTCAAAATCGCGGACCATTCTGTCCATGGAAAAATTCCCGTCCAGGGGACTGGTAGAGCGGCCCACCCCTCTCTGGTCCAGGTAGATCATCTGAAAGTGCTGTTCCAGGTAATCCCCAAAGAATTTTTCCAGCCAGTAACTGCCCGATCCCGGTCCTCCGTGCAGATACAGACACGGTGTCCCCTTCCCTTTGACATTAACATACAAACTCACACTGTCCGAAGTCAGTATGGTCTTTTCCTGTGCCTGCAATGTCATTACGGTCAATAACAACATTCCGGCAAAAACGATCCTTTTCATGATGATCTTTCTTTTATTCTGTCAGTACAGTTGGAACCTAAGTGTGCACTAAGGTTCCACCTGTACCAGCCCGTACGCCTTACTTAAGAATAACGGATACGTAAGTTCGCGTTGCCACATGTTCAGGTAATAGAGCACAATCAGGTCATTCTCAGGATCTATGATGTATTCCGTACCCAACATGCCTCCCCAGGCATATGCACTGTTGGACACCTCCGGAGCGGGCTTCTTAAGTTCATTATAGAGCTCAAAGCCGAGGCCGAAGCGGAATCCCTCCCCGCCGGAGTTCACCTCGGGAAGGCGGTTGATCGTGGTCATGGCCTCAATGGTCTCGGCTTTCAGGATCCGACGGCCGTTGAAAGTGCCCTTGTTGAGCATCATCTGGCAAAACCGGGCGTAATCCCCGATGGGACCGTTCAGCCCGATGGCTCCCTCACAGTATGTCTGGTTTGCGCAAAATGTTCCCTGTACAAACATGTTCATCATGGTGGCAGGCTCCAGTTTGCCGTCTGCCAAGTTGTAGGGCTTGACAAAGTTTTCCTGCTTGTCGGGCGTGTAATACCAATCGGTATTCACCATGCCCAGGGGATCCAGGATGGTTTCCTTTACATATTCACGCAGGGATTTCCCGGAAATCAGCTCGATCATATAGCCCAACATATTGGTGCTCACATGGTAATTCCATTCGGTTCCCGGATCGAATCCCAGCGGGTATCTTGCCAGGTCCAGCATAGCCTCTTCCAAAGTCGGGAAGCTGTTTTCCCCCACATAGTAACTGTGCTGCCCGCAGGGACCGGGTTGCGTTTCGGTAGCCGGTGCTGCTGTGCCGGTTTCTCCATCTTTCGGTGCTGCTGCGGTTTTCTCTACTGGTTCCTTCTGCATTGCCGAGGCTGCCTCGGCCTTTTCGGCTGCTGCCTTCTCGGCTTCGATCCGGCGGATATCAGCCACCAGCCCTGCTCCAAGCCCCGAGCTATGCGACATCAGGTGTGCAAAGGTCATGGGTGTTGCAACCGGACGGGTTTCATAGGTGCCATCAGGATTGACTGCCGTCACCACCTGGTCCGGGATTCCCGGAAAATACTTCGAAACCGGATCGTCAACAGACACCAGCCCCTTCTCTACCAGGGTCATGAACGCAGCGGTTGTAATGGCTTTTGTCTGCGAGAACAACATGTAATAATCTGCTGTTGTGGCAGGGACCTGGTTCTCAACGTCCTTCCATCCGAAAGCGTTGTGGTAGATCACGTTTCCTTTCTGAGCCACAAAGGCCGTCACACAATTTACTTTGTTACTGTCAACAAACGACTGCAAAAGCGAATCTACGCTTGCTATTTTTACCGAATCAATTCCCAACTGGGCCAGGTCCCGTGTATGGTTAAACTCTTGCGGCAGTTTGTCCTTTGCAGGGCTGCTGCATTGCCAGGCCATCATGGCCGGCAACAGGATTAACAGTGCGATGTTCTTTTTCATAAATACTCAGGCAATTATTAAGGTAATTATTCAGGTTTTGGGCCTCTAAGTTAGGGCAAACCCGGATTACCGCGCAACACTTTTTCAAGAAATTTTATACATCTGAATATCAATTGTCTACA
>MWDM01000108.1 GCA_002070565.1 Bacteroidetes bacterium ADurb.Bin139
GCTTGAAACGTTGCAGAGTTTCCTCCCCCCCGGGCCCGGTTTCCAAAAACAACCGTTCTCCGTTGTCGGCCACCATGTCCGGATCTATTACCTGAAGCGTCCTGTCAAGGGGTACAACCGGATGGTTGGTGTAATACGTCGATCCGAGCAGGTTGTTTTCTTCGGCAGCGACAGCAATAAAAACATACGTAAGCTCCGGTCTGTTCTCAGGCAAGGCATAGTAATGCGCCAAGGTCAGTATAAATGCCACTCCCGAGGCATTGTCATGGGCCCCCGGATAATACACCTCTTTGCCAAAATGTCCCAGGTGATCATAATGGGCAATAAACACAATACAGGAATCTGCCCTTGAAGTGCCGGGTATGTGTGCTATCACATTGGATGAGGTATAACCTTCTATCATCCGGCTTTCAAAACGGACCTGGATCTGTTTTGCGTCATCCGGGAAGCCGGGTCCGGCCCAGATAACGGGGATGGGTTGCACTGTGCCGCTCCGGGACTTGAAAAAAGACGGAACTTTATCCTGGACCATGATCAGTCCTGCAATAGGTGTTTTATAAAGTTCAAACGGGGCAATGCCCATATATTTGAATACGAGATCGTATTGCAATACGACGTATGAATCACGGAAATCACCGCTTTCCAGTAAAGGCAGCAACCGCTCCGGATCATGATCCTCCGGATTGATGTACTTCAGAGGCCAGGTTCCTTTCTGTGAGGGGGAGAATTCCCGGACAATAAAATCTTTGCCTGGTTCCAACACAATCCCGTCAACCGACATTTCCATTTTTTTGTGAAAAACGTTAACGTTGTAAGTAAATGGCTGCAGGTACCCTCCATCCACAGAGGGTTCCACCCCAGGGATCTGCCTGAATTGCCGGGCAATGTATTTTGCCGCTTTCCTGTCACCGTTACTAAAATCGGAACGACCCTCATATTTTTTTGAGGACAATTCCCTGATGACTTCCTTGTAGTATGTTGTGTCCTGGGCCTGTGTACATGTGAAAGACACCAGGAATAAACCTGTGATTATAAAATACCTGTGTTTCATAACAGCAAAGATATATTTTTTCTACATTTGTGACTATGAAACGATTGGCATTGATCGTACTGGCAATCGCAGCGTTTGCCTGTACAGAAAAACACATCCGGACCATTTCTCCGGAAGCAGATATTGTTATGGCCCGGTTGCAGCAGGCTGCCGGCAACAACCAATTTTTCTTTGGACAGGAAGACTTTCCGTTTTACGGTCATTCCTGGGAGTATGAAGAAGGTCGCAGTGATGTTAAAGAGGTTTGCGGTGATTATCCGGCCGTTCTGGGCTGCGATCTGGGCCACATAGAACTGGGAAATGATAAGAATCTGGACGGAGTACCTTTTGATGTTATGCGTAAAGCCATAACAGACCATTTCCGGGCGGGTGGGATAGTCACCATAAGCTGGCATGCCCGCAACCCGCTAACCTCTTCCAATGCCTGGGATGTTTCGGACAACACGGTAGTGGCCTCTGTTCTGGAAGGCGGCTCACATTATGATTTGTTCCAGACCTGGCTTGACAAAGTGGCTGTTTTTCTGGATTCTCTCAGAATGGAAGATGGAACACGCATTCCTGTTATCTTCCGGCCTTGGCATGAGCATACCGGCTCCTGGTTCTGGTGGGGCAGAAAACTGTGCTCCAGCCAGGAGTATATAGCCTTGTGGAAGATGACGGTGGACTATATGAGAAACCGGGGGCTGGACAACCTGATCATTGCCTATTCCCCCAATTACGGGGGCCTGGACCGGGAAGCATATATGGAACGGTACCCCGGTGATGATTACGTTGACCTGCTGGGACTGGACGCATACGGCGACGGACAGGAGTTCCTGGACATGCTGCGCAATGAGCTTTCCATGGTGGCCCAGTTGGGTAAAGAGCACAAAAAAGCCATTGCCCTGACAGAGTGCGGCATGGGTGGCCTTGGAAATCCCCTGTGGTTTACACAAATCCTGCTTAAAGCCACGGAAGGGCATCCAGTAAGCTATGCCCTGGTATGGCGCAATGCCCCGGACTACCTGATGCCCATGCATATATTCGCTCCATACCCCGGACATGCATCGGAGCAAGATTTTGTCGCATTCTACCAGGATTCCCGTACCCTGTTCCTGAACGACTGATGCAACGGGTATGAAAAATTTTTTTTTTATCTTATTGATTCTGTCCCTTGCCGCTTCTATGCCTGCGAGGTCTCAGAACGTACAGTTGCATTACAGGACAGGGCAGTGGCTTTATCCCGACACCCTGGGAAAAGATGCCCGTATTCTAAGCACCGTGGAAATGTTCCGGATGGACCCCTGGGGAGATACTTTTTTCTTTGTCGACATGACATATACCCCGCAGGGAGTAAACTACGCCTATTGGGAGATTGCCCGCAACCTCAAATTCTGGGACGCTCCTTTTGCGGCACACCTTGAATATAATGGCGGACTGCTCGGATCAATATTGTTCAACCATTCCTGGCTGGCGGGTGTGAACTACGCCATAGCCAGCAAGGACGGGTCAAAGTCCTTTTCCTTGTCGGCCATGTACAAATACATCCAGGGATTGTCAAAACCGTCTAATTTTCAGTTGACTGCCATATGGAACATGAACCTGGCCGGCGGGAAATGCACTTTTTCCGGTTTTGTGGACTGGTGGAGGCAGGGAGATAAATATATCTTCCTGTCCCAGCCGCAATTCTGGGTCAACCTGAACGCTTTTGAAGGCATCGGCGATTCCTTCTGTCTGAGTGTGGGAACCGAGGTGGAATTGAACAGCAACCTTTTTTATAAAGGTTTCTACGTGATTCCCACCCTGGCTGTGAAATGGACCTTCCGTTAAGCAGGAAGCTATTGCATCACTTCGCGGATCTGCTGCGCTGTTACCGGTAACCGTTCACTACCCAGCAGCCGGTGCCCGTCGGCGGTGACGAGTACATCGTCTTCTATGCGGATCCCGCCAAAGCCATAAAGCGGTTTACACTTTTCAAAATTGATAAATGCAGCATTGTGCCCGCTGGCTTTCCACATTTCCAGCAGGGCAGGGATTACATAAAATCCCGGCTCAACGGTCATTACGTTGCCTGCTTCCAGAAGACGGGCCATGCGCAAGGATTTTAGACCAAACTGGGTGCTTCGGGAAACGGTATTGTCATAGCCCACATAATTTTCTCCCAGGTCTTCCATATCGTGCACATCCAGGCCCATGTTGTGTCCAAGTCCGGTGGGGAAAAAGGCGGCATGGGCCGCTGCAGCCACCGATTCGGCGGTATCTCCTTTCATCAGGCCGAGGTCTTTGAGTCCGTCTGTGATAATGGTGGCAGCTGCAAGATGGACATCCCTGAAGCGTACCCCCGGGGCACACATGCTGATACAGTGGTTATTGGCCCTGAGGACAAGGTTGTACAGGTCGGCGGCAATCCCCTGAAAGACCCCGCCCACCGGGATGGTACGGGTAAAATCGCTGCAATAATGGCTTTGCAGTTCCGCCCCGGCATCCATGAGCAGCAACCGGCCTGCGGTCAGTACCTGGTTGTGGGCATGGCCATGCATCACTTCCCCGTTCTGTGTCAGGATAATAGGGAAAGAAGGCATGTACCCGCCACTGACAGCAATACCTTCCATGATCCCGGCCAGCTCCTGTTCAACCATCCCG
>MWDM01000109.1 GCA_002070565.1 Bacteroidetes bacterium ADurb.Bin139
GGGGTTTTTGCCCCTGGTCAAGCCTGAGTCATGCCCAGAAGTTATGTTTTATGGGGTTTTTGCGTTTAGTGGACTATTCCGGGGATATGTGGCCTTGATTCTGGAAGATATGGGACCTGGATTCTGGAACATATGGGTCCAGGATTCTGGAACATATGGGACCGGATTCTACAGCATTTGGAGGCAAGATTCGGGTCAATGGGGCCGCTAATAGGTTTCTCGCTTACCTTTAACTACTTACCACGACAGTATGTGCATCATAATTAAATTCAGCGGGATCGTGTGTTTCGGCCAGGAATAATGTGTCCAGGCCGGGGTTGCCGCTGCAATCCAGAACCTGCAGTGAGGTGTTTTGGCTGACGTCCAAAGCCGTGAGCTGGTTGTCGTTGCAGTAGAGATGGGTGAGGGCAGGGGAGCCGGCAAGTTGCAGGGACGTGAGCTGGTTGTCGTTGCAGTAGAGATGGGTGAGGGCAGGGGAGCCGGCAAGTTGCAGGGACGTGAGCTGGTTGTTGCTGCAATTGAGGATGGTCAGGGCGTCGTTTTGGCCTACATCCAGGTAGGTCAGCCGGTTCATGGCTACAATGATCCGGGAGGCATGGTTGAAATGCTGAATCCCTTCCAGTGAAGCTATGGATAGAGCCGAGACATTGAGCAGTGTGACCGCTCCTGCCTCGGCAAGGCTGATCTTCCCGTCGCCGTTGGTGTCAAAGTGATCCAGGCAGTAGTCCTTGAAGTTTTCGTCGGGCAGGTACACATAACTGTATTCGGTAAACCGGGGATCATCTACATCCACGGCAGTCATATATTTTTGTCCCCTGGCAAATCTGTCGCCGGGAACTGCTTTTTCCATTTCTTTCCAGGTGCCGTCGGTTTTGACTCCGATGGTTACGGGGTTGTCATGATTGCCGGGCAGTACCATCATATACAAACGTACAGCCGTTTCCGATAGGTCAGCAGGCTCGGCCAGGTGCAGCAAGGCGTCGTTTCCGGTTCCAGCCAGGGTCATGGCGTCGGCCTCGGCAAGAGGGAATTGCACGAGGTCGATGCGCCCCGAGGTGAAGGTCAGCGGATCACGCGCTGCAAGGCGGATGTCGGTCAGGCGGCCGCTTCCCGATACGTGGAACTCGATCAGCGAGAAGAGGTGGTGGAATGTCAGGCTTACTGCCGGGGAGACTTCGCCCGCATGGGCCGGGGCAGTGACCGTGACGGGTCCGGCTACCATAAAGTCGAGCCCGCCCAGATGGCTGCTGTGGTTGGCCCGGGCCTGCATCTGAACTCCGGGCAGGGAAACGGGAACGTCGTCTGCGTCTCCTTCATGGGTGCTGTTGTAGGGGTAGTAGGCATAGAACGTGTGTGACAATGAGGGTTCGCCCCAGAGCATGGAGCCTGTGAAGGCCGAGGTTTTTGCCGAGTTCAAGGCTGAGTAGGGGATGTTGCAGGCTTGGGTGCCATCCTCGTCGTCGGTGCGTCCCTGGGGCGAGAAAAGGCCTATCCTGTCGCCCTCGACCCAGTGCGTCTGGATGCCGTTGGAGAGGATGGTGCGGGTATGGGGTTCATCTGCGGAACCGGTTAAGGTGACGGGGGTGGAAACAGCGGGGCCGGGACCGGGGTTTTCCTGCGGAGTACATGATGCAAGAACAAATGACAAAAGAACCACGGTTCCCGTGTGTTTAAAAGAAAGCATAATGATTTATTTTTATGACCAGTTACCGGGTAGGGGTATCCCGGAAGGAATGTCGTCGGTCTGACACTGATCGGGAACCGGGTTTAGAGACTGGTCGGTTATCGTATCTGTACTCATTGACACAAATATAGTAAAAAAAGCTGTGCTGAGGCTGGTTCTGCAATTAGGATTTGATTTTTCCATATTAAGTGTTATTTTTATGAATAAGATTATTTTTCCATGCTTTATTCCTTAAAAAGACACCCGATTATTCTTTATTTTGAAAAAAATCATGATACGGTCACTTCTGTGGCCAACGATTATCTGGAATCCACCCAGGAAAGTCCTACCGGGAAAATTGCCGAGGCTCTGGAAGATATCATCAGGTTTTCGTTTGGAAACAAAGAAGATTCGAAAGCCATAGGCCAGGAGATGGTTGATCTTACAACTGCCCTGATAAAAAGACATTATTACGACTTTAGAATAATGATGTTTTATCAGCTGAAACTAGAGGTAATTCGTTTGACAACTCAATGGGCTAAGAGAAACCGGCTCAGGGCCAGCCTTAGACGCAGTCCCTGGATTTATCATGCCTGCTTTGCCTTCTGCTTTTACTATTATGCAGAAGTTATAAAAATGGAAAAGTCTTTAAAAGGTATTCAGCCAGCCTCAGCAGATAGCAGCGGGCAATAGGGGGAACGCCAAGAAATATGGATAATTATTATACAGAAGAAGAACTTCGCTGGTGTGAGGGTGGAAGTAACGGGCTGTTGCCCACCCGTGTTACTCCTTCCGGGGTTCGTGTGCTGAAACCCGGAGAGGTGTTTGTCTTTGGCAGTAACTTTGAGGGCAATCATTTGGGAGGTGCAGCCCGTGCAGCGATGGAAAAGTTCGGGGCCGTACAGGGGATCGGCGAAGGGTTGCAGGGTCAGTCCTATGGCATTCCCACGATGGAGGGTTTGAAGAATATGATTCCGGCCATAGAACGGTTCACTTCTTTCGCCAGACAGCACCAGGAATTGAAATTCTACGTAACCGCCATCGGGTGCGGTATAGCCGGTTATCTGGCAGAAGAAGTGGCTCCGTATTTCCTGCAGGCGGCATCCTTTTCCAATGTATTCCTGCCTTTGAGTTTCTGGAAAGTGATCAATGCCGGTGAAAAGGAACCTTAGGTCAAGGCGCTTCCGAATGAACTTCAGAGAAAGATACTGGAACAATTGCAGTTGTTGTAAGGTCCGGGAGCAAAGAGAGAATCTGGATTTTTGAGAAGCGTAAGCATTTTTTTTGTCCATTACGTCATGTTTTGACGTAGTGGATATTTATTTTGCCGGCATGTGAGAACTGTTTCTTGGTTTATAAGAAACAGTTTGTAACCAGAGATGAGAAAATAAGAGGGGAAAAAACCATTGTTTAACCTTTAAAAATATTACTTATGAAAAAAACACTATTTCTGGCATTGGTAACTGGAATTACTAACTTAGTTGGGACACAGAGTTAAGCATAAAAGTTTAATTTTGTGTAACATGAGAAAACAAAGAACACATTACGGCAAAGCATTCAAAGAGAATGCGGTCAAATTAAGTTTAGAGCGCAAGAACGTATCTGAGCTTGCCCAGGAATTGGGGATAGCGCCTTTTCTATTGTATCGATGGCGAAAGGAGTATAAAGAAAAGGGGGCCTCAAGTTTTCCGGGGCCAGGAATCCAGTCAATAAATGAAGATACCAGGAGAATCACGGAGTTGGAAAAACGTCTCAATGAGGCAGAAATAGAACGAGATATATTAAAAAAAGCGTTGAGCATCATCTCCAAGAGCGGTCGTTGATTTTTCAGTTTAT
>MWDM01000110.1 GCA_002070565.1 Bacteroidetes bacterium ADurb.Bin139
TAAAACCGCCCCAGGTCCTGAAATTAACAGACCAGTGGATGACCGAAGGCAGGAAAAACAAAACAGCATAAATCAAGCGTACCAGGACTACTTCAATATTGAAATAGGCTGCAAGTCCGGAACATACGCCGCCCAGGATCTTGTGGTCCAGGTCGCGATACAGTTTTTTGGGCGGCCTTGGACCATTCCTGTAAGCACCCGCTCCCGTGCCCATGTCTGCGCTTTCTTCTTCAATCACCTCTACAGGGCCCATGATATCCAGGATATTGTCAATATCGGCTTTGGAGACAACACGGCCATCCATGCCGGTGCGTTCAGACAGCAGTTCGGATATGCGTTCCTCAATACCGTCCACAATCTCCGACCCGCCTTCCCTGCCCGAATAATACCGCCGCAGGTGGTCCAGGTACACTTTCAGCACACTGTAGGCATCCTCTGCCAGGGTAAAGGGGATTTTGTTTATGCTAACTTTGATTACTTTTTTCATTTTCTCAGGATATCAATAGTTTCAACAATTTCTTTCCAAGCTTTATCCATTTCCCGCAACACGTCCCGTCCCTTATTGGTAAGCGAATAGTATTTCCGGGGAGGTCCCTGTGTGGATTCTTCCCAGCGATAGGTGAGCATTCCCTGGTTTTTCTGCCGGGTAAGCAGGGGATACAGTGTTCCTTCCACTACAATGATGCGGGCATCTTTCAATTTGCTTATCAGTTCAGATGCATAGGCATCGTTCTTGTCCAGCACGCTCAGGATGCAATATTCCAGGACCCCCTTGCGCATCTGAGACTTGATGTTGTCAATATTATTTTCATTCATAACGGCAAATTTTAATTTCTATTAAGGTTTTCAGCGGCGTTCGCCAAACCGGCGCAGATTTTCTGCCGTAACGGGTAATCCCCGCATTTCCAGTTTTTCAGAGGCCGTGCGTGCCATGGGGACTGCAATCCATAAAATGATATAGATCCAGAAACCCGCACTGCCAAGGAAAAAGGAAGCAACAGCCAGGACACGCATCAGCACCGGATCACAGTTGAAGTAAGCCGCCAGACCGCTGCAGACACCTCCGATTATGGAATCATCAGGGTCTCTGTACAGCCGTTTACGGGGCTTTTCTCCCAGGCCGTCGTAGCGTTCGTAACCGGAGTACCCGTTGCGCCGTTTTGTTTTGCGGGTTGTTTCCCCCGGTTCTGCCTCTTCTTTGGAATCATTGGCATATCCCAGCTGCCTGATGACGCGTTCCACGACCTCCAGGGTAACTACTTCGCTTTTCCCCTTGGTATATTCGTAGAACAGTTCGGCAATCCGGGCTTCCACATCTTCCATGACTTCGCCGGCTTCTGTGCTGTCCATTTCGCTGCGGAAGCGCTCCAGGTAGAGGTCCAGCCTTTGATGGGCATCTTCCTCGACAGTAAAACTGCTTCCGCCAATTCCAACATTCAAGACTTTTTTCATAGTGTAAACCTGTTATAGGGTTATTATAGATTATTACGCCGCAAAGATATATAAAAATATTGATACCTTGTATCGCAAGGTACTAAAATAAATAAAAAAATAAAAAAGAGCAGATAATAGTATCTTTGCGACCATGGAAAGTATTAAGGGGATATTCAAAATCGGGAACGGTCCTTCCAGTTCCCACACCATGGCTCCACGTAAGGCAGCCCTGGATTTTGCCGCCCGGAACCCGCAGGCAACCGGCTTTTCCGTGACCCTGTACGGGAGTCTGGCAGCTACGGGCAAAGGCCACTTTACAGACAAAGCGCTGGTAAGTGCTTTCCAGCCCAAGCCAGTAGAGATAATCTGGGATAATGTCACCGACCTTAAACAGCATCCCAACGGCATGGAATTCCGGGCGCTGGACAACAACGGCCAGGTGATGGACACATGGCTCACCTTCAGCATAGGCGGCGGCGATCTGTCCGATACCGGAAAAAGGACGTCGCGCCAGGTCATATATCCGCTCAACAAGATGGCCCATATCCTCCGGTTTTGCCAGGAAAAGGGACTTCATTTCTGGGAATTTGTGTCTATGTACGAAGAAGAAGATATCTGGGATTACCTGGAACATGTATGGCAAACCATGCAGGAAGCCATTCTCAGGGGTCTCGAGAACGAAGGGGTACTCCCGGGACCGCTCCACCTTGCCCGACGGGCCGCATCCTATTATATAAAGGCTCAGGGATACACGGGCTCCATGCAACGCAGGGCGCTGGCCTTTTCCTATGCCCTGGCCGTATCGGAGGAAAACGCATCGGGATCTGTAGTGGTAACGGCGCCCACCTGTGGCAGCTGCGGGGTTGTCCCCTCTGTGATGTACCTGAACAAAACATGCTATAATTTTTCAGATAAAAGAATATTGCGTGCCCTGGCAACCGCAGGGCTCATAGGCTCGCTCATAAAATCCAACGCTTCCATTTCGGGGGCCGAGGTGGGGTGCCAGGGAGAGATAGGCTCGGCCTGTTCCATGTCTGCGGCGGCGGCTGTGCAGCTCTTCGGGGGCAGTATTGCACAGGCCGAATACGCGGCCAGCATGGGCATGGAACATTTCCTGGGGCTGACCTGTGATCCGGTCTGCGGCCTGGTCCAGATCCCCTGCATAGAAAGAAATGCCTTTGGAGCCACCAGGGCCATTGACGCCAATATGTACGCGCTGCTTTCAGACGGTACCCACCGGATACATTTTGACACGGTCATAGAGGTTATGAAATGCACCGGTCGCGATCTTCCCTCTTTGTATAAAGAAACATCGGAAGGAGGCCTGGCCGTTGTGTCAAATAAATGATTTTTTGTTAAATTTACGGCATATTATCCCGGTATAAACTTATAAACGTTATGATTCAAACAATTACAGACGACAATTTTAATATGGTCGTATTACAGTCAGCCATTCCCGTTTTAGTTGATTTCTGGGCCGCCTGGTGCGGACCCTGTCGTCAGATTGCTCCTATTGTAGAAGAAATCTCTAATGAAACAGAAGGTTCTGTCCTTGTGTGCAAATGCGATGTAGACACGGTAACCGGTGTCACGGCCCGGTACATGATCCGCAGCATACCCACCCTGCTGTTTTTCAAAAACGGAGAACTGGTGCATAAAATTGTGGGAGCGACGAACAAACAGACCATTCAGGAAAAATTGAAAACACTAACCAATGAATAATATGAAAAAACACCTGATCGCAATCACGCTGATGCTTTGCATCGGTTCTGCCGCCCTGGCACAGGGGAGTTTTGTGGTGAAAGCCGGGCTTAATTTCAATAAGCTGCAGGATATCCAGATAGACAATCTGAAGCAATCCTGGAATTCCCAGACCGGGTTTCATGTCGGTATTGGAGGGCAGTATAGAATTCCTGTCGTTGGACTTGCTTTCCAGCCGGAAATCCTGTACAGCAGGGTACGGACAGGCCTGTTGGGAGAAGTAGGATCATCTTCCTATGAGGGATTCAGGATAGATTATATTGACATTC
>MWDM01000111.1 GCA_002070565.1 Bacteroidetes bacterium ADurb.Bin139
TACTCAAAATCATCTTCCCGGTAAACAAGACTTAGGGATTCCCTGAAATCGTACGATGGATATGCCCTGGGGCGGTATCCTTCTTCTTGTTCCTTTCGGTTTTGCCTGACAGGGGACAGCTGCAGTCCGCAGGACCAGACCATATCCCCTTCTGTCTGGTTTTGAAAGAGGGCTTTCTTTATATGAAAAGAGATGTCTTCGCGCGAAGATGTGTTGGTTTGAGGAAGAAAAATATACAATTCTTCCCTGGCCCTGGTGATGGAAACATAAAGCAAATTCAATGAATCAAGGTACCGTTGGGTAAATTCCAGAAAATAATCCCTGACAAAAAAAGTATGCAGGAGCCTGTCGTTGTATAAAACAGGCAATTGTTCGGGCTGGTTGAAGGGTTCATTGCGGGTGCCTGCCCAGATAACCTGGCTGCCGGTACGCGTGTCAAGCGGCCAGTTACAAAAAGGAACAATGACTACCCGGGCTTCAAGTCCCTTGGCTTTGTGGATGGTAAGAACCCTTACCGTCTGACCCGGAATCCCTGTGGATAGCATTTTTTCCTTTCCCCTGTCCTTCCACCAGTTCAGGAATGCGTATACCCCACCGCCATCTTTGCCTGCAAACAACAATAACATATCGTGTAATTCCTGCAGGTAAGGCAAAGCTTCAAGCTCACCTGTCCAATCCATCTTTTGAACTATTGCCTCAAAGGCATCTGCCAGAGGCAGAAAACGGAGCCTGTCCAGGAATTCGCAGTCATCCATGATTTCAGGTTTTCCAAAATCGGACAACAGGGACTGCGCTGCCCTTGCATGGCAGGGCTCATGTCTGTAATGTACCATTCTGAACAGCGAGATCACCAGGTTAATTGCCGGAGATGATGCCAGATAGAGTGAATCTTCCGAAACTACCCGGGGCCATTGAAATACTTCCCCGTATTGGGAAACAGGACTTTGGAGAAAATGCCGGGTAATGGTGCGGGCATGCTCCCTGGACCTTACCAGGATCAGGATATCGGAGGGATCATACCCCCTGGCAAGCAGTGAAACCAGCAAATCCTGCAATGCTGAAAGTGCCTTTTTTATAGCACTATCCTCTTGGTGGGATGCAAAGGTGTTGACCCGGACATATCCGGGAGGTTCTTCCTTTGTCTCCCGGGGTGTATTCAGGGTATGATCAAGGTAGGCGTTGAAGAGAAGGCTCTCAAAATAATTCCGGTCCCCTTCCTCCAGATTGTCGCAGGACCTTGTTTTCTCTCTAATTGCCTCTGACATGGTCATCAAAACCCTGTCTATAAGCGTATTAATAAAACCTACAATTTCCCTGTAGCTCCTGCGGTTTGTGTTGAGAGAAAAAAAATCCACTCCCTGGCCCATAAGCTGCGGGTCTTTTGCAATTTCCTCTCCCAGAATTTTCCAGTCGCTGTTTCTCCAGCGGTATATGGCTTGTTTGACATCCCCCACGATCAGTGAATCTGCACCCTGTGACAACCCGTTGACCAAAAGCGGATGCATATTTTTCCATTGCAGATAAGAAGTATCCTGGAACTCATCCAGTAGAAAAGACTCATATCCACCCCCTATCCGTTCGTAAATGAAAGGGGTGTTCCCCTCACCTGCCAGTTGGCTGAGCAGGTAGGTGGAATCGCCTATATCCAGGGTGTTGTCCTCCTCCTGGACCTGGCGCATGGTGGTGATCACGTCTGCCAGCAGTCCCATCTGCGGTAATTGTTCCCTGATCGCAACAGCCGTAGCATACAGGTGGTAATGGCTTTGGTAATGATCGTATATGCTTCGCAGTACGGGCATCAGGGCCTGTTGCATATTTTCCAGACCGGCAGGCGAACTCTTGTTGCACCACACAGCCTGTGTCCCGTCAAGAGCATCCAGGACACGTTTTCCGGGTATGAAAGAATCGACAGATGGATAAGGATCTGAAATTTTTTCAAAATACCTTGCAAAAGATTTGTCTTTATTAGGAAAATCAGCAGCAGAAAAACCCCCGGAAGAAATAAGTTCCAGGGCCATTTTTCCCCGGGAGGCCATCGTATGCTCAAAATCCCTTATGATTTGCTGGTATTTACCCATATAATCCCTTAAAAAGTCCCGGTCCGAGATTTTTCCTGCAAACGATTCGCCCATGGTCCTGAATGACTCGCGGGTTGCCTGGTACCCAACCTCTTTGAGCAAACGGGAGGCATCCCAGCTGTCCGATCTGGCAATCTTTTCATTGATCAGATGCATGAACCACTCACGAAGCGAGTCGTCCTGCGGGATGCGGGAAATCATCCGGCGGGCGGTCTTATCCAGTAAATAATCGGTATCTGTATCTACGGAATAACCGCTGCCCAGACCCGCTTCCATGACAAAGGATTGCAACACGCGCTGGAAAAAAGCATCCAGTGTGGAAACTGAAAACCAGGAGTAATTATGCAGGAGCGTCTTATGAACAGTGGCGGCCCGTGAAACGATCTGTTCAAAGGGAAGGCCTGTTTCCCGGCAAAGATCGCTACCCATGGCCGGGGTTTTTCCGGCAGCCAGTGATTCCAGGGTATCCAGGATCCTGGTTTTCATCTGGTCTGTAGCCTTGTTGGTAAAAGTGACGGCCAGTATCCGGTAAAAGGCACGTGGATCAAAACGTGAAACATTGCCCAGCAACAGGGTAAGATACATCAGGGTCAGGCGATATGTTTTGCCTGTACCAGCCGATGCCCTGTATACTTTAAGAGCCATCTGCACTCCCTCCCATGAGGTATGCGTGAATGAAGCCGTTCAGATCCCCGTCCATAACAGATTGCGTATCGCTTGTTTCATATCCTGTTCTATGGTCCTTTACCAATTTGTAAGGATGCAGGGTGTAAGATCTGATCTGAGAACCCCATTCAATTTTTTTCTTTTGTCCTTCCAGCTGGGATTCCTTTTCCCTGCGCTTCTCCAGTTCCATTTCATACAGATGGGATTTGAGGATACGAAGGGCATTCTGCCGGTTATCAAACTGACTTCTGGTTTCTGTATTCTCAACAACAATCCCTGTAGGAATATGCCGGACCCTTACCCCGGTTTCCACCTTGTTCACATTTTGCCCTCCCGCTCCGCTGGAACGGTAAGTATCCCACTCCAGGTCAGAGGGGTTGATCTCAATTTCTATGGTGTCATCCACGGCAGGATACACAAAAACAGAGGAGAAAGTGGTCTGTCTTTTCCCCTGGGCATTGAAGGGGGATATGCGCACCAGGCGGTGCACCCCGTTCTCGGCTTTTAGATAACCATAAGCATAGAGGCCTTCAAATTCCAGGGTGCAGGACTTGATACCGGCCTCTTCCCCATCCAGCATGTTGTGGATCCTGACTGTGTAACCGTTCCTTTCTCCCCAGCGGATATACATACGCATGAGCATAGCAGACCAGTCGTTGCTTTCGGTGCCCCCGGCTCCTGAATTGATCTTAAGCAACGCTCCCATAGT
>MWDM01000112.1 GCA_002070565.1 Bacteroidetes bacterium ADurb.Bin139
CAGGGGCATGAAATCAAGGGGATATCGCTTTGACAGGCAGGCATCACAGAATATGTTGCTTCTGGGAGTCATTGTTCTGGGCTTTCTTATACTGCACCTGAGCCAGTTCTGGATTAAAATGCAATGGCAGCAACTTTCCGGCGGAGATCCGCAGAACGGATACCTGCTTGTGACCGGGTACCTGGGAACACCCTGGGTAGCCATTTGCTATATTGCCTGGTTTGCCGCCCTGTGGTTTCATATAAACCATGGTTTCTGGTCTGCCTTTCAGACCCTGGGACTGAATAACCAACGGTTCCTCCCCATCCTGCGTACGGTGTCAGTGGTCTATTCCTCCCTTTTGTTCGTGGGATTTACAACCATTGTAGTCTGGTGTATGTTTTTTTGAGCGGGCCGATGGCTCCTGTGGCTATTCGTCTTCCCTGACACTGCGGAAATAGTGTCCCAGATGGCTGGAAATTCGTTGAATGTCCCGGCGCATGCCTTCAATAGTCAGCGTTTGGTCCCGGTATTCCAGGGTGATCAAATCTTCAAATACACGAAATATGCGCATGGTAAGCCGTTTGGATTTGAATACCATCTTCCCGTCCTGATCCGATATGAGGATAAATCCCGATTCAGCGATAATGCGAATGGCGGCCTCTTTGTCTTGTTCAGAAAAACGGTTGGTATAAACCTCTTTTTTGGAGAAACCCAGGAATGGGTAAACGGCAGAAAATGCTATGATCAGTATGATCAGGTTGGTTTGGGATTGGGGGCGGATCAGTTCCCAGAATGTGATGCTGCGGTTGTCGCTTGTAAAATAGACAATAAGCAGCATTAACAGGATGATGACGGTATAAAAGACAATGTATTTGGCAACGCGGCGCAAATAGATCCATGGGTTAAATCCTTTCATCTGTAGTTTGATTTGAAGGTGTAAACAAATGTAGGTCTTTTTTTTATTACTTTTGTGATAACTAAACTTTTCAACTATGGAAAAAAATCTCAAAACCGTTATCATTGTCCTGTCCGCAGTAGCCGCGCTGCTGATAGGAGCCCTGGCCTGGGTATGGATAGACCGGGGTGGCATGATAAAAGAATTGAATCTGGAAAAAGAGGACTTGACTCAGCAGACCATCCAGTTGCGTTCCCAATACGATTCACTGAGCACTACGAACGACACCCTGAACCTGCGGTTGATGGAAGAGCGGGAAAAGATAGATCAGCTTATTGAGCGTATCAACAAGACAGAAGCGACCAATCGTACCCGTATCCGTGAATATGAAAAAGAACTGGGAACCCTGCGCAGCATCATGCGAAGTTACATCCACCAGATTGACTCGCTCAATACCCTCAACCTGGCGTTGCGCCAGGATGCCACACAGGCAAGGGAAGAAGCTTCCCGCGCTGCCCTGCAATACGAGGAACTCCGCACCACGACCGATGAATACGCCCGGCAGGTAGAAATCGGGGCACAAATCAAAGGGCGTGACTTTGTGCTGACCGGCATAACAGAAAGCGGCAAGGATTCTGACCGCTCCAGCCGGATTACCCGGTTAAAACTGTGCGGGAGCCTGATTGAGAACGCCATTGCACAGAAAGGGCCAAGGAACATTTACCTGCGCATCAAGGGCCCCGATGGCATCCTGCTCACCAACCCCGACCAGGGCGTGTTCAATGCTGCCGGAGAACAACTGGTCTATTCGGCCGTCAGGGAAGTTGACTACCAGGGCGCCGAGCTGGAATTCTGCATTTTCTTTGGAGACGTTACTTTTGGCCGTGGTATTTATACGGCTGAAACCTACACCACAGACGGGCAGATTGGCGTGACCGAGATCCTGTTGCGTTGATATACGTTCACATTCCCTTTTGCAGGAGTTTTTGCTCCTATTGCAACTTCTATTCCAGTACAAAACTCCGGGAAATCACCCCGGTGCTGGATTCCATTAAACAGGAATGGATAAGGGAACGCGACACATGGCTTGATTTATGGCGCAGCGGAACATTCCGCCTGCGCCATACTCTTTATATTGGCGGCGGCACCCCTTCTGTATGCCAGGCGGGAGAACTTGCCCCTATCCTTGATTTGTTGGGCAATGATCTGAAAAATGAGGGGATGAAACCCTCCGAGGTAACCCTGGAAGCCAATCCCGGAGACCTTTCAGTCGCCTACTGCAGCGCGTTGCTGGCCCTTGGTGTGAACCGGCTAAGCATAGGGATCCAATCTTTTAATGACACCCACCTGCAGGCGATGAAACGCCGTCATACGGCCGGGGAGGGGATAAATGCCGTGAAAGCGGCCCGGACTGCCGGTTTCAGGAACATCAGCCTGGACCTGATCTTTGGATTTCCCGGCCTTATCCTGTCCCAATGGGAAGAAACCCTTCAACAGGCGGTAGCCCTGGCCCCGGAGCACATCTCGGCTTACCAGTTAAGCCTGGAAAGCACTTCCCCCTGGGGAAAAAAAGGCCTGCTCCCGCCACAGGAGGACTGTGCCGCCCAGTATGGTTTCCTGCAGGACTTCCTGGCCGGCCGGGGGTACACGCAATATGAAGTATCCAGTTTCTGCCTTCCCGGGAAGGAATCACTACACAACATCGGTTACTGGCTTCGTATCCCTTACCTGGGACTGGGACCGGCCGCCCATTCATTCAATGGCCGTGACCGGTACGCCAACGTGGCGCACTTGGGCCGTTACGTACAGGGAATCAGGACCGGTACTCCGGCAAGAACATACGACCGCCTTGTTGCGCGCAACGAGCACAACGAATGGATCATGCTGCAGCTGCGTACGGTTGAAGGTTTCTCTCTCTCAGGGCTGCAGGAGCGGGAGGGTACGGAAGCCGTGGAGCGGTTCCTAAAACAAATAGCCCCGCTTCTGGAGCGGGGCCTTCTGGAATTGTACAGCCAGCACGCACAAGGCAAAGAGCGGGTTCGCATCCCGCCGGGCCGGCTTTTTGTTTCTGACGATATTATCCGGGATTGTCTGCTGCCTGCCTGATGGCCTGGTAAACATCCGGTCCAAAGCAGTGGATCAGCGGTTCTTTTACAAATTCAAATACCCGTATCTTTTTTATTGCACCCAGTTCGCGTGCTGCGCTGCACAAATACCACTTGTGGTAATTGAGCCCGATAGCACCATCGGCCAGTTTCTGAACCCGTATGGGATAGAGCCAGCACGAAATAGGCTTTCTGAAAGAGGAAACACCCAGGCTGTATGCCTTTTCAATGGCGCAGAGGCAATTTCTATCCTCAAAAAAAGCATAGGCACATTCTTTACCTTCTATTAGTGGAGTTACCGTATCACCCTCAACATCCAGGGTCCAGGGCCCCTGCTTTTCTACCGATCGCACCCCCGTGGTTTGCATATAAGGAATATAGCCAGGCCATTCGGTTTCCAGGTACGTACATTCTTCCAGTGCCAGGGGTGCCCCGCTGTCACCTTCT
>MWDM01000113.1 GCA_002070565.1 Bacteroidetes bacterium ADurb.Bin139
GTATTCATTGCCGTTTTTTTGGCTAAGATACAATATATTCTAATTGCGTCAAATTATTTGTGACATGACACTAGAATCTATAGATAATTATCAATTGCGTATGTCTACCGAAGCTACAAGGCAAAAAAAGTCCAAACCGGCATTAGTCCGTTTTCTGAGATACTATTTCTATCTGAGAAAAGACAAGGAAAACGAATTGGAAACCATTGCCAACATCCGCGCCGGCGTTGAATTCAAGGGAGTTAACCTGTGGGTTTTGATCTTTGCCATACTGATAGCCTCTCTTGGCCTGAATATCAATTCAACGGCAGTCATCATAGGGGCCATGCTCATCTCTCCGCTCATGGGCCCCATCATCGGGATGGGACTGGCCCTGGGGATAAGCGATTTTGAATTGCTGAAAAAATCCATGAAAAGCTATCTGATTGCCACGATCATCAGTATTATAACTGCAACGGTCTTTTTCCTGTTATCTCCGATAGACCAGGCACAGTCAGAGCTGCTGGCACGGACTTCTCCTACCATATACGACGTATTCATTGCCTTTGTCGGGGGTCTTGCCGGCTTTATTGCCCTCTCTACAAAAGATAAAGGCAATGTGATCCCGGGGGTGGCCATTGCCACTGCCCTGATGCCGCCTTTATGTACTGCAGGATACGGTATAGCCATTGGAAACGTCACTTTTTTCCTGGGAGCTTTTTATCTGTATTTCATTAATACCGTTTTTATTGCCACCGGTACTTTTCTTGGTACCCGGATCAGGGGATATGCCCAAAAGGTATTCCGGGAAAAGAAAAGGGAACAAGCCGTAAAGCGATACATTCTTATCATTGTAACAGCCACCATGGTCCCTTCCCTGATCCTGACCATAAATATTGTTAATGCCACCTTGTACGAGAGTGATGCCAACCATTATATAGAGGAGTCCTTTTCCTACCCGGGGACCCAGATCATTACCCGTTCAATTTCCTTTGAAAACAGGACCATCGATTTAATGCTCATAGGAAATGAGATACCGGAAGAATCACTTTCCCTGTCACGGAATCAGATGAATCAACACAAAAGGCTTCAGGGTACCACGCTTACGGTTGTGCAGGGCGGCGGTGACAGGATAAACCTGGATGCCATACGTTCCTCTGTCCTTGAAGATTTCTATAAACGAAGCGAAGAAAAGATCGCTATACAGCAAGCCACTATAGATACGCTCAACCATGAACTGGAATCATACAGGCGGTACGGTCAGCTTAGCAATGAACTGATAAAAGAACTGACGGTGCTTTATCCTTCGGCCCGGGAATTGTCCATTTCAAATGCTGTCAATGTGAGCGCTGGCACTTCCCCTGCAGACACACTAACCATAGCCGTGATCAAATTCGACTCCATTCCTGGGGCCAAACAAATGGAAACCATTGCTGAATGGTTAAAAACCCGCATCAACACTAAAAAACTTCGCCTAATCACAGAACCCTGAGCAGCGACATTAAGAGACTGTGTTTCAGAAGTGGCGGAAGATTTCTTGAAGTTGCTCTGTGGTGTTGAAACGTGTCAGGGCGAGCATCAACAGGATCCGTGCTTTTTGCGGATTGAGCATCCCGCTGACGATTTGTCCGTTAAAAGGTCTTTCCGTGTCAAATGTGACTCCCCCGGCCAGCACACGCGTAGCACGGACAATAACGACTCCCTGTTCCAGACAGCGTTGAATACCTGCTTCTATTTCCCGTGAATAATTCCCGTGTCCGACTCCTGCAATGACAATCCCGTCTACGCCGCTTTTGAGCAATGCATCTAATGGTTCTGCAGTGGCTCCGGCATAGGAAAGGATAATTTCTACCTTGGGAAACACCTTATCCCGCAGCTTTGCTGCCAGTTCCTGAAGTTCTCCGGCCGTGCATGTCAACTGTGACGGAAGGTGACCGGCAGGGGCCCTGAAAAAGTGGGAATTCCCTCCGCGTATAACACCAAGGGGACCGCAATCGGGGCTTTCAAAGGCGTCGGGATTGACCGTGTGTACTTTGGTAAATTCCGCAGCAGCATAAATATAATCGTTCAACACAGCCATCACCCCCCTGTCCCGGGCTGCAGGATCAGCCGCCAGGCAAACGGCATTGAACAGATTGGCCGGTCCGTCAGCTCCCAGTCCGTTAGCCGGCCTCATGGCTCCGGTTAATACCACCGGATTGCCATGTCCAAGTACCAGTTCCAGGAAGAAGGCTGTCTCTTCCATGGTGTCGGTGCCATGTGTTATGACAACGCCGTCGCATAGTCCGCTTCTGAAAAGTGAATCTATAACAAAGGCCAGGCGGATCCATATTTGTGTTGTCATATGCTGGCTGGCAATGTTGCATAGTTGTAATCCCGTGATGGTTGCCCTGTCAGGTATTCCGGGGGCCTGGGCCATTAAGGCGTCCACGGTCAGTTGGGCCGGATCATAGGATGTGCCGGTGGCAGAAGAAGCCGTTCCGGCTATGGTCCCGCCTGTGGCAATGATGGTTATTCTGGGCTTTTGACTGCCGTACAGGGCCGGAAGGACCCACAGGCAGAGTGTGGCCAGAAGTAAATATTTCTTCAGCGACATATTCAATATTTTTATCTTTGTAAGCTAGAAGGCAAAAATAAGGAATTTATGCGTTCCATTATTCAAAAAGGCCTGTTCCTGCCGGCAGCGCTCAGGGACGGTAACATCCACAGGGCTGACCATGTGAAAGCTATAGGATGGAAACACTGAACCTGATCTTTATGGCCATAGGCCTGGCCATGGACACATTTGCCGTATCTATATGCAAGGGGATGGGACAATCCCGCATGAACTGGGTGAATGCCCTGAAAGCCGGCCTGATTTTTGGGTCATTTCAGGCATTCATGCCTTTGCTTGGTTACTGGGCAGGATCACGGTTTCAAAATCAGATAGAAGCGGCCGATCACTGGATCGCCTTTGGATTACTGGGTTTCATAGGAGGAAAAATGATCGTCGAATCCTTCAGGCCTGACAAGCCTGTGGACTGTTCTTTCAGGTTACGTTCCATGTTCCCGCTGGCCATAGCCACCAGCATAGATGCCCTGGCCGTAGGCTTCTCCCTGGGATTTCTTCAAACCAACATAGTCACAGCCGTAATCCTGATTGGCTCGGTCACTTTTCTCTTTTCTTTTGCCGGGGTGAAACTGGGACATGTGTTTGGCTCCCGCTTCAGTTCAAAAGCAGAACTGGCCGGAGGTATCATCCTGGTCCTGATAGGTGTGAAAATCATGCTCGAACACACGGGGATCCTTTAAGCAACCGTGCATATCTATTTAACCGATCTTTCTACGAAAAAAGCACTTACAACATTACGCTGTAAGTGCTTTATTTTCAGTGGCTCCTCATCAAGGACTTGAACCTTGGACCCCCTGATTAACAGTCA
>MWDM01000114.1 GCA_002070565.1 Bacteroidetes bacterium ADurb.Bin139
CAGATCATCATGATGATCGGTCCGGCAATGCCTGCAATTTTGAGGATTAAGTTCCAGTCAAATGTCATAACAGGTCCAAATTATTACATAATGCTAAAAAAGAAAAAAGCCAGGATCGTTAGAAATAATCCCAGGATTCCCGAAATTTTTAAAAAATCTTCCATAACGATTTCTGTTTTCTGGTTAAAGAATCAGTCCGACAAGATAGGAAATAATTTCGAATCCCCATCCCAGCCATAAATTGCCTATAAGACACATGAGGGGGCCGGCGATGGCGAATACTTTCCAGATCCAATGAGGTTCAGCAGTTAAAATTGTCATATGTTTATTATTTTACTAAAAGATAAAGCACAGCAGTAGCAATGAATTTAAATCCCGCCTGAAAATGATCTTCGGTAGTACGGTCATAAGTAATGGAACAACCCCTGTTTTTATATTCCCTGTACAAGAGATCGGAACATTCAACAGGAATCAGGTTATCTTCCATGGAATGAATAACGTGTACATCCAGAAAAGGGCCCGGGGTCCAGTTATATACTACAGAATTGATCTCAAGCGGTTCTTTGAGTTTTTGAAATTCTCCGTTAAGCTCGGGGGTAAAAAAATCTTCGTGCATGTAATTGCGCAAGTTGCTTCCCCAACGGCGGACAATGCTTGAAAGGCTTCGTTTACCACTGAACCAGTAGACATATCCATCTCCTCCTGCTTCCGGGTCCGGTGAGTTGACGGAGTTTTCCATGCCGTTGGTAAAGATCTTGTTGTAATCAAGGTTCAGGCTGTAATATTTATCAAGCCCCATAATAACCATGGGGATTGACTGATAGTCGTTTTTTTCCGTCCGCACATAAGCTCTGAATGCCTCAATACCGTCGTACACACCTCCCCCGGTTATCACCTTATCAACAGTTACCCCGGTAGGGTTTTCCTGGTGGTACCAGGCCATGGCCATTGAAGTACTCCCGCCCAGTGAATACCCCAATATGGTACTGTGTTTCTCCAACCGGTAGTCTTCTGTCAGCAGGAGGTATTCTTCTACGGCTTTTCGCATATGGTATGCCACGATGCCCGCATTTTCGGCTATCAGGTAAGGACGGGGCCAGTCCTGGGTGTCACGCACTCCAACGAAATCCGGATTAATGGTTATATAACCCAGCATACAGGGAACACTCTCAAAAGAAAACTCTTTGCGCTCCAGATAAAGCGATGGCGCTTCATTATCATTCATTAATGCAATAGGCGGAATTTCCACAACTCCTCCCGGTTTCAGGTCTCTGGGGTAGAAAAATGCCCCTGTAGCTACGAGCGGGTTGCCAAAAGGATCTATGGTGTTATAAGAGAGTGCAACACCACGTATTTCACGTTGCAGTCCCTTAGAAAACAAAGAGTTCAAAACGTTTTCTGTTTCCGGGGGAATTTCAAAGTTGAGATTATCTATCAGCCCCAAAATAGATTCCAGAGCATAATGAGCCGTAAAATCCCAAACAGCCATTTCCTCAACAAAATATTGAGGGGTTAAATCTTCCACGTTGTCGTGCGGCGTACAGGACCAACACGAACCGCAAAGCAGTATAACGGCAAACTTCAGAATTTGTTTTTTACCCATATGGTCTTCTTAAGTGTTACATATCATTATTTTGCCAGAAGGTAAAGCATGGCGGTAAGCATAAACTCCGTACCTGCTTCGTAATGGTCTCCGGTGGTCCGGTTATATTGGATGGAACAACCTTTTTCTTTATAAACCTTGTATAAAAGATCGGCACAGTCAACCGGTATGAGGTTGTCTTCCCCGCTGTGGATGACATTGATATCCAGAAACGGGCCCGGTGTCCAGTTGTATACCAGAGAATTGATCTGCATACATTCCTGCAATTTTAAAAATTCTCCCTGGGGCTGATCGTGAAAAAAATCTTCATGCATGTAATTTCGCAAATCACTGCCCCAGCGTCTATGTATACTGCCGGAGCTATGGGTCCCGTCAAACCAGTAGGCATAACCGTCTCCTCCGGCGGCGGGATCCGGAGAATTTACGGGATTTTCCATACCGTTGGTGAATATCTTGCTGTAATTCAGTTCAAGATTGTAAAAAGTGTCCATGGCAATTATTACCGTGGGAATGGCCAGATAATCGCTTTTTTCTGTCCGCGCATAGGCCCTGAAGGCCTCCAGTCCGTCGTAAACGCCTCCTCCTGTAAATACCTGATCCACTTTAATTCCGGTTGGATTGGTGGTGTAATATTTGGCTATGGACATGGCAGAAGCCCCTCCCAGTGAATACCCCATTACGGAACTATGGTTGTCCAGCCTGTAATTTTCTGTCAACATCAGGTATTCTTCAACAGCTTTACGCATGTGGTAGGCAACGATTCCTGTATTGGCATCGTGCAGGAAAGGTCTGGGAATGTCTTCGGTATACAAGACACCCAGAAGGTCTGTATTGATGGTAATGTAATTGAGCATAGAAGGGAAAGCCTCCTCGAAAAATCGTTTTCTGCCGACATATATAGCGGCACTGGCGCCCCTGTCAAGATGTGCGATGGGGGGAACTTCCACAACGCCTCTTGGATTCAGATCTTTTGGATAGAAAAAAGATCCTGTTCCCAGTACCGGTTCTCCAAAGGGGTCTACGGTTCTATACGAGATGGCCACCCCACGAATCTCTTTGCTGGTATAACCTTTCAGAAAATTCATGATGGTGCTTACAGTGGGATCCTCCTGGTCAATGTCCAATTCATTAAGTAAGGCAGACACGGCATCTCCAATAGTAAAATCCCAGATGCTGAGTTCTTCAACAAAATATTCCGGTACAAAATCGTCAATACTGTCATGTGGTGTGCAACTTGTCCATAACAAGGATAAGACTAGCGCGGTAAGAAGATAAAAGCGTTTCATGTAACTATAAAATTTTCAATAAACATATCAAACCATAAGCCATCAAGAATCATCTTAACAGCAGGTAAAGCATGGCGTTCATCATGAACTCGGTTCCTGCCTGGTAATGATCTCCGTTAGTACGAACATATTGAATGGCACAGTTATTTTCTTTGTATACCTGATATAAAAGATCGGAGCATTCTACAGGGATCAGGTTATCTTCGCTGCTGTGGATCAGGCGGATGTTAAGCAACGGATCCGGTGTCCAGTTGTACACAAGCGAATTTTCCACCATACAGTCCTTTAGTTTCAAAAATTCGCCCGTTGGTTCCTGGTGGAAGAAATCTTCGTGCATATAATTGCGAAGATCACTTCCCCAACGACGATGAATGCTCCCCGAGCTATGTGTGCTGTCGAACCAATAGGCGTAACCATCACCGCCC
>MWDM01000115.1 GCA_002070565.1 Bacteroidetes bacterium ADurb.Bin139
CACTACCGTGTTGTCCGAAACATCCCAGGCATTGGAAGAGGTTAGCGGGTTGCGGGCATGCCAGCTTATGGTGACAATCCCACCCGCCTTGTAATGGTCTGTTATGGCTTTACGCATAACATCAAAAGGCACACCGTCCAGATTCTTTTGATCTCCCAGTTCTATGTGGCCCAGATCACACCCCAGAACGGCCGGATAATCACCGCAAACCTCTTTAACATCACTGCGGCCTTCTTCATACTCCCAGGAATGTCCGTAAAAGGGAAAGTCTTCCTGTCCAAAGAAAAATTGGTTGTTTCCTACAGCCTGCTGCAACCGGGCCATAACAACATCTGCTTCCGGAGAAATGGTCCGGATGTGTTTTTCTGTACAGGCAAACGCTGCGATTGCCAGTACAATCAATGCCAATCGTTTCATGGTCACAAATGTAGAAAAAATATATCTTTGCAGTCATGAAACAGCGGTTTTTTATCATTACAGTAATTTTGCTTGGTTTTTTTTCTTTGTCACAAGCACAGGATACCACTTATTACAAAGAAATCATCAGGGAATTGTCCTCAAAAAAATACGGGGGACGTTCAGATTTTAAAAAAGGTGACCGGAAAGCGGCAAAATACATTACCCGGCAGTTCAAAAAGATCCCCGGGGTGGAACCCTCTGTAAATGGAGGATACCTGCAGCCATTTTCTTACAATGTAAACGTCTTCCACAAGAGAATGGAAATGTCGGTAGACGGGATCGCCCTGGAACCGGGCAGGGATTTTATTGCCCGGGAATTCTCCCCCTCACAAAAGGGAACCTGGCCCCTGAAGTACATCAGCCCGGAAGATCATGACCCGGAGCGGTTGCTGCCTTTACTGGAAAGCGGTGATTTCCGCAATGCATACGTTGTACTGCAATACGACCTTGTATATAAATACATGGGCATAGCCCCGGCGGCACTGTATAAAATGCCCGTCTCGGGCCTGATCATGGTCCAGGACAAACAACCGTCCTTTTTTAAGTCGCGGAGCGCTTCGCTGCAACCCATCCCTGTCATATGGGCAGGACCCGGATTCCCGCGTGAAGGGAAACACATACGTGTCTGTTTTGAAAGCAGGATGATAGATGGCTATATTTCTTCCAATGTAATTGCACATATCCCCGGCTCTTCCAGGGCAGATTCCTGTATTGTGTTTATCGCGCATTATGACCACCTGGGACATTTTGGCAAAGATGTGTATTATCCGGGGGCCAACGACAATGCATCGGGAGTGGCTTTTATCCTGACCCTGGCCCGTCACTATGCCCTGCCGGAGAACAGGCCGGAGCTTACTTATATTTTCATCGCAGCGGCTGCAGAAGAAAACAACCTGCTTGGGTCGACGTATTACACCAACCACCCGGTAGTGCTCCTTGACAGGACACTGCAGGTAATTGATCCGGACATGGTGGCCGATAACGGGGACCGCCTTTTTGTGGAAACCGGACCCGCAGGAGAGGAAACCCTGCAACGTTTCCTGCATATCAACGACAGCCTGGACCTGTTTGGTGCCATTGAGCACAATCCGCTATCCAATGACAGCGATCATTACCCTTTTGCCATGAAAGAGGTTCCTGCACTTTACATAATGGTTGACGGGGATGCGTATGATGTGTACCATACCCCCCTGGATGATAACGATCACATATATACCTGCCGTTACCTTTCCCTGTTCCGGCTTGTTACCGAATTTGCAAGCACTTTCTGAACATCAGGGATCCAGTTGGTCCTGTTTTCGGGCATAAGGGTGATAAAGCCCATTGTTTTTGCTGTGGCGATGTTGGCTGGCCCGTCATCAATAAAGAGAGCGTTTTCCGGCGCAGTTCCCAGGGTGTCTGTCATATCCCGGAAGATTTTCCTATGCGGCTTCACGCATTTCCTGATGTAGGAAAGGAATAATTGATCAAAATAATCATCCAGTGCCCGGCCTGCAGGGGTAAAACGCGGACTGCGTGCCCATTCCATGATAAAAGGATTGGTGTTGCTCAGCAGGCAAACCCGGTAATCTTTTCTCAGGCTGTCCACATAGGCGAGTTTCTCTACAGACACGCCGGCAATGAATTTCATCCAGGCCTGCTGCGCCTGCAGGAAGGAAACCGGCCTGCCGCACAACCGGCCAAGACGTTCGCAAAACCCTTCGGCATCCAGCCGGCCATCTTCCAATTCCAGGAAGATGCCGCTTTGGTGGTAAGGATCCAGGTAAGATCCGGCCTCTTTCAGGCCCAGCGCTTCAAATGCTTTCACAGAGCGGTCCCGGTCTATGTCAACAATAACCCCGCCCAGATCAAAAATAACAGTATCAATCATAGTCAAAAATTACAAATGTACTTCAAATCATGTTATATTTGAAGTAATAAAACCAGGCTACCGATGACAAAACATTACATGATCATATTATTACTGGTCACGGCGGGTTGCAGGAATATTTCCGGCCAACAAATCTGCTGGGACCGCGGCCAATGGCTGGATCTGACACGGGATTTTGAAAAAAGCACCGTTTACTGGCCAACCAACGTGACTTTCAGCCATGATACCGTTACATACGGGATCAATGACAAAGGCTATTTTTATTCCTCTTTCCTGTACGCAGCGGAAGAGCACGGGGGAACCCATTTTGACGCTCCGTTACATTTTACGGAAAATGGCAGATCCATTGAGCAGATCCTTCCGGAAGAATTCACCGGAGAAGGAATTTGTGTGGATGTATCAGGCAAGGCCCTGGCAGACAGGGATTACCTGATCACCCAAAAAGATTTCCTGTTATGGGAAAAAATGAACGGGGCCATTCCGGCACAAGCTATAGTGCTGTTGCGCACCGGTTTTGGCCAATACTGGAACGATCCCCTGCAGTACACCGGAACCCTCAAATCCGGAGCAGAGGGTGTTGCAGAATTGCATTTTCCCGGGCTGGATCCCGCTGCCGCCTTATGGCTCATAGAAGAAAGAAATGTAAAAGCTGTAGGTATAGACACGCCGGGTATCGACTATGGACAATCCGCAGATTTTCTTACCCACCGCACCCTGTTCAGCCACAATGTCACAGCCTATGAAAACGTGGCGCACCTGGAGTCGGTACCTGCGCGTAATTTCTATGTGGTAGCCGCTCCCATGAAAATCAAGGGAGGAAGCGGAGCCCCGCTAAGGCTCCTTGTCTGGATACCGGATTCTGATTCTTCCCTTTTACCGAAGATTTCTCCATCATCTAGTGTTGTAATTAATTAAAAAGTAAACTATATTTTTAAGGGTTTACCGGTGTATGTCCACTCGAAAGGTTTAG
>MWDM01000116.1 GCA_002070565.1 Bacteroidetes bacterium ADurb.Bin139
TTTTAATGCACGTTCTATGTTTTCGCCTTCCTTTACTGGTACAATAATCATATTTACAGACACCTCCTTTTGTTATGGGGTGCAAAAGTAGACAAAAAAATGGAAAATCAAAGCGTAAACAGTATATTTGTGGGTTAAATGCTGAAAATTTCTATTTGATTATGATCAATGAAGGCATTCCTTCACAGATTCCGCCGGATAATCCTTTGGATGAAAGTGTAAACCATGCACCGGTAAGAAAAGACATCCTTTCACGAGAAGAAAAAAAGCTGGCCCTGGCAAACGCCCTGCGCTATTTTCCTGCCTCGCAACATGCAGAGCTGGCTCCCGGATTTGCCCGGGAACTAAAGCAATATGGCCGGATTTACATGTACCGGTATCGCCCGCAAAAGCCCATTACGGCCGGCAAGTTGGAAGATTACCACGCCAAATGCCCACAGGCAGCCGCTATCATGCTCATGATCAACAACAACCTGGATGCAGCTGTTGCCCAGCATCCGCACGAACTGATCACTTATGGCGGGAACGGGGCGGTTTTTCAAAACTGGGCCCAGTACCGTCTGTGTATGTATTACCTGTCACAGATGACAGATGAGCAAACCCTTGTGCTGTATTCTGGCCATCCGCTGGGACTTTTTCCTTCATCAAAAAAGGCACCGCGTCTGGTGGTCACCAACGGGATGGTCATTCCCAATTATTCCTCAAGGGACCACTGGGAAAAACTGAACGCCCTGGGCGTTTCGCAATACGGACAAATGACGGCCGGCTCCTTTATGTATATCGGGCCGCAGGGCATTGTGCATGGCACGACCATTACCATAATCAACGCCGCCAGGATGTGCAGGCACAAGAACAACGGTTCCATGCTGTTTGTTTCCAGCGGTCTGGGAGGGATGTCCGGAGCACAACCCAAGGCAGCCAGGATAGCCGGTGTGGTTGGGGTGATTGCCGAGATAGATCCCCGGGCAACCTCCAAAAGATATGAGCAGGGGTGGGTAGATGAGGTGTACCACGACCTGGGATCACTGACCGCCCGCATGCTTGAGGCAAAGAAGGGCAGCGAGTCTGTTTCGCTTGCTTACCAGGGTAATGTGGTGGATCTGTGGGAACATCTGGCAAAGGAAGGGATTGAAGTAGAGCTGGGATCCGATCAGACCAGCCTGCACAACCCGTTCTCTGGGGGGTATTACCCGGCAGGTTACTCCCTGGAAGAATCCAGGGAAATGATAGCCAGGGATCCGGGACATTTTGAAGAAGCTGTGCGGCTGAGCCTCAGGCGCCAGGTCAGGGCCATCAATACACTGGCCTCACGGGGCATGTATTTCTTTGATTACGGTAACGCCTTCCTGCTGGAAGCATCACGGTCAGGAGCCGATATTACCCTTGAAAACGGAAAATTCCGCTATCCTTCCTATGTGCAGGATATCATGGGACCCTTGTTCTTTGACTACGGTTTTGGCCCTTTCCGGTGGGTATGCACTTCTTCCCTGGAAGAAGACTTGCTTGAATCCGACAGAATCGCAACCGCTGTGCTGGAAGATATGCTCAGGGAAGCTCCTGCAGATATCTGCAACCAGCTGGAGGATAACCTCCACTGGATACGCAATGCCCACAGGAACAACCTGGTGGTAGGATCTCAGGCCCGCATACTATATGCCGATGCCAAAGGGCGCGTACGTATAGCCCTTGAACTGAACCGGGCTATCAGGGAAGGCCGCATCAGGGGGCCCATTGTCCTGGGCAGGGACCATCACGATGTGTCGGGAACCGACTCACCCTTCAGGGAAACCGCTAACATATACGACGGATCCTCACTAACAGCAGACATGGCCGTACACAATGTGATCGGAGATGCTTTCAGGGGTGCCACCTGGGTTTCGCTGCACAACGGGGGAGGTGTTGGCTGGGGAGAGGTTATCAACGGAGGTTTCGGACTGGTCATTGATGGAACTTCCGATGCCGACAGACGCATAAGAAGCATGCTCTTCTGGGATGTGAACAACGGTATTGCAAGACGCGCCTGGGCCAGAAATCCGGGAGCCCTATCGACTCTGAAACGGACGATGGAAGAAGAGCCCCTGCTCAGGGTAACCGTGCCCTCCCTGGCAGATCCTTCCGTTCTTGATGTTATTGACTGATCTATTTACAATACATATTAATGACAGAAAAATTATTCAAAGAGTTTCCGCCGGTTTCCACGCAACAATGGGAGGAAAAGATCCTGCAGGATCTGAAAGGAGCGGATTACGAAAAGAAACTGGTCTGGAAAACGACCGACGGTTTAAGGGTACGGCCCTACTACAGGGAGGAAGACCTGAAAGGTATACCCCATCTGGATTCGCTTCCCGGACAAAAACCTTACCTGAGGGGAACCAGAACAGACAACTCCTGGCTTATCAGGCAGGGATTCCCGCTCAAGGATGCCCTCTCACAGGTCAATGAACGTGTGCTGGAAACCCTGAACAGGGGCGTTGAATCTGTTGGCTTTATACTGGCTCCGGGGCAGGAACTCACGTTGCAGGACATGAACACCCTGCTAAAAGGGGTATTTCTTCCTGCCGTTGAAGTTGCCTTTGAGGGCGTATCCTGCAACAGGCCGGGTACACTTTACGCTTTTCTGGAATATGTACGTGCCTCGGGTACCCCTTATGAACAGGTCAGGGCCCGTTTTGCGTTTGATCCCGCCGGAGATGCATTTTTCGCCGGCAATTTGCCCCAGCCAAAAGACTTAGATGTACTTGCCGGATTGCTTTCATCCTGCCGGGATTATCCCCTGGTGCGCCTGATCTGCATTCCGGGATTCCGGGTTCACAACCAGGGTTCGGGCGTGGTTCAGGAACTTGCCTATGCAATGGCCATGGGGTACGAATACATCAGGCTTTTGACCTCTAAGGGATTGTCCCCAGAAAGTGCTGCCCGGTCCATACATTTCCATATGGGGATTGGGACCCATTACTTTCTAGAGATGGCCAAATTCCGCGCATCCAGGGTTTTCTGGGACGGGATTAGCGGTACAAAAATTGCCGTGCATGCCACCTCAGGTACCTGGAGCCAGACAGCTTACGATATGTATGTAAACCTGCTGCGTGGCACAACCCAGGCC
>MWDM01000117.1 GCA_002070565.1 Bacteroidetes bacterium ADurb.Bin139
GGGTGTAATCCCTGTTGTTTATGAACAGGGATCTCTGGGGGCTTCGGGGGACCTGGCTCCCCTGGCCCACCTGGCACTGCCCCTGATAGGGCTGGGAGAGGTGGACTTCCGGGGTCAGCGGATCTCCGGCAGCGAGCTGAACCGGCAGATGGGCTGGGAACCTATTGTACTGCAATCCAAGGAAGGTCTTGCCCTGCTTAACGGAACCCAGTTCATGTGCGCCTTCGGATTGTGGTGTCTTGTGCAGGCACAAAGACTGGCAGACCAGGCAGACATGATCTGTGCCCTGTCACTGGATGCATACGATGGAAGGCCCGAGCCTTTTACCAAAGAAGTGCATCAGATCAGGCCCCATGCCGGGCAGATCGCATCGGCCACGCGGATCAGGGAATGCCTGGAGGGAAGCGAACTTACGGCAAGGCACAAGGAGCACGTCCAGGATCCGTACTCGTTCCGTTGTGCACCGCAAGTGCACGGAGCCACCAGGGATTGTATTGAATATGTATCCCGGGTGATGACCACGGAAATGAACTCGGCCACAGACAATCCCACCATATTTCCGGCGCTGGACAAGATTGTTTCGGCCGGAAATTTTCACGGACAACCCCTGGCTCTGGCTCTGGATTTTCTGGCTATTGCCGTGGCGGAACTGGGAAGCATATCTGAACGAAGGACCAACCAACTGGTTCTGGGGAAAAGGGGATTACCCCCATTCCTGGTGGCAAGGCCGGGACTCAACAGCGGATTCATGATCCCGCAGTATACCGCAGCCTCCATTGTCAGCCGGAACAAACAATTGTGTACGCCCTGTTGTGTGGATTCCATAGATTCCTCACAGGCCCAGGAAGACCATGTAAGCATGGGAGCCAATTCGGCACTCAAGTGTTTCTCTGTGGTAAACAATGTGCGACAGGTGCTGGCGATAGAATTATTCAATGCCGCGCAGGCCCTGGAATTCAGAAGACCCTCACAAACCTCTGCCCGGCTGGAACAACTGGTGGCCGAATTCCGTAAACACGTTCCCTTTATTGAAGAAGATACCACCATGTATCCGCACCTGCATAAGGCAGATAATTTTTTAAAAGATGGATGGCATTTTAATTGAAAATATCCGGCAGCTGGTCCAGGTCAGAGAAACCCCGGGTGACAATCCCTCATGGTGCGGGGGTCATATGATGAACCGGCTGCCGTGTATTGAAAATGCCTGGCTGTTCATAAGGGACGGGGTGATTGACGGATTCGGCCCCATGGAAAGGAATCCCTATCGGGAAGAGATACCTCTCGGAACCACGGTCATTGATGCAACCGGAAAATGTGTTTTTCCTTCCTTTTGTGATTGCCATACGCATATTGTTTATGCCGGGAGCCGGGAACAGGAATTCACAGATAAAATACGCGGATTGTCTTATAAGGAAATAGCGGCACGCGGAGGCGGCATTCTCAATTCCTCCCGCCTGTTGCGTGAAACATCTGAAGAAGAGCTTTACCGGCAGAGCCTGGTACGGGCCAGGGAACTGATCCGCTTTGGCACAGGGGCGGTTGAAATAAAAAGCGGCTATGGCCTTACCGTTGAGGACGAATTGAAAATGCTGCGTGTCATCAGAAGGATAGGACAGGAGACGCCCCTGACGGTAAGGGCAACCTTTCTGGGGGCGCATGCGGTTCCGGAACAGTATAAGGGGAACCAGTCCGGATATGTAGACCTGATCATAGAAGAAATGATCCCCAGGGTAGCTGAAGAAAAGCTGGCCCGGTATGTGGATGTGTTTTGTGAAGCAGGCTTCTTTACAGTCAACGAAACAGAACGGATCTTCACGGCAGCCCTCAGGCACGGATTGCGGCCCAGGATCCACGCCAACCAGATGGATTTTTCCGGCGGGGTGCAGGTAGCCGTGGATTACGGGGCCATATCGGCAGATCACCTGGAACACACAGGACCGAAGGAATGGGACACTTTAGCCGGGTCTGACACCATGCCTGTACTCCTTCCCGGGGCCACCTTTTTCCTGGAAATGGAATACGTCCGTGCCAGGGAAATGATAGACCGCGGGCTGCCTGTTGCCCTGGCAACCAACTATAATCCCGGGTCCTGTCCCGCCGGAAACATGCAGTTTATGATGACCCTGGCCTGCCTGAAAATGAAAATGACCCCCGAAGAAGCCATCAATGCGGCCACCCTGAACGGGGCGCATGCCATGGATCTGTCGTATTCACTCGGATCCATAACGGCGGGCAAGAAGGCCAATGTTTTTATCACAGCTCCCATGCCCTCGTATGAATATTTTATCTATGCCTTTACCAGTCCTTTGGTGGAGACAATCATTTTAAACGGAAAAATTATAAAGACATGATTTTTACATTAGCACAACATTTTTCAACCTTATTGGGTTTGCTTACCATTGTCCCCACGGGCCACGGAGCCGTATGCTTAAAACTGGAAGACAAGATCATTTATATCGATCCGTATTCCCAGACCACCGATTACACCGGTTATCCCAAGGCAGATATCATTTTCTTTACCCATGACCATTATGACCATTACGACACTACGGCCCTGAAGCACCTGGTAACCGCAGAAACCGTATTCGTGGGCCCGCCCTGCATGGAAGAACACCTGACATTGGAAAAGACCATGAAAAACGGGGATTCCTACCGGTGGGAAAACATTGAAATCCTGGCTGTTCCGGCCTATAACATCTTGAATAAAAGACCCGATGGCCAGCCATTCCACCCCAAAGGATACGGGAACGGTTATGTATTTACTTTCGGGGATGTTAAAGTATATATTTCCGGAGACACAGAATTGATTCCCGAAATGGATAACCTGGGACCCATTGATGTGGCCCTGTTAGCCAAAAATTTACCCTATACCATGAGTGACGATCAGTTCATTAAGGCTATCAAAAAGATTGGAGCCCCCATGGTGTACCCGGTACATTATTTTGAACTGGATAAGGCGGCGCTGGAAAAAGCCGTTGGAGATAAAGTGAAACTCATTTACGAATAACCTTATGAAACGAATCATTGAATGTGTCCCCAATTTTTCTGAAGGGAGGGATAAGCAGGTCATTTCCAGGATTGCCGA
>MWDM01000118.1 GCA_002070565.1 Bacteroidetes bacterium ADurb.Bin139
TTAAAAACCTTCTTATTACAGACTTTTCTAATTTATTTTACCTCTATTATCTCTCTTTAATACGTCAATGAACGACCGTTTATTTTGAAACGGGCTGCAAAGGTAGCCGAATTTCCAGAATTAGCAAATTTTTGTTGGTTAATTTCCTTATTTTCGCAGAATGAAAGGGTTTTTCCTGTGTCTCTTTTTACCGGTTTTTTTTTCAGCTGCAGACTCCATTCCGCAAAACCACCGGTACGGCCTTGTTGATGTTGCAAAGGCCGATACCTCTCTGGGCATTCTTATCCTGGTAAACAAAAAACACAAGCTGGCAGAAGGCTACCGGCCGTACGATCTTGTTCCCATTGATAACCGTTACAACAAGGGAATAATGAACCTTTTACGCAAAGAAGCAGCTGCTGCTTTTGCCCTCATGTGCCGCAAGGCAGAAGAAGACAGCATTTTCCTTTGGAACATTTCTGCCTTCCGGTCCGACACCGTGCAGCGCCAGCTGTATGAAAATGCCGTGGAGCGAAACGGGGTACACAGGGCAGAACGGTTTTCTTCCCGTCCCGGCCACTCCGAGCACCAGACCGGCCTTACGGCAGACATCAACAGCACACACAGTTCTTTTTCAAGAACACCCCAGGCGGCCTGGCTCCGGCAACACGCCCATCTGTTCGGTTTCATCGAGCGCTATCCCCGCCATAAAGAAGACATCACCGGCTATGGCCACGAGCCGTGGCATTTCCGTTATGTCGGCGTAGAAGCGGCTACTACTATATATACTAACAAACTTACTTTGGAAGAATACTATGGAACAATCCAAGAAACAACCCGGAGCCCTGCCAGATAACGCTTACCGGGAACTGAAACCGGGAGAAACATACGAACCCCTGATGTCTCCCCATAAAAAATATCCTGAAGTCACCTTCTGGTCTGTGTGCATCGGCCTGGTTATGACCGTGCTGTTTTCGGCGGCTGCAGCTTACCTGGGACTCAAAGTAGGGCAGGTATTTGAGGCCGCCATTCCCATTGCCATCATTGCCGTAGGCCTTTCCTCGGCACTGAAACGCAAAAATTCCCTGGGAGAAAACATAATCATCCAATCCATAGGAGGCTGCTCGGGTGGTGTGGTTGCCGGGGCCATCTTTACTTTACCGGCCATGTATATCCTGCAGGAAAAATACCCGGAAATGTCGGTGGATTTTATAAAAATCTTCTTCAGCTCCCTGTTGGGAGGCGTCCTGGGAATCCTTTTCATTATTCCCTTCCGCAAGTATTTTGTTCAAGACATGCACGGCAAGTTTCCCTTCCCCGAGGCAACAGCTTCTACCCAGGTCCTGGTGAGCGGGGAAACCGGCGGCAAAGGCGCCCGGTATCTTCTGGCCAGCGGACTGATAGGAGGGGTGTACGACTTTGTGGTCTCCACCTTTGGCTGGTGGAGCGAAGTCTTTACAACGAGGGTCCTTCCCTGGGGAACCGCCATTGCCGATAAGGCCAAGCTGGTGGGAAAACTGAACGTAAGCGCAGCAGTCCTTGGCCTGGGATACATCATCGGCTTGAAATACGCCTTCATCATTTGTTGCGGGTCTTTCCTGGTCTGGTTCGGGATCATCCCGCTGATGAACCTGATCTGGGGCGGACAGATTGTTGACCTGATGGGAAGCGGTATCATGCAGACTGTGGGGGAAATGAGCCCCGAGGTGATTTTTACCACCTACGCAAGGCATATCGGCATAGGCGGCATTGCTGTTGCCGGCATCATAGGTATTATCAAGGCCTCTTCAACCCTGAAAGCCGCCCTGGGAATGGCAGGGAAAGAACTCAGGGGCAAGCGCGATCCGCAACAACAGGCCGTTCTTCGCACCCAGCGAGACCTTTCCATGAAAATCATTGTTATCGGGACCCTTGTTACCCTCGCCCTTATTTTTGTTTTCTTCTACTTTGGCGTGCTGAGCCTGAACCTGTGGCATGCCGTCATTGCGCTGATTGTAGTGGCTGTTATTTCCTTTCTCTTCACCACTGTAGCGGCAAACGCCATAGCCATAGTGGGAACAAACCCGGTAAGCGGCATGACGCTCATGACCCTGATCCTGGCCTCGGTCATCATGGTAGCCTCGGGCCTTAAGGGAACCGCAGGCATGACAGCTGCCCTGATCATAGGCGGGGTTGTCTGTACGGCACTATCCGTTTCGGGCTCGTTCATTACTGATCTAAAAATTGGTTACTGGCTGGGAAGCACTCCCTATAAACAACAACTCTGGAAGTTTGCAGGCACCCTGGTTGCCGCTGCAACGGTGGGAGGGGTGATCATTGTTTTGAACAAAACGTACGGTTTTACAGGGGAAAATGCACTGGTAGCTCCGCAGGCCAATGCCATGGCAGCGGTCATTGAACCACTTATGTCCGGTGGCGGCGCTCCCTGGCTTCTGTATGGTATCGGCGGTGTGATTGCCATATTGCTGACACTCTTCAAGATCCCTGCCCTGGCCTTTTCACTGGGGATGTTCATTCCGCTGGAGTTGAACCTGCCCCTTCTCGTGGGCGGGGCGGTTGCCTGGTTTGTTTCCACCCGCAGTAAAGAAACTAAGGTTAACGAAGACCGTAAGGAACGGGGTACCCTGCTCGCTTCGGGCTTCATTGCCGGAGGAGCCCTCATGGGCGTTGTTAGTGCCATCATGCGCTTTGCTGGAATCAACCTGGTCAATACAGAGTGGCAAAATTCAACGGCCGGTGAAGTGCTTGCACTGGCAGCTTACATCTGCATTATCATATACCTGACCCTCAGCAGTATGAAGGCCGCAAAAGATAAATAAACCTGATATTATGGAAACGGTCCTGGATAAATTTCTCCGGTATATCTCCTTTGACACGGCATCGGATCCGGAATCACAAACACAGCCGAGCACTGCTAAACAATTGGTCTTACTGGAAGTGCTGCTCAGGGAATTGCGGCGGCTGGGCGTTGCAGATGCCTGCATGGATGAGTACGGGTACGTCATGGCGTCCATTCCTTCCAACATGGACAAGGAAGTTCCGGCCATAGGATTCATTGCGCACGTAGACACTTCTCCCGATGCC
>MWDM01000119.1 GCA_002070565.1 Bacteroidetes bacterium ADurb.Bin139
CAAGGCTTTGTTGGAAAAGGTCTTCTTCCGATGTGTCACCCAGCAAACGGGCCGAATTAAGTATGCCACCCCCGCGTGCTGTGATTTCCCGGTAAGACAATCCGCGGATTTTGTCTATAAACTCTTTTTCCCGGCTTCCTGCATAGACAATATGGGTGTGACAATCACAAAACGAGGGAAAAACACATTTGCCGGCAGCATCTATGATCTTTGTTCCAAGAGGTATATCGTCCCTGTAGGGACAGTCATTCATGGAACCGAATCCGTCAATCACCCCGTCACGGATGAACAGCCAGGCATTTTCAATGAATGGCAGGCGGCTCATCATTTGTCCCCGGCAAAAAGAAGGATTGTTTTCCTGACGCTCCCTGACCTGAACCAGCTGTCGTATGTTCTCAATTAAAATGCCATTCATCTTTTAAAAATTTATCTGCCTTGTGCAGGTGCGGATACATGGTGGTGTCGTCTTCTATAAAGGGCACGTGTTTACGGAATTCGGCCACCAGCTTTTCCAGCCGCTCAGAGGTTCGTGACGGTCTTCTGAACTCCAGGGCCTGCGCAGCATTGAATAGTTCCGTTGCCAGCACCTGTCGCACATTGTTTACCACTGTATAACACTTGAGTGCCGAGTTGGCCCCCATGCTGACATGGTCTTCCTGGGCCTGTGAGGAATCTATGGAATCCACACAACAGGGTGTACACAACTGTTTGTTCCGGCTGACAATCGAGGCTGCGGTATACTGCGGGATCATGAACCCGCTGTTGAGTCCGGGCCTTGCCACCAGGAATGGGGGTAAACCTCTTTTTCCCAAAACCAGCTGATTGATCCGGCGTTCCGATATGCTTCCCAGTTCTGCCACGGCAATAGCCAGAAAATCCAGAGCCAGGGCCAGGGGCTGGCCGTGAAAATTTCCGGCCGAGACGATCTTGTCCAGCGCAGGAAATATGGTGGGATTGTCTGTGGCCGAGTTCATCTCTGTGGTCATCACCCGGGCCACATATTCAATACAATCCCTGGTGGCTCCGTGCACCTGTGGCGCACAACGGAACGAATACGGATCCTGGACGTGCTCCTTTTGCCTTTGAATAAGTTCGCTCCCCTGCAGGCATTCCATTATCCGGGCGGCCGATGTGGCCTGCCCGGCATGGGGCCTGATCTGATGAACTTCCCTGGTGAAAGGTTCGGGCCTCCCGTCGTATGCATCCAGTGACAGGGCGCAGATTATGTCTGCCTGGTCTGCAAGTCTTTGAGCCTTCACAAGACACCATAATCCGAAAGCACACATGAACTGGGTTCCGTTAAGCAGGGCCAGCCCTTCTTTGGATTGCAGGGCAATAGGTTCCCAGCCCATTTGCCGGTTCAGTTCACTGCCCGTGATCCTCTTCCCCCGGAAGTCCACCTCTCCCAGTCCTATAAGAGGCAGTGCCAGATGGGCCAGGGGAGCCAGGTCTCCGGAAGCCCCCAATGATCCCTGTTCATAAACAACAGGGGTCACCCCCAGGTTGAAGAAGTCTGCCAGACGTTCCACGGTCTTAAGCTGTACACCCGAATAACCGTAGGAGAGAGACCTGATTTTCAGAAAGAGCATGAGCCGGACAATTACTTCAGGCACCTGGGGTCCCATTCCGCAGGCGTGTGACATAACCAGGTTGTTTTGTAACCGCTCCAGGTCTTTATTTCCTACGGCAACGTTGTGCAAACCCCCAAATCCTGTATTGACACCATAAATCAATTCTGCTGAATTGCGCACCTTCCTGTCAAGGTACTGCCGGCATTGATCAATTAACCGGCGTGATTCTTCAGATAATTCCAGACAGATTTCCCCATTTATGACCTTTTCCGGGATATCGGTTTCTATGGGTAAAGGACTGACAGTATGCACGTGCATGTGGATAATTATTTAGATTTCGCAACAAAATTACCTTATTTTACCAAGAATTAAAAGGAATCTGCCTATTGCCGTTAAAATTTTGTTTCTTATCTTTGTTCGCTATGTGTCATCACATATTTTAAACCATTATTACTAACCTAACCAAATTTTCATGAAGAAATCTTTATTTTTTGTGCTGGCAGTGTTGATTACCACCGCTGCTTTTGCACAATCGCGGGTTACCGGTAAGGTAACATCTTCAGAAGACGGTTCTCCCCTTCCCTTTGTTACCATTCTTATACAAGGGGAAAGAGGACTCGGAGCAAATTCCGATATAGACGGGAATTTTGTTATCGAAAGATGTCCTTCGGACGCAATTCTTGTCTTATCCTATGTCGGTTTTACAACCATCCAGGTACCAGTAGAAGGAAGGAGTGTACTGAATATCACCATGAGCCCTGATGCCCTGGCTTTGGAAGAGGTCATGGTGGTGGCTTACGGGACAGCCAGAAAAGGGACCTACACGGGTGCCGCTTCTGTGGTCAAATCCGATGCCATTAAAGACGTTTCCACCCTATCCTTCGAAAATGCCCTGAGCGGAAAAGTGGCCGGTATGCAGATTTCGACCAATTCCGGTCAGGCCGGTGCCGTATCGAGCATTCGTGTACGCGGTATCGGATCCATGAACGCCTCCAACGAACCGCTTTACGTTATTGACGGGGTTCCCGTGACTTCGGGGAACACCGGGCAAATGAGTGGATACATCTATTCCACCAACAACGTGATGAGTACACTCAATCCCCAGGACATTGAATCTATAACCGTTCTAAAAGACGCTGCAGCTTCTGCACTATACGGTTCCCGCGCCGCCAACGGTGTCATTCTGGTGACAACCAAGACCGGGCGCCTGGGAAGACCTGTGGTCAATTTCAAAGCATCTGTAGGGCTCACTCCCTCCTTTGCCACCGTTAACTTTGACATTGCCAGCCCCGAGCAGCAGGTTGAACTTTATTATGAGAACTTCTGGAATGCCGGAAAATACGACGGCAAAACAGATCAGGCCTCCAGTGCTTCTGCCCTGTCCCAGTTAAACAAACGTTTTAACAAACACGGGTACTATTTTACGGCCGATGATCACACGGTGAACTCCCTGAA
>MWDM01000120.1 GCA_002070565.1 Bacteroidetes bacterium ADurb.Bin139
AGGGACGCAACCGTTAGAACAGCTATCAGAAATATGCTAAGTTTTTTTATCATTATACGCAAATCTTATCCGTATTGTTATTGATAGTTTTCCAGAAGTTTGGCTCTGATACCTTCCAGGATAACGAGTTTCTGCTGCAGGCTTTGAATTTCTTCCAGCCAGATATCAATCTGTGCCTGGTACCTTGCGGCTTCGTTCTCTATCAGACCCATAAAGCTGGGCATGGGCAAACCTTGTTCATAAAGAGCAATGGCTTCCTCGATCCTGCGGAGTTCATTCTGTTTTTCCATGAGGTCATGCTTTGCACGAGACCATGCTTCGAGCAATCCTTCGTTGGCAATATTGCCTCCGTTGTGTGCCCACATAGCCTGCTGGATCAGCCACTGGTATTCTTCGATCCACAATTCGTAGATTTCAATATTACCCATTACCCATTCACCCTTAACTGGATCATAGTAGCCACCGATGGCAAGCAGTTCTTCTACGATGTCGTCCAATTCTGCCTGGAGTGCATCTCTAAGGGCTTTGGCTTCCGTATACAGTGCAAGCTGGGCATCGTACAATGCCTGGATCTTATCAATGAGAGCGGCATATTCGCCATTCTTCACGCGGTTGTAAGTATCCAGGTAAGCCTGGTAGTCGCGGGTCTGCCAAATAGCATAGAAGTAATGGCCTTCGCCGTAGTTATTTCTTTCACTCCACAACCAGAGCGGCAGGTCACCTGCCCATTCTGACCACTGTTCGCCGCAGTATTCGCCGGCATTCAGCAGGGCGGCATATGATACGTAGAGGTCACATTTTTTGTTCAGGTAAGTAATGTCAAAATCAAGTGACGGGCTGATGGTGGTACGGCCCATTCCGTCGGGACCTTCCAGAACAAAGAAGAACTGTGTAGCATCTACAGGTCTGGGTTGTGTTTCGTCCCAATCCTTGTCATCATCATATACAGGAGGATCGTACTTGGACGGCGTTGCATAAATTTCTTTAATTGCCGGTTTTTCAGTTACTGCAGCCAAGGCTTGCGTTCTGGACCAGTCGACAATATCAATTACTTTTCCTTTGCTGTCGTAAACGTATTTTTTGGCTTTCCACTCCCTGTCAAAAGGATCGAACATGGCTTTTTCCATGGCTCCCAGACCTTCTACGGCATTGTAGTAAGCCTTAATGGCATTTTCAATGGGTTTTGTAGAAACGCCTACCATATATGCTTGATAAGCAGCGCGGTCCAATTTGCCAAAGAAATCAAACAATACTTGTTCTGCCGCATCTTTATAATCGGCTGCGTTAATGGTTATAACCGTACCTCCGTGGGGGTTTTCGAGTCCAATTTCAACTTGTCTGTCTTCGAACAGCCAGTACAGGAACAACCATACATACCAGTCCTGTTTGGTCAGCTCTGTGATCTTTTTATTGGAATTGGCATACACTGCACGCATAATATCACCGTATACCACAGGTGTGGGTTTGTAGGTCCATGCGGTAGCATGTTCCCAGAACGGGGGATATCCTTCGGGATGTGTTCCGTCCATCAGGCCCTTGAGCTGGGTGATGATGGCATCCATCTCGGTGGGGGCATTGATCAGGCCAATGATGACGTTTATGGTTTCAAACACATCATCTGCATTGCCCTGCAGCAGCCAGTCGGCCAGGGTGCCGGCATTGAATTCAATACCGCCCAGAACCTGTGATAGTGTCAGGGTTGAAGGAACTTCAAGGTTGCCCAGATTCAGCCATCCGTCCAGATAATTCATGAACAGTCTGATAAGGCTGTCGGCTTCATAATACATGTTTTCATAAGTGGTCTGGTGGGCAAGGAAATTTTGATTCGCTGTGTTCCAGGCGTTCCAGGCGTCTAGCCATGCCGTGTAACGGGAACCCACATGGCTGCCGGAAATACGTGCTTCATCATAATATTTCTGCCAATTATTCCAATTGGTTTTATACTTGGTAGTAGCATCATTGGCCTGTTTTTGTTTTGCTTCGAGGTTACGTTTGATAACCCCGGAATCCTGACCTTCAAATTCGGCGCGGGTGTCTTCGATAACGCGCATATCGCGTTTCATCATATTGAACATGCTGTTGGCTCCTGTCCAGGGAGCGGTAATGGAATATGTTCCGTTAACAACATGGATGTTGGGATCGTCACCTTTGTCGCTGAATACATTAGCAATAGAAACTTTCCGGTTCTTGGTCAGCGCAGCGTTGGCGTTATCGAGTGCCTGATGGTCAAACAGCAGCCATTTTTCCTGCAGTTTAATAAAATCGATTTCCATTTCTGCGATCTCTGCACGCAGAGCGGTGATCACGTCCTGGAATCCAGCTATCAGTTCGTCAAATTCTCCGTGGTAAGCATTATAAAGGGCTTCGTAAGCCTCTACTACGCCGGTCAGGTATTCGATCTGACATTCCAGTCTCATCTTGTCACGTTGCATGTGGAGGAGGGCATGTTCAACGTCTTCCGGATAGGTAACGTTCACATACCATTCGTATGCAGTTTTGGCATAGTTCAGTTCTATTTGTGCCTCGGCCAGATCCAGGATAACGCCTTTGATCTGGAACAGGATGGCGTCCAAAGCATTCAGGAGATCCTGAGCCAGTGTGGCGGCATTTGCGATCTTCCATTGTTCAAAAGCAAGCAGGGCAGCTTCATAAGCCTGCATAGCCTGAACCATCTGTGCCTGCATCTGGGCAATTACCAACTGGTAGGCGGCAATGGCGGCATCGGCTGCTGCACGTGCCACTTCAAGTTCATATTCCCGTTCTTGAATATTCAGGGCCCATTGTTGTTTATGGTAATCAGTCAAGGCCTTTTCCCATTCAACCTGTGCCATGATGAGAGCTGTTTCTGCGTCAACTTTCCTGGCCTGGGCGGCTATGATGGCTTCATGAGCCTTTATGACACTTGCCTGAGCCTGGATCAAAGCGGCATTGGCAGCTTCTACCTGTACCTTGGCCTGTTCCAGAGCGGCCTGAGCTGTCAGCAGG
>MWDM01000121.1 GCA_002070565.1 Bacteroidetes bacterium ADurb.Bin139
ATGATTGCCGAGGCCTGGTACCCCGTTCATTATTTCCGCATATCTTTTGGCAAATCCGACTCGCTCAGCGGACAGATCATTCAACTGCAGCAGGCACTCCACCTCCCCATTGACTCCGATAAAGAACTGCTCAAAAGGGATCTCGCCAAAAACCTGAACAGACCGGAAATCAAAAGTTTGCTTAATGTTTTCACCATCAATGTGCCGTACAGGTTCCTTTCTCCCTGGATCAATCACATTACAAATTACCAGGTGGAAGCACTGTCCCAAACCTTTTACAACAACTGCATGTATGCCATAAAAGGAGAACAAATACATGTTAATCCCCTCTGGGTCCCCTACCTGAGAGACAATTATGTTATCCTGAAAGAGTTCACCTTCTGGAATCTGACGCTTTTCTTGCAAAAGCGCAACCCCAACGTTCCTGACCTGTCCTCAAAACTGGTGAAGCCCATACAACGCGATTCCCTGCTAAAGCAACGCCGGTACTGGGACAATTTCATAGAAGTAAACGGCCCCGTCAGATGTATTTACACAGGAAGGCCTTTGGAAAAAAACCTCTATGCCATAGACCACTTCATACCCTGGAGTTTTGTATCCCACAACCTGTTGTGGAACCTGCTGCCGGTAGATCCGGGCGTCAATTCCGCGAAAAGCAATGATTTGCCTCGGCTCGACATCTTTTTAAAGCCCTTTGCTCAAGTGCACAACAAGGTGCTCAAAACCGCCTATTACAACAACCCCAACAATAAATTACTGGAAGACTACCTGGTACTCTACGACTCTGTTTCCGAGTTGGTTAAACTTTCACAGGATGATTTTTACCGCTTATATAAAAAAACATTTTCCCCGTTAGTGCAGATTGCTGAAAACATGGGATTTAAATATTGGAAAACATACAATGACCGGCATGAAAACAGATAAAGAATGTCCGTTCTGCGCCATTGCAGAGGAAAGAGAAGTGATTTGCGAATCGGCAGGAGCGCTGGCCATCCACGACCACTACCCCGTCAGCCCCGGGCACACCTTGGTCATACCCAGAAAGCACATTTCCGATTATTTTGAACTTGCCTGGGCGGAGCAGCAGGAACTCTGGCAGCTGGTGAACCGTTGTAAAGCCATCCTGACAGAAAGATACCATCCCGACGGATTCAATGTGGGCATCAACGTGGGTCCGGCGGCAGGCCAGACCATTTTCCATGTGCATATCCACCTGATACCCCGCTATAAGGGCGATGTGGAAAACCCAAGAGGCGGCATCCGCCACACAATACCAGGGAAGGGGTATTATTAAACAGATCTGATAACCCAACTCCCACTTTTGTCGGATCCTTCACGTGAAAGAATGCCTTTATCCCTGAGATAGGCTATATCACGTTTTATTGTCCTGGAAGTGACTTTAAAAATTCGTGCAAGGTTGTCTGCAGTGAGGAATGGATCATTCCGGATGAGATCCAGGATTTTCGCCTGTCTTGATGATATCTTTACAGTGACATTTACAGGGACACTTACAGGGACATTTTCGACTTTTGATGATTCAAACTGCATTATCCTTTCCTTAAGATTGCAGACATGCTCCTCAAACATAAAATCACGGACTATCTCAAGGTTGCCGGATTCCCTTGTCTTAATAAGGGATTCAATATATTTGGCTTTGCTATCTTTTTTAATGATTGAAGGTATCAGACCAGCCTCGAACTGAAGCATATTCATCAGAAGGCGCGCCATCCGGCCATTGCCGTCAGCCCAGGGATGAATGGTGACCAGTTTGTAATGAGCATCAAAACTCATTTGATATCGTGAAATTGTGTCGGTATTTGATTTGCGGGCATTGTTGAGCCACAGGCAAAAATCATCCAGCGCAGCCGGTATTTTTGAAAAATTCAAATATGACCTGCCTTCAAACCCTTCCGTAACATTCAGCAGCCTGATATCTCCCCTGGCTGAAGAAAAAGAGCCTAGAGATGTGTTATATTCAGTCCCGGTATTGCGCATTAGGATTCCTGCCAGTTCTTTCAGTAAGTCCACAGAGATGCTCCTATGTTCTTTGGCGTACATAATCGCCTTTTCATAGGCTGCTTTTAAATCAAGGTTCATTAACTGTTCATTCATACTCCTTCCTGAAGCACTTATTCCCTGGTCAAAGAGCAGCTGATTCTCTATCTCCGTTACCGTAGAGCCCTCAATAGCAGTAGAATGGGTAATAATAGAATATAGATAAAATTTGTCGTAATCTATCTGCTTGTCAATACCCAAATCCTTGTATTTGGCAATAAGTTCCAAAAGTAACTTCCCGTCCATACCACAAAAATAAAAAGAAAATAGGAACTTGCCGTTGCGAACCAAGGTTCCACCCTCTTTACCTTGTTACAATTGTTGTGTGCTCATCTTTATACAAGTCTGCAATAGTTTGGCCTGTAGCAACATAGATTGTGTCCAGGTACGGGTTGTCGCGGCAGTCAAGGTAGTCCAGTCTTGTATTGTTGCTTACGTCAAGAGACGTCAAAAGATTGTTTTTGCATACCAGGGTTTCCAGCAAGCCGTTTTCGGTAACATCCAGGTCGGATAATTGGTTGTTGCTGCAATACAGGGTCTTGAGTGAGGAAAGTCCACTAAGCTTCAAAGTTGTCAGATTGTTGGAGTTACAGTTTATCAGCTGTAGTTCCAGGTTGTTGCCCACATCCAGGTAGGTCAGCGAATTTCCCACAGACAGCAACGTGTTTACGTGGGTGAAATACTGAATCCCTTCCAAAGACATGATGCTTTTGCCAGACACATTGATGGTCGTCAGGGCGCCGTTTTCTGCCTCGGCAAAAGTTATTTTTCCATCGTTATTTGAATCAAAGTTGGTCAGGCAATAAGCCCGCAAGTTCTCATCGGGGATGTAAACATACGTGTCGGGGATGAAAGCGGCATCATCTGCGTTTAGTTGC
>MWDM01000122.1 GCA_002070565.1 Bacteroidetes bacterium ADurb.Bin139
ATCCAATAATTCTTTGGCCTGTTCAAGGTCATACTCCCCATGAGGATATATGATCTTTACAAGGCCGGAAAATGTTTTTTCCACAGAGGTTTTATCCCTTGTGGTGATGGTGGTCGACAGATCAAAAAAGGGCATGTAAGCCTTGGTATAATCATCCTTGCGCAGCGTCTTAAGAATCTCGGCCAGGTAGTCCACGATAAATCCAAAATCCGTACTGAACATCTCGTTGCGAAGCTTCTGTGTTTCCCATCCGGGCAGGTAGGCATGCACCCTGTCCAGGAAGGCCGTATCGTAATAATCCCTGGGCAAAGCATCGAACAAATCTGTGTGTTTGAGCATGTGGGGCACAGAGTGGTCCGTATTGCCGATCATGACCATGGACGCTTCGGCCTGCATGATATTCGCACCCCGGGAGAAAGACTTGTTGGCCATGTAGTTTTTCATGATATCTACCAGCCCCAGGTCTGACTTTTTGCTCTTTCCGGCAAACTCGTCCAGCGTTACCACATCCCAATATCCCACCAGGCCGATCTCTCCGGTGCTGTTGTTGACAAACAGCTTGGCCTTGGATACTTCGCCTCCCGAGATCAATATCCCGTGGGGTGAGAATTCCGAGAAAACATGGGATTTACCGGTTCCCTTCGGGCCCAATTCAATGATGTTGTAGTTGTTCTCCACAAACGGGATGAGGCGTGCAATCTGTAGCAGTTTGGAACGGTTGGTGAATTCGTCGGGGTTCAAACCCAGGGTCTGCATCAAAAGATCTATCCACTCCTCCTTACTGAAATTCTTACGCAGGGTTTTGTACTCATCAACATCTACAGAGGATATCTGTATGGGTTTAAGGTTTTCGATGATCCATGGCGAAGAATCCTTGCCTTCGGCCGGGGTATATCCCATGGTGATGATGGACCAGACCCCTTCGGAAAGCAACTTGGGATGCGTCTTGATAAAAGTGGTCAGAATTGGCACCTTTTTCAACCCTAAGTTAGCAAAGGAAGCCTCGTAGCGGTCCAGCTTGTCGTTGAGCTTGACCGAGACCTTGTCAATGATTCTGTGGGAGCCCTGCTCCCGTATGGTGGATTTTACCACCTGCGATTCGTCGCGATGTACAAAATGCCTGGCGATGATTTCCTTTACCATCTCCACACCTTCTTCTATGGTCTGTGGATCATCCGTAGCGCAATACTGACCCAGCAGGTATTCTAGCACATAGGTCGGAACACTGGCGTTGCCTTTGATACGGTTGGTAAGGTCCTTGCGTACCACACGACCGGCAAACAAATCATTGATCTTTTTATTGGAGACTTTCATACGGCCTGATATTAAAATTCGTCAAAATCGTTATCTATTGTCAAAGACAGGTTATAGGGAAATTGGGCAATGGTGATCCATTTGTTCGTTTTCTCCACCTTTTCTTCCAGAACAAGGTATACGCCCGAACTGCGACGGATCTCCGAAGAGATGGTAAATTTCTTCTGCACTTCCCTATCCTGTGTTCTTTCGCTGGTCAGATCAAAAGTATAGGTAAAGACATCCGAGATGACCTGCTTTTGATCCTGTTCTTCGCTGAAGATGGCAAAATAGGCTTTCACCGATCGTGCAATATACTGTGCCCCTACCGGCTGCATCTGGTAAAAACGTACTGTGTGAATGTTGGTAGTGATCTTGTTGCTTGTTTTGTTCAAGATATCAATTTCCACCTTGGCAGTCTTGTCTTCCCTTTGCTTGGCAACAAACAGCACAGGGACCACTGTTTCCTGCAAAGACATGCCTCCGTGCACGTATCGGCTGCCTGAGCTTTGTTTGCGCAAGCGTGCTATGCCCTTTGGCAAGAGCACCTCCCTGTCGGACTGGAGAATGAGTTCCCGGGCCGTATAACGTACCACATTCTTGTTGTGGGTAAGGTTCTTTCCAATGACATAACGGCGGCTCTCGTGCACAACCTCTCCCTGGATCTGCGCATCGGTAAAATCGCTTTCCAAAAGGTCTTCATGCTGGTATATAAACCCGTGATCCGAGGTAATGATCATGTAATTGCCATTCATGTTGGCAATCTTCTTTAGCACTTCCATCAAAAATTCGATTTCGTCGCGGGAGGCCTCAAACACTTTGTCTTCAGTGGTCCTATCATCACCCAGTTTGTCTATGAGGTTGTGGTAAACATATACCAAATCGTGCTGCTGTATCAGCTCCTGCGCCTCGGGACCTCTTGCATTCATTTTCATCAGGGTTTCAGCCGGGATGGCTGTGGCCCGGACACCTGAGTGTTGCTGCAGGATCTTGAGCCTGTTTTGAAGCCCCAGGGTGCTTTTCCCGTCAGCTAGAATGGTATCGCCTTCCCCAAAACCAAGTTCCTTGTGGGGCAGCAAAGAGGCCATTCCAAGCTGTGTGTAGGAAGGCAGGTTGGTGACCTGGTATTTCAGGGTGGAGCTAAAGCGGGTCTGCTGGTTCAGCATATCGTTAAGCTCCCGGCCACACTCGTAACGAAAACCGTCAGAGATAACGACAAACACCCTGATGGATTTCTCCAAAAACCGGCTTTTCACATCGCGCTCAAAGAATCGGCTCTGACTTAGGGAGCCCCGATACCACTCACCACTGTTGTCCGAGACCTGCTGCCAGGCCTGTGCCAACTGCGGAAGCCAGCTGTTGGAGTAGATCTTGTGAACACGTTCAAATAGCTGTGACAGGACCGCATTTTGGCTGATAAGCCGGTAATACTCAATGAACCTACGGTAGTACTGATCTATCAGGTACCAGGACGAAGTATACTTGGCAAAGCCTTCCTGGTAATCGGCAATGGTGATCTTGCCCTGCTCCTGTACTTCATCGCTCAGCCATAGGGCATATTCCAGGGCTTTGTAGAACGGGCGGTATGTTGGCCACCAGAAGGTCATTTCCCT
>MWDM01000123.1 GCA_002070565.1 Bacteroidetes bacterium ADurb.Bin139
TATGGGTACTATTTTCCTTGCCATAGGGCAAAGATACTATTTTATAGTTGACTTATCAAGTAATTATCACACTAGCTAAGGTTTGCTAAATGGGACTGCAAAGATATGTTTAATTTTTTTCCCTGCAAAAAAAGTTTTCCAGTAGATCCGCTACGGTAAAAGTACTGCCTCCCACCAAGATCAAATCCTGTGGGGAAGCTGCTGCACAGGCTTTTTGGAAAGCATCTGCCACACCGGACACTTCTTCTCCTTCTAAGCCCGCTTCCCTGCATCGGGCGGCCAGCTCAGAGGCAGGAAGCGCTCTTGGAATTTGGGCCCGGGTAAAAAAATAATACGCATCCCGGGGCAACAGGGGTATGATGGATCGCAGGTCTTTTCCCTGAACGACTCCAAAGACAAAAAACAAACGCCGGTAAGTTTCTCTTGAAAGCTGTTCTTTCAGGTATTTCATTCCATGTGCGTTATGACCGGTGTCGGCAATCACCATGGGCTGTCGGGAAAGATGCTCCCATCTTCCGTGAAGTCCGGTTGCGGATTCAAAGTGTTCCAGGCCCCGGGAAACCGCTTCGGGTGTCAGCCAGGATGATAAATCCGGGTTGATTGCCTTCAGAACATCCACCGCACAAAGTGCTGTTTTCAGATTTTTCTGCTGATACAAGGTGTCTCCTTCCAGGGAGTATGCCTGGTCCGGTCTGTCAAAAGCACGGAAAAGAGGGGCATGTAATTGGCCGGCCCGGGGGGCAATAACAGGAAAAGATTCCGGATCATACTCGCCCATCACAACCGGAACACCCGGTTTTATGATTCCGGCCTTTTCGCTGGCTATCTCTGCCAGGGTGTCTCCGAGCTGGTCACAGTGATCCAGCCCAATATTGGTTATGACAGAAAGAATGACAGAGGTTGGTGTTAAAATATTGGTGGAATCCAGCCGCCCTCCCAGACCAGTCTCAATAACGGCAATATCGGTTTTTTCACGTGCGAAGTGGTTAAAAGCCATGGCTGTTGTCATATCAAAGAATGAGGGCAATTCATCCCTTAGTTTCTCCATTCTTTGGCGGGAAAACCGTTCCATGAAATCAACCACTTCTTCCTGAGGAATCATTTTTCCGTTTACCCTGATCCGTTCCCTGAAATCTGTCAGGTGCGGGGATGTGTATAATCCGGTTCTGAGTCCCGCTGACTGCATTATGGCTGCCAGCATATGGGACACCGATCCTTTACCGTTTGTTCCTGCAATATGAATGCAGGGATACTTTTCCTGGGGATTACCCAGCCAGTCGGCAAGGGAAAGCATCCGTGCCGGGTAAGGTTTATACCCTCCAATCCCAATTTTCTGGTACTGGGGAAAGTGCTCTATCAAAAATGATACGGCTTCCCGGTATTCCATAACGCAGCGAATTTAGACATATTTTTTTCTATCTTTGTAAGTTAAATTACAACTAATGCCAAACAATCCCAAAATTTTCGTACTCGACACCAACGTCCTTCTGCACGATCATAAGGCCCTTGGTAATTTTCAGGAAAATGATGTGGTCATTCCCATCATAGTGCTGGAAGAACTGGACAAATTCAAAAAAGGAAATGACCAGATCAATTACAACGCCAGAGAATTTGCCCGCTCACTGGATAAAATTCTGGGCGATCAGATGTTGAATGGCTGGATTAGCATGGGTCCCGGCAGGGGCCGCCTGAAAGTGGAACTGGGACATCCTTTTCCGGACATGATGCAGGACTCTTTTTATGAAGATACCCCTGATCACCGCATCCTTGTTACGGCGCAGTACATGAAAGAGAACAACCCCGAGCGAAGGGTGATCCTGGTCACAAAAGACGTTAACCTGCGTATAAAATCCAAGGCGCTGGGTATAGAAGCCCAGGATTACCTTACCGATAAAGTGCGTGATGAAAGCATAGTCAGCCTTTCCAAGGGGGTTATCAAGTTGAACCGCGTTGCCCCACAGACCATAGCCAAGTTGTACCAGACACGTGAAGGTCTCAGTACCAGGGACATCCACCTTAAAGGAGCGCACAGCAATCAATACTATATACTTAAGAACAAGGACGGCATGGCCATGGCACGCTACAAGGCTTCGACCCGGTGCCTGATTCCCGTACCAGATCACAGGGCATACGGTATCTCCCCTCGCAATACGGAGCAGAATTTTGCACTGGATGCCCTGCTTGATCCGTCAATAAGCCTTGTTTCCCTCACAGGAATTGCCGGTACCGGCAAAACGTTGCTAGCCCTGGCAGCAGCCCTGGAGCAGGAAGGGGATTACGACCAGATTATGCTTTCCCGGCCCGTCATTCCCCTGCAAAACCAGGAGATGGGATTCCTGCCCGGAGACATAAAGGAAAAAATGGCGCCCTACATGTTGCCACTGCTGGATAATCTGGGTGTGATCAAAGGCAGTCTCAAACCCAACAGCCGGGAATACATACGCATAGAAGAAATGGTTAAAAATGAAAAACTGCTGATTTCCCCGCTTGCTTATATCCGCGGGAGAAGTTTATCAAAAGTGTTCTTCATAGTAGACGAGTCCCAGAACCTTACCCCACACGAAGTCAAGACTATCATTACCCGTGCGGGGGAAGGCAGCAAACTCATTTTTACAGGAGATATTCAGCAGATTGACCAACCATACCTGGATATGCATTCAAACGGCCTTACTTATTTAACAGACAAGATGTTGGGACAGGATATATTCGCTCATGTCAATCTTGTTAAAGGAGAAAGGAGCCGATTGGCCGAGCTGGCAGGCAATATTTTGTAACATTTTTACTATTTTTGCAGCCCCAAACACGATAATTTTCAATTTTTTAACTAAATAATTTTTATGTCAGAAATCAAACGAGTTTACAGCTTTGGCGGAAAAAC
>MWDM01000124.1 GCA_002070565.1 Bacteroidetes bacterium ADurb.Bin139
TTATTGGTGTGAGCCGTGGCAGTGCTTACATTCAGTTCTCCTTCAATCCCCGGTTCTTCATACCCCAGCGATGGCAGGATGATTCCTTCTTCCAGGGCTTTCATGGAAATGATGCTTTCCAGTACGCCGGCAGCTCCCATGGTGTGCCCAAAATGGGCCTTAAGACTAAAGACGGGGGGGTGCCGGAGTCCTGCCCTGTCAATGGCAATGGCTTCCATCTGGTCGTTGAAAGGGGTAGCGGTTCCGTGCGCACTGATGAACGCGATCTCATCCGGGGGCAGGTCCTCCAGGGTACGGCACAGTGCCCGGAACAATCCTTCACCGGTTCGTGAGGGACCGGATATGTGATTGGCATCGTTGCGGATATTTCCCCGGATCAAAGAGATACCTTTTCCGTCTGCTTTGCCAAAAACGATCGTAGCAGCCGCCTCTCCAATATTCAATCCTTTGCGGCGTGAATCAAATGGACGGCAACGTTCAGGATCCAGGGATTTAAAAGACTGGAATCCGGCCACAATAAAGTCAGAAGCCATGTCAACCCCGGTAACCACCACATGGTCATAGATTCCGTTTTCCAACATTTTTAGCGCGGCAATCTGTGCAGCAGCTCCCGATATGCAGGCATTGGTAACGGTTAAAGGAAGGTTCTGATTGTTAAAACAGGCGGTCAGCAGTCCTGCAGTATGCCACAAGTGTATGCGTTCCCTGCCAAATCCGTGATCAGGAATTGCCAGCAGTTCAATATTGCCTTTTGTAGAGGAAAGCACAAATCCTGTACGGGCAGATGCGGGGTCAATTCCTGCCTCTGCCACTGCCAGCGAGGCAGACAGGAGCATGGCTTGTTCAGGCACGGTGTATTCCATTGATGGTTTGCACTGTCTTTCAAAAGCATCCTGCAGCTTTTCCCTGTCAAGGCGCGAAAGGACAATAGGGGTGCCTGCCGGGTCCTGCCAGGGAATAACACCGCTTTCACCTCGGCGTACGGCCGCGTAGTTATCCGGAGCGGAGAACCCAAGGGGAGAAACAATATTGTATGCCAGTGGCTTAATCATAAAACATTGTTTTTCTTTTTCCATGCTGTGTAAAAATCGCGGTTGTACAAGACCAGCCTGTACTGGCTGTCCAGGAAAACCTGCGTGGTAGACCCCGTGGCTGCCAGCCTGTTGTCTTTTTCCCTGTAGATTCTGTAATGGAATATCACTTTGGCTGCCTCTACCGGAATGTATTCAATCTCAATGCGGGCTGTATCGCCATACTCCAGGGGATGCTTGAATTCAAACTGCATATCCACCAGGGGAGCATAATAACCATTATCAAAATAAGTCTGGTAGGTTAATCCGTATTTTCTTCCGAAGGCTTCCCGGGCATCTTCAAAATACAGGACATACGATCCGTGCCAGACAATGTTCATGGAATCCACTTCGCTGAACCGTATGAGTATCTGTTTACTCTCTGTAAGTTTATTGTTGTTCTTCATGAGGCTGGCTGTCAATATCGGTTAAGAACAATTTCATGTAGCTTGTGGCCGCTGTTTTACCGTTGCATAGGATCCGGGCACTGAGCAATATGGCATTGAAGACTTCATGCTCAATCTGAATTTCGGTTACCAGCTTGTCTCCGGGCACGGGTAGGAAGAAAACATAAAAATCCCTGACAGCCCCTATGATACCCAGTTTAACAGGCATACCCCCGGCCAGGCTTTTGTATCCCAGACGGGCTGCACAAGTCTGGGCCATGTTTTCCATCATACCGGCTTCCGAAAAAAAACCATTCCGGCAAAAAATATTGTCCTCTGTGATGAACATTTCGGTAGAAGCAAAATACCCCTGGCAAGCAGTCAACCGGTCCACCATGATAAAAGGCGGGCGGTGCGGCAGTAATTCCCCTATATTGACAATATTGACAGTCTGCATCATACGGTGTTGTTATTCCAGAAATCATAAAAATTAAACCACTGGTGTGGATATGACTTCAGCACATTTTCCAGTTGTTCTACATAGGCCTGGCAAAGGGCGCGGGCAATTTCTCTGGAGTTCCTGTACTGCGAGCGGTCAACAGACATCTGTTTGCAGATTATGTGGTATTTCATGCCCCTTTCGCGCATCACGTAAAGCGAAACCATGGGAACATCCAGTTGGGCTGCCAGCAGGAACGACCCCATGGGAAAATTGGCCGGTGAACCCAGAAAGGGAAAAGAAAAGGATTTGGTACTTCCAAAAAGCCTGTCACTGGGCATGCTTACCATTTCCCCTTTTTCCAGCGCCGATTTGATGGTGAACAAGTGAGACATATCGGGCGAAACAGGAATTAGTTCGGCCATATTCCCCGAAAGGGCCGAGGCCCTGTTTTCCTGCATGAAAGCCGATTCTCCCCCAAAAACCACCGCGTTCAGCTTTTTGAGCCGTTGTTGCAGGAAATACCCGCAGATCTCAAAATTGCCCGCATGAGCACCCGAGATAAGAAAACCGCCCTTGCCTTTGAGCAATTCGGTAAACTGATCCCAATCAGTTACCCTGGATTTGAAAATGTTTTTTTTCCGGGCAAAGAGGTAGAATTTGTCCATCATCATCTGCCCGAACAGGTAATGATTTCTGTAAATATGGTAATTAACATTTCCTTTATAACCTATGCGTCTGAAGTAATCCTTTATGGCTTTGTAACCGGATTGGTTAAAAATCATGTAAAAGGGGATAACCAGGCCCAGTATTGCATAACCTACCCGTATATCCACATAACGGAACAAAAGGAGCAAAGCCCTTTGTCCAAAATTTCCCCCG
>MWDM01000125.1 GCA_002070565.1 Bacteroidetes bacterium ADurb.Bin139
TACCCATTGCCATTATTGCGGTAGGCCTTTCCTCGGCGCTTAAACGCAAAAATTCTCTGGGAGAAAACATTATCATCCAGTCTATCGGAGGCTGCTCGGGAGGTGTAGTGGCGGGGGCCATCTTTACCCTTCCGGCCATGTACATCCTGCAGGAAAAATACCCGGAAATGTCGGTGGATTTTATAAAAATATTCTTCAGCTCCCTGCTTGGAGGCGTTCTGGGAATCCTTTTCATCATTCCCTTCCGAAAGTATTTTGTTCAAGACATGCACGGCAAGTTTCCCTTCCCCGAGGCGACTGCTTCTACCCAGGTCCTGGTGAGCGGGGAAACCGGGGGGAAAGGTGCCCGGTATCTTCTGGCCAGCGGGCTGATAGGGGGGGTGTACGACTTTGTGGTCTCCACTTTTGGCTGGTGGAGCGAAGTGTTTACCACAAGAGTCCTGCCCTGGGGAACAGCCATTGCCGATAAGGCCAAACTGGTGGGAAAACTGAACGTAAGCGCTGCCGTCCTGGGACTGGGATACATCATCGGCCTGAAATACGCCTTCATCATTTGCTGTGGGTCTTTCCTGGTCTGGTTCGGGATCATCCCGCTGATGAACCTGATCTGGGGGGGACAGGTCATTGACCTGATGGGAACCGGCATTATGCAGACGGTAGGGGAAATGAGCCCCGAGGTGATTTTTACCACCTACGCCAGGCATATCGGCATAGGAGGCATTGCTGTTGCCGGCATAATCGGGATCATCAAGGCTTCTTCTACCCTGAAAGCCGCCCTGGGAATGGCCGCCAAAGAACTCCGGGGTAAACGCGATCCGCAACAACAGGCCGTCCTTCGCACGCAGCGAGACCTGTCCATGAAAATCATCGTTATCGGGACCCTGGTTACCCTGGCCCTTGTTTTTGTTTTCTTTTATTTTGGCGTGCTTAACATGAACCTCTGGCATGCCGTGATTGCATTGATTGTAGTAGCCGTTATTGCCTTTCTCTTCACCACGGTGGCAGCAAACGCCATAGCCATAGTGGGAACAAACCCGGTAAGCGGCATGACGCTCATGACCCTGATCCTGGCTTCGGTCATCATGGTAGCCTCGGGTCTAAAGGGAACCGCCGGCATGACAGCCGCCCTGATCATAGGCGGGGTTGTCTGTACGGCACTTTCCGTGTCGGGCTCATTCATTACCGATCTTAAAATTGGTTACTGGCTGGGAAGCACTCCCTATAAACAACAACTCTGGAAGTTTGCAGGCACCCTGGTTGCCGCGGCAACGGTGGGAGGGGTGATCATAGTTTTGAACAAAACTTATGGTTTTACCGGCCAGAATGCCCTGGTTGCACCGCAGGCAAACGCCATGGCTGCTGTCATTGAACCGCTTATGTCGGGTGGCGGCGCTCCATGGCTTTTGTATGGTATCGGCGGTGTAATAGCCATTTTGCTGACACTCTTCAAAATCCCTGCCCTGGCCTTTTCTCTGGGGATGTTCATTCCTCTGGAATTAAACCTGCCCCTGCTTGTGGGCGGGGCAGTTGCCTGGTTTGTTTCCACCCGCAGCAAGGAAACCCGGGTCAACGAAGACCGCAGGGAACGGGGCACCCTGCTTGCTTCCGGTTTTATTGCCGGAGGCGCCCTCATGGGTGTTGTAAGTGCCATCATGCGTTTTGCCGGACTCAACCTGGTCAATACAGAGTGGCAAAATTCAACGGCCGGTGAAGTGCTTGCGCTTGTAGCTTACATCTGCATTATCATATATCTGGCCCTCAGCAGTATGAAGGCCGCAAAAGACAAATAAACCTGATATTATGGAAAAGATCCTGGATAAATTTCTCCGGTATATCTCCTTTGACACGGCATCGGACCCGGAATCACAAACACAGCCGAGCACTGCTAAACAATTGGTCTTACTGGAAGTGCTGCTCAGGGAATTGCGGCAGATGGGCGTTGCAGATGCCTGCATGGATGAGTACGGGTACGTGATGGCATCCATTCCTTCCAACATGGACAAGGAAGTTCCGGCCATAGGATTCATTGCGCACGTAGACACTTCTCCCGATGCCAGCGGCAGGGACATCTGCCCCCGGATCATTGAGCGATATGATGGAAAACCCATCCTTCTGAACAAGGAAAAAGTATTATACCTGGATCCGGCCGAGTTCCCGGAACTGCTTTCCTATCAGGGTCAGACCCTGATAACTACAGATGGCACCACACTTCTGGGAGCAGACGACAAGGCCGGCGTGGCAGCCATCATGACTGCCGTCCAATACCTGATGGCACATCCGGAAGTAAAACACGGCCCGGTTAAGATCGCCTTTACTCCCGACGAAGAAATTGGCCGCGGTGTGGTAAAATTTGATGTGGAAAAGTTCGGGGCTGACTATGCCTACACCATAGACGGAGGACAGATCGGGGAAATGGAATATGAGAATTTCAATGCTGCCATGGCCCGTATTCATATCCAGGGACGCAATATCCACCCGGGCTATGCCAGGGGCAAAATGGTCAACGCACTGATCATTGGCACAGAACTGAATAACATGTTACCGGTCGAACAACGACCCGAGTTCACAGACCACTATGAAGGATTCTTTCACCTCACCTCATTCAGGGGCACGGTAGAAGAGGCAGAATTGATTTATATCATCCGGGATCACGACTTGAGCAAATTTGAAGAAAAGAAACAGCTCATGCATCAAGTCGCCCTTTTCCTGAACCAAAAATACAATCATTGTGTCACGCTGGAAATCAGGGACCAGTATTTCAATATGCGTACGCAG
>MWDM01000126.1 GCA_002070565.1 Bacteroidetes bacterium ADurb.Bin139
GTTATAGCAGGATTCCACCCCGTATTCCAGCATGACAATCTTTTCCTGTGACAACTCCCTGAAATATTCCAGCTTGCCTTTGTCCATGCAATCGGGACGGGTGGCCACCACTATTCCGCTGATGCGCGGATCTTCCAGCGCGGGCCTGTATATCCTGCGCAGGTCTTCCAGCGGGGCATGGGTGTTTGAATAAGGCTGAAAATAAGCCAGGTAGCCTCCGGCTTTCCGGTAACGGACGCGATGGAATTCAATGCCCTGGTCTATCTGCAGGATCAGGCTTTTATCCGGGGTGCTGTAACCGGGATGGAAAGCCCGGTTATCACAATAGGTACAACCGCCTGTTCCCGCTGTTCCGTCGCGGTTGGGACAGGAAAAGCCGGCATCAACGACCACCTTCTGCAGACGTGCTCCGTATTTGTGAATGAAATACCCCGTAAAAGACTTGTATCGCTGCATGATGCAAAGGTAAAAAGTATGTCTTGTCAAATCAAAGATTTGCCGTAAATTTGTCAGATATGAAAAAACAACTCAATTATTTATCGGCATTATTGGTCGCATTGGTCCTTATGGGCGGATGCGCTAAAACACGGACACTGGAAAAACTTGACGTTATTTCCGACAATGTGAAAACAGCTTTTGCCCCCGACAGGCGTGACCATGTTTATGACGTCAACTTTGAACAGCTGAAGGGTTCACGTTCCTATGTAATGAAAGGTTCCACCACCGAACCGGGAGTGGCACCGGCCCTGATCGCTGCCGCGGCATCGCAGGGAATAGAACTTACAGACAGCCTTATTGTTTTGCCAGATCCTGCTCTGGAAGGCAGTATTTACGGTGTGACCTGCCTGTCGGTTGCCAACCTGCGTTATGAACCACGGTATTCTTCCGAATCGGCCACCCAGACACTCATGGGAATGCCCCTGCGCATATTGGATAAAAAAGGCAGCTGGACCCGTGTCAGGACCCCGGAAGGCTATATTGCCTGGGTTACTTCCCCGAGTCTGCAGGAAATGGATGAGGCAACATACCAACAATGGATGAAAGCACCCAAACTGATAGTCAATAAACATTACACTTTATTCAGGGAGCAACCCTTGCCGGGAGCACCCGTTGTTTCTGACGGGGTATGGGGCAATATTGTGGAACTCCAGGGACAAACACCCTTATTCTACAAGGTTCGCCTGCCCGATGGAAAACAGGCATATCTGTCGCGTTTTGATGCGGAACCCTTCCTGGAATGGGCACAGGCCGGAAATCCACTGCCCGAGGATATCATAGCCACAGCCATGCAGTTTGTTGGTTTTCCATACCTGTGGGCCGGCACTTCTGTTAAAGCGATGGATTGCAGCGGTCTTGTAAAAACCGCCTTTTACCTGAACGGGATTGTGTTGTTGCGTGATGCTTCACAGCAGGCCCGTATGGGGGAACCGGTGGACATAACCCAGGGATGGCAGAACCTGACTATGGGAGATTTGATATTTTTTGGACGTAAAGCCTCTGAAAACAGGAAGGAAAGCGTAACCCACGTTGGCATATATATTGGAGACAGCCGTTTTATTCATTCGGCCGGCAGGGTCAGGGTCAATTCCCTGGATCCGGCCAGTGATATTTTTTACGAAGGTTCTGACCGGTTGCTCAGGGCTGTGCGCATCTTAAATCACATTGACGACGGCACCCATGTGGTTTCTGTAAGGGAACACCCCTGGTATGGGATTTTGGGTCAATAATTTTCCACAATCATAATAGTATCATGAATACCACAAGGCGCAATTTTCTGAAAACATCCATGGCAGTGGCAGCAGCGGCTGCCTTTGCTAGTCCGGCAAAACTGTTGGCTGCCGGAGCAAAAAAGACAGGCCAGTCACAAAAGGCATTGTCATCGGACAAGATGGTGCTCACTTTTGAGCCGTTTGAGGCCAGAATGAAGCACGTCTTTACCATTTCGGGATCTTCCCGCTCTACCACGCCCATCGTGCTTACCAGGATCTCGTACCAGGGGCATGTGGGTTATGGAGAAGCTTCAATGCCACCCTACCTGGGGGAAAGTACGGCTTCTGTCATTGATTTTTTAAAACGCGTTGACCTGAGTCGTTTCAGCTCCCCTTTCCAGATGGAAGAGATCCTGACCTATGTGGACAATATCACCACCAACAACACCGCGGCCAAATGTGCCGTGGACATTGCCCTGCACGATTTGTGCGGTAAGCTTATGGGGCAGCCCTGGTGGAAAATCTGGGGATGGAGCAACAAGAACCTTCCCAGTACCTGCGTTACGGTGGGACTGGCCTATGCAGCTGATGGCAGCATTGACAGGGAAGAAGTCCGTAAAAAAACACTGGAAACACTGGATTATAACCTGATCAAGGTAAAACTCGGCAATACGGAAGAAAACGATAAAACCATGATTAACACCATAAGAGAGGTAACCGACCTTCCTATTGTGGTGGATGCAAACCAGGGATGGAAAGAAAAAGGGCAGGCTCTTTCGATGATCGAATGGCTGGCGGCCAGAGGTGTGGAAATGGTAGAGCAGCCCATGCCCAAACTGATGCTGGACCAGGCAGCATGGCTGCGCGACCGGAGCCCGCTTCCCATCATGGCTGATGAAGCGTGCCAGCGATTGTCGGATATACGTAAACTTTACGGAGCCTACGACGGGATCAATATAAAACTCATGAAATGCACCGGGATGCGTGAAGCCCGGGAGATGATCACCCTTGCTAAAGCCCTCAATATGCGCATCATGATGGGCTGCATGACAGAA
>MWDM01000127.1 GCA_002070565.1 Bacteroidetes bacterium ADurb.Bin139
ATTGGTAATTAATAAACGGTTCTACCGGTATATGGAAAGCGCCCAAAAGGATTGCATGGATCAGTACGTATGGTTAATCCGATTCCGGAGTGGGGATCCAAAAGCTGCAGGATAGTGCGGCTACGCACTATAGTCGTAAAGTGTAAACGCGAGACCAGGAGGTGTTGAATAACACCTTCAGGTTCATACAATGATATAAAGTTATTATACCAACGTGTAAGATAAGGCCGTTAATTCTTAGAAAACTAAGCAGGGTGGGCATTGGGGGCTGAAAGTTTTAGGTCGTGTAAAGATACTAAATATTGCACACCATGCAACATAGTTGTAAATTTTACCGCACAGATAAGAGTGCCGTGCACACCGGATGCGTAATGATAAATGGGGTTCAACTGTTTGTTTATGCAGGTCGCTGCACCAGCTTTTCTGCCCTTTCTACAGCATTACTGATGTGACTGCAAATATTTTCCTGGCCTATCTTTTCCGAGAATCCACTCTTGTCCATTACATTATGTACTTGTTCATTCACACCCGAGAGGATAATTTGTATGCCTTCTTTTTTTGACATTCTGTAAAAACTTTGCAGGTTATGCAGACCGGTTGAATCCATAAACGGAACCTTTCTCATGCGGATGATCCGGATCTTTGGCTTATCACGCATCTGTTTCATGCTTTCGTCAAACTTGCTGGCAATGCCAAAGAAAAACGGCCCGTCAATCTCATACACTTCTACCCCACCGGGAAGCATAAGGATCTCATCTTTATCATGCACATCGCTCTCGGGGCTAAGGTCTACCGAATCCCTGAGTACAGAAACACTGGAGGTTTCAATTACACGCCTCATGAACAGGAACATGGCCAGCAGCAATCCCAGCTCAATGGCAACGGTAAGGTCAAAGAAAACAGTCAGCAAGAAAGTGGTCAGTAATACGGCCACATCGCTCTTTGGGTTTTTAAGTAAGGAAAGGAATGTCCGCCATTCACTCATATTGTAGGCTACTATGACCAACACCCCGGCCAGGCAGGCCATGGGGATGTTCTTTGTCAGAGGTCCCAGGAAAAGAAGGATGAGCAACAGGACCACCGCATGAATAATCCCGGCAACAGGGGTTTTTCCCCCGTTCTTTATATTTGTCATAGTCCTGGCAATAGCTCCTGTCACCGGGATGCCGCCAAACAAAGGCACGACCATATTGGCTACCCCCTGGGCTACCAGCTCGGTGTTGGAATCATGCTTTTTCCCCGTCACGCCATCGGCCACTGTTGCAGACAACAGGGATTCAATAGCTCCCAGGATCGCAATGGTAAAAGCCGGAGAAATAAGTTCGCTTATGGTTGTAAAGTTTATCGAAAGTCCTGCCGGCTGAGGCAAAGCTGCTTTTATTGTAAAACGGTCTCCAATGGTTTCAATGGAGGTATCTCCTGTGAATCGCCGGTACAGGTATACCAGAACTGTCATCAGGACTATGGCTACCAGAGAGCCCGGAATTTTGCTTGTGAGTCGTGGAGTGAAAATAATAATGGCTATACTTGCAACGCCCACAATCAGAGAGGGAAAGGAAATTGTATGTATGCTTGTCGCATAGGAAATCCATTTGGAGATGAAATCTGCAGGAACATTTTCTATCTGTAATCCCAACAAGTCCTTGATTTGTGTGGAAAAAATAGTTACCGCAATACCACTTGTGAAACCCACGATGATAGGGTATGGAATGAATTTAATAACACTGCCGAGTTTAAAAAATCCCATCAGCAATAACAAAACGCCTGCAAGGAAAGTGGCTATGGCCAATCCTTCCAGCCCATAGTTCTGGACAATCCCGTACACGATAACTATAAAAGCTCCCGTAGGACCTCCTATCTGAACCGTCGATCCGCCCAGTAATGAGACAATAAAACCCCCTATGATTGCGGTGATCAGTCCTTTTTCGGGACTCACCCCAGATGCGATTCCAAAAGCAATGGCCAGCGGCAGTGCAACTATCCCTACTATAATTCCTGCCATCAGGTCCTTCATGAACTTCTCCCTGGAATAGGACTTCAAAGAAGTCAGGAGAGCCGGTCTGAAAATAAAATTGTAGTTACGTATTCTACGGATCATTGTTAGTGGTAATACTAGTTAAAACAACAAAACCCCTGGCCTTTCTGGTCAGGCGTTCGCTGCTGGCCTTTTTGGTCAGGCTTTCGCTGCTGGCCTTTTTGGTCAGGCGTTCGTTTGCCGCCGGGGCCGGCCCCGGCTAAGCCCTCCCTACGGTCAGGGAGGGTTTGGGTGGGTGTTCGTTAACGTGGCGGCTACCTACTTTAAGCCCGCAGCCTGTGGCTGCAGGCTTCTCCTCCTCACCGCTCGGCATAGGAAGTGAACTCCTCTGCACTCGCTTGTTCGTCGGTTCCCACCCAGGTGCTCGAGTAGGTAGCCATAAAAAAAGGAGTCAGTACAAATGTACTGGCTCCTTTTTATAGGGCGGCGGCTACCTACTCTCCCACCTGGTCGGGCAGTACCATCGGCACAAACGCGTTTAACTTCTCTGTTCGGAATGGGAAGAGGTGGGTCCACGTCGTTATAGCCACCATGAGCTTGCTGCATTACAGGCTTTGATACTTCGTTTTTCGCCTGTCTCCGAATGGTCACATACCCTTGTATGCTCACATTCTTCGCCAGGCTCAACCTTGTCTGAAAGCCTGTTCTGCAGCAATCTCCATTCCCGATTGATCTGCCTGACTTTCTTCCTG
>MWDM01000128.1 GCA_002070565.1 Bacteroidetes bacterium ADurb.Bin139
AGGATCAGCGCAGGGACTCGGACCGGGTATTAGTTGGACGATCCGGGATACGGGACAAAAAAGGCCAGGGCTAATGCGCCCAGTATGATGACCAAAGAAATAATCAGGGGCCATAATATGCCCATGGATTCCAGGGCAGACCAGAGCCCGTTTTCCAGGTAATCCAGGTACCACTGTCCGGGTGTTGAAAGGGGAAAAATCATCTTCTTGCTAGTTTTTCAGTATAGATACAATTTTAACGGATAACGCTGCAACAGACAAGGTTTCTGTCACCATAGCCGTTGTCGGCCCGTGTGACCACGGGCCAAAATTTATGCATCACAAGCCAGGGCAGGGGGTAGGCAGCTTTCTGGCGTGCATAGGGGTGTGTCCAGTTGTCCGAACAGACTTCCCAGGCGGTGTGCGGGGCGTTTTTTAGCAGGTTATCTTCTGCTGTTCCGCAGGAACTGTCCCCGGCGGCCAGGCATTTGCATTCTTCCAGGATGGAGAGCATGGCCTGGGCAAAACGGTCCAGTTCGTCTTTTGATTCGCTTTCTGTGGGTTCAATCATGAGCGTTTCATGCACGGGAAAGGATAGTGTGGGTGCATGAAATCCGTAATCCATCAGGCGCTTGGCCACATCGGTGGCATCCACGCCATACGTTTTGGAAAAATGACGCAGGTCTATGATGCATTCATGGGCTACATAACCGTGGCTGCCGGTATAGAGGGTGGCGTAGTGCGGTGCCAGGATACGGGACAGGTAGTTGGCATTGAGAATGGCTACTTCCGAGGCGCGGCGCAGGCCTTCCTGTCCAAGCATTTTGATGTAACCGTAGGTGATGGGAAGCAGCAGGGGACTGCCGTAGGGAGAAGCAGCCACCGCATGGCCGCCCCCGCATGCTACCAGGGGATGGCCCGGAAGGTACGCAGCCAGCTCTTTGGTGCAGCATATGGGACCTACTCCGGGACCTCCTCCGCCATGCGGCATGGCAAAGGTTTTGTGAAGGTTCAGGTGGCACACATCGGCGCCTACCATGCCGGGATTGGTAATCCCTACCTGGGCATTCATGTTGGCTCCGTCTATGTATACCAATCCGCCGTTTTGATGCACTATGCGGCTGATCTCACAGATGACCGGTTCAAAAACCCCGTGGGTAGAGGGGTAGGTGATCATCATGCACGAGAGGTTATCACGGTGTTCCTGCGCTTTTTGACGCAATGCTTCCACGTCTATATTCCCTTGTTGGTCACATTCCACCGTCACGATATCCAGGCCGGCCATGGCGGCACTTGCCGGATTGGTTCCGTGCGCAGAAGAGGGAATGAGCGCAATGTCCCGGTGTCCTTCACCCTTTGCCCTCTGAAAGGCACGGATGACCATAAGGCCTGCAAATTCCCCGGCAGCACCGGAATTGGGCTGCAGGGAGCAGGCGTCCAGCCCTGTAATGACGGAAAGCTGGTGTTCCAGTTCCCGGATCAGCTGCAGGTATCCTTCTGCCTGCCAGCCGGGGGCAAAAGGATGAACAGAGGTCCATTCGCTCTGGCTTAAAGGCATCATTTCGGCTGCCGCATTCAGTTTCATGGTACAGGATCCTAACGGGATCATGGAGTGGGCCAGTGAAATATCCCGTGTTTCCAGCGTCTTGATATAACGCATCATCTGTGTTTCTGAATGGTAGGTGTTGAACACCGGTTCTTCAAGCACCGGGGATGTCCTTTCCATAAAGGCCGGGATTTCCGGCAAGGCGGGTTTCCCTCCCAGGGTAATATTGAATATTTCCAGGACCTTTTCCAGTTCCCCGTCATTGGACAGCTCGTCAAAAGAGATCCTAACACTGTGCGGACCAGGATAGAAAAAATTAATTTTCAAAGCTTCTGCGTTGGCACGGATGCGGGCTGCATCCAGCCCCGTCAATTCTATGGTATCATAAAAATGTTTGTGTTTTAGGGCAAATCCGTTTTCTGCCAGGATTCCTGCTGCCGCATGGGCGTAATGTTGGCCGTTGCGGGCTATCTGCCGGATTCCTTTGCTGCCGTGGTATACGGCATACATTCCGGCCATGGTGGCCATCAGGGCGGTTGCCGTGCAGATGTTTGATGTGGCGCGTTCGCGTTTGATGTGTTGCTCGCGTGTTTGCAGGGCCAGACGGTATGCCGGGTTGCCCAGCCTGTCTATAGAAAGGCCAACTATACGTCCGGGAATGTTGCGCCTGTATTTGTCTGTACAGGCCAGGTATCCGGTTGTGGGGCCGCCAAAGGCCATAGGCAATCCAAAACGTTGCGCACTGCCGGCGGCTATGTCGGCGCCCCAGGCGGCAGGTTCCTCTAAAACGGCCAGGGACAACAGATCGCAGACGGCGGTTACCAGCAGTTCCCTTTCATGGGCCAGCTGGCACAAAACACGGTGATCACACAACTGTCCGTCTGCACCGGGGTATTGGACCATGATACCGAATAAGCGGGGTCCGTGCTTTTCAAAGACAGGCGACAGCCCGCCGGTCAGATCTTCTGTTACGATCTCAATGCCCAGGCCCAGGGCACGTGTTTCCATTACGGCAAGCGTCTGGGGGAAGATATTCCTGTCCACCAGGATCACGTTGCGTCCTTCCCTGATAAAAGTCCGTGAACGAAGTTCCAGCATCATGCGCATGGCTTCTGCAGCGGCGGTGGCTTCGTCCAGGAGCGAGCTGTTGGCCAGGTTAAATCCGGTAAGGCTGCACACCATGGTCTGGAAA
>MWDM01000129.1 GCA_002070565.1 Bacteroidetes bacterium ADurb.Bin139
GACAGCCTGGGTTTGCCGTTAAGTGACACCATACGCATTCCGCTGCTGGATTCAACCGGAAAACAAATGCGCGACAGCCTTGGTTTTTTTTACCAGTTGGATACGACAGGCCTTATAAAACTAGACTCCCTGGGATCCTTTGTGATAGATTCCCTGGCCAGCTTTACCACAAAGGAACTCCGTCAGATGTCCAGACAGAAAAGGAAGGAAGAAAAGGCCATCGCAGATTCCATATACAGAAGCACCTTTCATATGCTGGAAACCTATGTGGTACCCGATTCATTGCGTTACAGGAGGGTTATCTCGTGGGTAAACGAAGATTATTTCAACACTCTTACATTCAAACAGATAGACACCAATATCAACAGCAGGTTTTACGACTATGCGTACATGAGAGAAGATGTGGGGGCTGTTACCCTGGGAACTGCCGGATCTCCTTCCCTTGCGTTTAATTTTTTTAAACGACGGACAAGAGAGCGCTTTGATTTCTGGAGTGCCGGGATGTACGAGGCATACGACAGGAACACACTTCCATTTTACAATACAAAAAGCCCTTATACCGTGATGTCCTATTCCGGTACACTGTTTGCGAACAAGGAAACGGAAGAACAGAACGTGGATTTTCTGCATACCCAGAACCTTTCTCCTGCAACAAATATCCAGTTTTATTACCAGCGTAAGGGGACCAAGGGCCAGCTTCAGAACGAGGCCACCAACACCCGTACCCTTTCCCTGACGGCGAACTACCTGGGCAAAAAATACATTGCTCACGGAGGCTACATTAGAAACTCACTGAAAAAAAATGAAAACGGTGGTATCAGGGACGAATCCTTCATACTCGATACCCTTGTGGAAGCCAGGGCCATTCCGGTATTCCTGACCGAGGCTTATTCGGCGCTTACCAGCAGCCAGTTGTTCATCAACCAGAGTCTGGGGATTCCCATCAACATTTTTAAAAGGGATTCCCTGCAAGCAGGTGAAGGAACCATGATGATCCTGGGGCATTCCGGAGAGTGGACCACTATGACCAGGAATTACACAGACAATATCAGCTTGTCTGACAGGGATGGCAGGGATTTCTACCACAACTGGTTTTACCTGAACCCCTCAAAAACAGCAGACTCGGTGCGTACCATGATACTGGACAACCGTTTTTTCCTCAGATTGCAACCGTGGTCCTCTACGGCGATTGTCTCCAGACTGGAAGGCGGCGCTGGTTATGAGTTGTTGTCCAATTACTGCTTTGTTCCTGATTTTTACACAGAAGGACCTTCCCTGGAGTGGCAGAACAATATGTATGTATACGCGGCCGCATCGGGCATGTTCAAACGGTATTTTAAATGGAATGCCACGGGCAGGCTTGATCTTGCCGGGTATTATGCAGGGGATATGTTCCTGGATGCAAATGCCCGGTTTTCATTTTATCCCCTGACCTCGGGGATCCATTTGTCCGGAAGATTCCTGTTCCGCTCACAGACACCGGACTGGTATGTTCAGAATTACTATTCCAATCATTATGTCTGGAATAATACATTTGAAAAGACTACCCAGACCAGGGTTGAAGCACAATTATCCATACCCGGCTGGAGGACAGAAGCGGCATTTTCCTATGCCCTGCTGGGGAACAGAATATATTACGACACGTTGGGTGTTGCAAGTCAGGCAGATCAGCCTATAAGTGTGATGACAGCAACACTTACGCAGAATTTCCGTATCTGGTATTTTCGCCTGGACCACCGGCTTATGTTCCAGTTTTCATCCAACCAGGATGTCCTGCCTCTGCCACGTTTTAGTGCCAATCTTCGGTATTACATAGAAATACCTGTAGTAAAGGATGTTATGACAGCCCAGATAGGGGCCGATGTTACTTTCCATACGGCCTACTATATGGAAGCTTTCAATCCGGCACTGGGAAACTTTCATATTCAGAACGAGAAAAAATACGGGAACACCCCTTATATCGATGCTTTCATAAATGTTATCTGGAAGCGGGCAACCATATATGCCAAGTACGTAAATGTTGCCCAGGGATGGCCTGATAGCGGGTATTTTTCTGCTCCTCATTACATTCGTCCACAACGTGTCTTCAAACTAGGTATTACCTGGCCATTTTATATTAAGCCGGGGAAAGCCGGCCCCCGCACAGAGAATGCCCCGGGAGGCAGTTCGGTTAACTCGGTCCGTTGATGTCAAAGAAAAAGATATTCATTGCCCTGGCTGCAACTTTTCTGATTTCAATCCTGATCAGGGAATACCATAGCAGGTTATTGAACAGGTCATCCGATACAAGGAGCGAAAGGAGCACGCATATACCGGACAGAGACAGCCTCCGCTGCACCATTTACCTGCCTTCCCACGCAGGAGCGCGTGTGGGATACCACTACGAGATCATGAAACGTTTTGCCGGGTCCCATGACCTGAAAGTAAAGTATGTTCCCGCCATAGATTCTGTTCCTGTATGGGAACTGCTCAAAAATCAGCATACAGATATTCTGGTCATTAACATTATTCATGACCCAATCCCCAAATCCCTTGCAGGTAAGGTATACATGACACAACGAATCACCCCGCTGGGTGAAGTATGGATCATGATGAAAGAGCATTGTCCATGGCACCTGAGCCTGGTACACTGGCTCACCCTGTTTAAACAGAATCC
>MWDM01000130.1 GCA_002070565.1 Bacteroidetes bacterium ADurb.Bin139
ATGTACGACTCGGACAATGTCATCGTGTACGAGATCACCAGCGAGGACGGGTACGTGCGGTTCCTGCACAAGGGCTACGGGAAGGAATCGGAGCATTTGAGGGACAAGAGCGAGGAGGATGAAAGCCAGGTGCGTTCCTACATTCTGACGTGTCACAGGGAGGGAAAATCGGTGCGGGAAATCGCGGACCTGGTGAACCGGAGCAAGACCTCGGTGCACCGGATCATTGCCCGGGAGAAGAACAAGGAAGAAATTTCAGTTGAGGAGGCTGTCCCACTTGGGGATGTGGGACAGATGGGACACCTGGGACAGTTGGGACAGTCCAAGCCGGTGCAGGTTCATGGGAGGCCGGGGATCCGGGATGATTTGGTGTTTGAAATGGATGAGAACCATTGTTTCTGATGAGGGCCGGACACACGTACTCCCTGCAACCGTATGAAGGACCCGGGAGCCGGTTCACGTGCCCCGCTTGTGGGGGAAAGCGTTGTTTCACGCGCTATGTGGATGAGAACGGGGATTGTTTGGACGAGGCGGTGGGACGGTGCAACCACGAGAGCCGTTGCGGGTACCATTACACGCCCAGGCAATTCTTTGAGGACCACCCTTCTGCCCGACCTGATTGGAAGGAGAACTTTTTCCGGATCCCTCAACAAACAATAAAAAAAACAGTAAAAAAACAATTATGGACCATCGGGGCAGACATAGTAAAAAGCACGGTAAATCCGGCCATAGACAGCGATTTCACCGCGTTTCTGACCGGTTTGATTGGGAGGAAGGACACAGCCAAAATCGTAAAAGAGTACCATATAGGCGTAACAAAAAACAGAGACGTGATCTTCTACCAGCTGGATACGGAGGGACGCTGCAGGACTGGGAAGATCATGAAGTATGACCGACAGACCGGGCACCGGATCAAGGATGAAAAAGTCGGTGGAAAGATTACCTGGGTGCATGCTATCTTAAAGCAGTCCAGGGATCCCGGGTTGCGGTTGCCCCCTAGTTGGGAGTTGACCCAGTGTTTGTTCGGGGAGCATCTGTTGAAGCAATACCCCTTCAAGCCGGTGTCCCTGGTGGAAAGCGAGAAAACCGCTGTGATATGCAGTGCGTTCTGGCCGGAGTACATTTGGCTGGCCACCGGGGGAAAGTCTCAGCTCAACGACCGGCTGCAGGTGTTGCGAGGCCGTAAGGTCGTGGCGTTTCCGGATGTGGATGGCTTTTCTGAATGGAAAGAGAAGCTGTCCCAGGTGCGGGGGCTGGATATTGTGGTGTCGGATGTACTGGAGAAAGAGGCGACTTTTGAGGACCGGGCCAGTCACGTGGACATTGCGGATTTGCTGATCCGGCAGCAGCAGGAAGAACGTGTGGCTGCTGGGGAGGCTGGGGGGCGTGGAGGGTTTGAGGGTTTTGGGGAGCCTGGGAAGTGTGGGTGTTTTGGGGAGTCAGGAAGTTTTGGGGAGTCAGGGACTCCCTTGTTGCACCCTACATTTTTGAAGTTGAAGGAGATGGTGGGTGGGTGCGATATGGAGTTGTTGGCGGGTGTGGACAATATCAAGGAGCTGGCAGATGTGGGCTATTGGAAGGAACTGGCGTTGCTGGTCAATGAGCTGGATTTGGAGGTGGAGGGGGTGAAGGAGTTTTAGTTTTTAGGCAGCGGAGGGAATTTTTATCCTGTTTTTTTATTAAAAAAGCCCCGGACCAAGGGGGTGATCCGGGGGTGGGTTTTTGGGGGAAGATATTGAGAAAAAAGGACAGGTGGATTTAAGCAAATATCTTAATCCCTGACACAACGCACAGAAAACCCGTTTATCTTGTCGCTAATGAAAATGTCAACATAGCTGACACTTTTGTACAGGGTCAGGCCCCAGGCGTACTCTCTACTGTCTACAGTCGAACTCCACCAGTAACCGTTATAGCCAATGTCGCCGAAGTATCCAATGCCTTCACGGCGGCCACCAGGGAGGCCTGAGAAACCACTTTGGTTGTTTGCTCCATTATTTGGGTAGTACCAATGGGATGTTCCCATTTCTTTCATTTTTCCCCCGGCTATGTCTTCTCCTCCAAGATAGTCTATCAGCTGTGTCCATTCCTCATCACTGGGCAGGTGCCAGCCATCAGGACAGGCCGTCAGGGCTGCCGGCCAGTTGTACAACACACCGTAGATTGTGTAATTTGCCTTGGCCTTTGCTGCTGCTACATTTGTACTATTGGCAAAACCATAAACATAGTAGTAGGGAATGGTATAAGATACGGTTCCCATACTGACAACCGAAGGCAAATAAGCCAGGTTTTCTTTCATCCAGACCTGGGTGCCGATGGTAACGGTTGTGTAAACATTTCCATCCCTGCTATCAGTAAAGGTGCCTAAAGGATTAAAGGGATTAGGTGTGTCCTGTGGTGAGCAGGAATATAAAAATGTGACCGTAAATAAGAAAAGAATAATGTTTTTCATAACTTGTAGGTTTAATAATAAATAATATGTAAAAAATACACATCTATGTTTGGTATTTCATTCTCTTGGGTAGTGTTTCATCGAGTGTGTCCGGCCTTCTCAAGGAGGTTAGTTTAGCATTTCAAATTTAATAATTTTTTGTGTTTTCTGGAGGAAACAATTTTTGATCCAAATCAATTCTGGGTAAACATCTTTGATAGGAG
>MWDM01000131.1 GCA_002070565.1 Bacteroidetes bacterium ADurb.Bin139
TAGTGCTTCCGATCTCTCACACAGAAAGGAAGTCCTATCCCGAACTGCAGCAGAATCCCGGGTATACGGAATAGGAGCTGATAGAACTGCTGACGCTTTTAGTCGTTGGCGCTGCAATTAAGGGGAGCTTAAACAGAGGCTCCCCTTTTTTGCCGGGGTGCTCCTCGCTTTTGCTTTCTGTTGCAGTCGCATACACCATATGGAACGGAGAGCTTTTTCCTTTTTGCCGAGGCTCTCCGTTCCATATGGTGTATGCGACTGCCTACCGGGAGTAGTGCCTGCAGTAGCGACTGTCACCTAGGCAAGAGGTGGAACCTTAGTGAAGGACTTTTACGGCTGTTTCCAAAAAATAATTTACCTTTGCCATCCGCAAATCATTTGCAGAAGCAAAAGCAGTTACCAGCCATTTGTTTTACAGGATATTGCGGGTATGGTGGAACTGGTAGACACGTTAGACTTAGGATCTAATGCAGCAATGCGTGGGGGTTCGAGTCCCTTTACCCGCACAAGAGACGAAGGATATTCTTTCGTCTCTTTTTTTTATTTCTTTAATACGTAACTGAAATAAACAAATCTGTTGGATGCAAATTTGTTATACGTATCCGACCCTACGGTCCCGGCAAAATTCAGCGCTAGGTTGTGAAGGAATTTGGGCGCCAGTCTTTTGATAAGATCGCGCCTGCGTCCGTCGTCCAATGCAAGGGCAGCCAGAACTTCCCGATTTATGTTTCTTTCAAGGACTACAGATAATCCGCTCTCCTCCAGGTCTTTTTTTAGTCCTTCCATCTCGTGATCATACCTGAAATCTGTTAACAGGAAGTATCCCCCCGGACGTAAAATACGGAAGACTTCTTTCAGAAACAGGATCATATCCTGATAACGGTGTGATGATTCCACGTTAATGACTATGTCACAGGAATCGTTCTCCAGTCCTAACTTTTGGGCATCTCCCCGTACAAAGGTCAAACCGTTTACTTTATAATTACGGTTGCAAAAACGGACTGCCCTTTTATTCAGGTCTATCCCCAGGGCAGATGCAACGGGGAAGTTGCGGGCAATATGGGAAAGGCCGCCACCCCTGCCACAGCCTATTTCCACGATATCCTTATTCCCGGTTTCGACGGCATTTATCAGATGGAGATAAAGCTGGAGGGAATACTTGTCAGGTTCACTTTTTTCATCTGTTGTCATGAGCTGGTCCTGGTCATGATACCCAAAGTTCATGAAGAGTATCTCGCCGTTCTTGTCTGCTTTATTTACGTACCAATACCAGATACGAAAACAGTTTTCACGAAGACTGGTTTTAAAAGTCATAAAAGCAGGTTTTAGTTTATGTTCCTTAAGTTGTACACCCTGGAACGCACCTCTTGTGCCCAGTCCTCGTGAGTCGTTGAATTGACAAACACTTTATGCGGGATTGGTTTTCCTATGACAACTTTTACTGTTTTATTCCTTTTCCTGAATATCTCTCTGGGCAACAGCATAAGCTCCAGGTTCACCTCTATGTGGAACAATCTCCTAAACAAAAAGATCGTATAGAATAACACCGAGTTCCTTCCGTAAATATAGATGGGTACAATGGCCCTGTCATTTGAAATGGCTTTCCTGATAAAGCTCTTTCGCCAGACAGTATCCTGGATTTTTTTGTTGTACACTCTTGACACTTCTCCTGCCGGGAAATGTGTTATGGGAATATCCATAGCAAAAGTATCATCCAGGGCTTTGACATAGGCTTTTGAAGACCTGTCATATACGTTGACTGCCGCTATGAACGGGTGCAATTGCGGGACCAACATGAAAGCATCGTTGGCAATGGCTTTCAGACGGCCGTATTTTCCCGACACAATATGGGTCAGTACCAATCCGTCCAATATACCGTACGGGTGGTTCGCCACAAAAAAGCACTTGCCGTTTTCAGGAAGATTTTCTTTCCCTTCAACCTCAATCGTGACGTTGAATTCTTCCAGGATTTTATCCAGAAAATCTTTTCCTGAACAACCTGAATATTTATTGAGGATATGATTGATTTCATTTTGTTTGACAATTGACTGGATCCATTTTATTGTAAATGGCGGGATACGAGCCAGTAATTCTGAATTACTTTCACGGATGGTTTTTTCAATGTCAATATATTTATTGTCTTTGGCAAGCTCTGTCATAAAAACTGAATCGCCTCCAAATGTAGATATATATTCCAGACAGGCAATAGGTGGGCCCCGCTATTGGAATTGGTGCTGCCACCACTAAGAACCGGGAGCTTTTTTGGTACGCCGAGGCTTCTGGTTCATTTGCTTCAGCAACAGTAATGTTCTGAACACACCTGCTAAACCTTGGTGATTTCAATACCGGTTGTATGGTGTTCTCCGGAATACACACCAGGGGCAAAAAACCCGTAAAAGTGCCCGTGGTGGGTATGTTTTTGACCTAACCAGGGGCAAAAACACCGCAAAAGTGCCCGTGGTCATAATTTCCAAAGAACGTATATTTTGTTAAACATCTAATATAAAGCACTTTACAAAACATCCCCTTGATTAGCCAAGTCCACCAGGGGCAAAAAACCCGTAAAAGTGCCCGTGGTGGGTATGTTTTTGACCTAACCAGGGGCAAAAACACCGCAAAAGTGCCCGTGGT
>MWDM01000132.1 GCA_002070565.1 Bacteroidetes bacterium ADurb.Bin139
ACCTCGTCCATTCAGGCGCTGCTGGACAATCCTTACGGGATAAGCAAAAAGGCCGGAGAAGACCTTATAAGGCAGTACGGGACGGAAAACGGCGTTAAGACGTATATCTACCGGTTGCCCAATGTGTTCGGGAAATGGTGCCGGCCCAATTACAACAGTGCGGTGGCCACTTTCTGTCATAATATTGCGAACGACCTGCCCATCCGGGTAAACGATCCCTCGGTGCAAATGACGCTGGTGTATATAGACGATGTGGTTGCTGAGTTTTGTTATGCCATGGAAGACAAGCCTTATATACAGGACGGCTTTTGTTCGGTAAGAGAGCAGTATAAAGTGCTTTTGGGAGATATTGTCCGGATCATAGAATCGTTCAGAGATTCCCGCGCGAATCTTTCGGTCCCCGATATGGGCGATCCGTTTACCAAAAAACTATACGCCACGTACCTGAGCTACCTGCCTGCAGGTGCTTTTTCTTACCCGCTCAGGATGCATACCGACTTGCGTGGATCTTTTACCGAGTTTTTGAAAACGCCCGAACGGGGCCAGGTTTCTATCAATATTTCCAAGCCGGGAATTACCAAGGGGAATCACTGGCACCATACCAAGAACGAGAAGTTTCTGGTGGTGAGCGGCAACGGGGTTATCCGGTTTCGTAAGATAGATGAAGAGAAGGTCTATGAATATTTTGTCTCCGGCAACAAACTGGAGGTGGTTGACATACCCGTGGGATACACCCATAATACTGAGAATCTTGGTACCAGCGACATGGTTACCGTAATGTGGGCCTGTGAGCCTTTCGACCCGCAGAATCCCGATACTTATTTCTTAGAAGTTTAAGCACATGAAAAAATTGAAAGTATTGACTGTCGTGGGAACGCGTCCAGAAATTATACGCCTTTCCTGTGTAATGAAAAAGCTAGATGCATCGGAAGCTGTGGAACATGTTTTGGTCCATACCGGACAGAATTACGACTACGAATTGAATGAAATATTTTTTGCCGATCTGGACTTGCGAAAACCCGATTACTATTTGAACGCGGCCCAGGGCAATGCCGCTACTACTGCCGGTCAGATCCTCATAAATATTGATCCGGTCCTTGAAAAGGAGCAACCCGATGCTTTTCTGGTCCTGGGCGACACCAACTCCTGTCTTTGCGCTATTGCCGCCAAAAAACGACATATCCCCATTTTTCACATGGAAGCCGGGAATCGCTGCTTTGACCAGCGGGTTCCCGAAGAATCCAATCGCAAGATTGTAGATCACATTAGCGACATAAATCTTACCTACAGCGATATTGCCCGCGAATACCTCTTGGCCGAAGGCCTGCGCCCGGACAGGGTTATCAAGACCGGCAGCCCCATGTACGAGGTGTTACACTACTATTTGCCCAAGGTGCTTGCGTCGTGGGTCCTTGATACGCTCAATATTACAGCTGGACAGTATTTTGTGGTCTCTGCGCACAGGGAAGAAAACATTGCCCCGGAACGGAATTTTTCCCGTCTGGTGGAAATTCTCAACACCATGGCTGCCGAGTACGGTCTGCCGATTATTGTAACTTGTCATCCGCGAACACGCAAAATGGTGGATGCCAAGAAGATCATATTCGATCCCCTGGTACGCTTAATGAAACCTTTTGGTCTGAGCGATTACCTGGCCCTTCAGGTGAATGCCCGTGCGGTATTGTCAGATAGCGGAACCATCTCTGAAGAATCATCAATTTTGAACTTCCGTGCGCTCAACATCCGGGAAGCCCATGAGCGACCCGAAGCAATGGAAGAAGCCAGTGTGATGATGGTGGGTCTGAATCCGGAACGTGTAATGCAAGGATTGCTTCAATTGCAATACCAACAAACAGGTGAAACCAGAAACTTCCGCCCCGTGGCCGACTACTCCATGCCCAACGTCAGCGACAAGGTTGTCCGTATAATCCTCTCCTATACAGACTATATCAAACGCGTTGTCTGGGGAGAATAATAAACACTTATTATGAAATTCTTCATCGACACAGCCAACCTTTCCCAGATCCGGGAGGCGCGGGATCTGGGAATCCTGGACGGGGTGACCACCAACCCGTCCCTGATGGCCCGGGAGAACATTTATTTTACAGTCATTTGAGGCAGCCTGCACATTGATAAGGGGAAGCTCGTCCCGCGGAGGGAGGGACCCGGTTGCGTAAGCAACTGGGAGGCCTTCCCCGATCAATGGTGCAGCTGCTGTCAACCACGGACCTGGAAGGGATGCTTACAGAGGCAGCGGAGCTGGCCGCGGTCCACAAGAACATTGTGGTGAAGATCCCCTGCACGGCGGAAGGGATCAAGGCCATAAAGGCCCTCTCGGCAAAAAACATTCCCACCAACTGCACGCTGGTCTTCAACGCGGGACAGGCCGTGCTGGCAGCCAAAGCCGGTGCCAGGTACGTCTCGCCCTTTGTAGGGAGGCTGGACGCCTCCATCCGCCATACCCGCCACATCATCGACTGCATGGAAGCCGGCGCCCACGTAGTCACCTGCCAGCTCAAGCCCATCCTGGGCCTGCTGGACCATCCCCTCACCGAAAAAGGCCTTGCCAAGTTTGTGGAGGATGCCCG
>MWDM01000133.1 GCA_002070565.1 Bacteroidetes bacterium ADurb.Bin139
CTCGTCTCCCGTATAACTTAGTGAATACAAAACACTTAAAGCATTGAAAACGAAATGGGGATTCATCCGGCTTTTGAGCAAAACCAGTTCCATTTCCTGTTTTTCCTGCATAAGTTTTTCTGACTGGACCCTGATCTTTCGCGAACGAATGCCTGTCGCCCCCAGGAACGCCCCCATCCCAAGCATGGTGTTCCTGAATAACGGATATATGAACGGCATACGTACATAATCCTCCTGCATCATCAGCCCCGTAACCAGGTTTTCGGTAAACATCAAAACAAAAACACACACAGCAAGTATAAACACCGTAGATAACATGATCAATATCCTGGGAATTCCTTTTCTATGGGCATATTCCAAATAACGCTCGATTCCGAACATCATCAAAATGATCCATAAAGTATCCAGAAAAGCCATTACCAGAGACAACCAGGGATCTACACGCATGGCCCCCAGGAACAACAGCAGAAACACTGTCAAAAAGATCAGAAAATACTGATAACGGCGGGATTTTGACGGCATTCCCAAAGATAAACATATTCGTTGATTGAAAAAACGTGTCGTTGCGTGAAAATTTTTGATGGTGTCATAAAATCTGCTTTACTTTGTCTGCTTTTTATATAGAATAGTCGGAAATGAAGAAGTTCAGTTTTATTCTTTTATTCGTTTTATGTAGTACTGTATGGACCCCTTTACGGGGACAGGATTCGCTTCGCGTAGATCTGGAGACCGCTTTGGAAATTGCCTTATCCGAAAGTCCTGTGATCCGTATCGCGGACCGGGACATTGAACGTGCCATGTACGCACGGAAAGAGTCCCAGGCAGGACTATGGCCCGGTATATCAGCCAGCGGCGTCTATAACAGGACTTTGAAGAAACAGGTCATGGTCATGGATTTTGGAGGCGAATCGCTTGAAATATCCGTGGGTACTGATAACAATTGGATGGGGGGCGTTTCGCTTTCTTTACCACTTGTTGCTCCAGCATTATGGAAAACCGTGCAACTGTCTGCTTTGGACATTGATATGGCCGTGGAAAAAGCCCGCTCAAGCAGGCTCTCCATGATCAGTGCGGTCAAACAGGCCTTTTTTTCCTACCTGTTGGCCAAAGATTCGTATGTTGTTCTCAAAAGAAATTATAACAATGTAGCCTTGAATACCAAAACGGTTACCGATAAATACGAGCAGGGTATGGCCAGTGAGTTTGACAAATTACGCGCAGAGGTAGAATTAAAGAATCAACGTCCAAACCTGTTGGCAGCAGAAACAGCCATTGAGCTGGCCTCCATGCAACTAAAAGCGCTTATGGGACTAGACATTGAATACCCTGTCATTTTTGAAGGTACACTCACACAATTTGAAGAAGAAGTCACCCCGGAAGGGATGTTACCGGCCCGGGCCTATTCGCTGGAAAAGAACTCTGACCTGGCCCAGTTGTCCATTCAGAAAGAACAGCTGGAACTGGCACTGAAACTCACCAAGGCATCGTTTCTTCCCACATTGAGTCTGAGTTCCAATTACCAGTATTCTTCCATGAATAATAATTTTAAATTCTCTGAATATCACTGGTTCCCCTATTCAACAGCGTCTCTGGCCCTGAGCATTCCTATTTTCAGCGGATTTAAAAGACAGCAACAGGTAAGGCAAAGGAATCTAAACCTGCAAAGCCTGGAAGACAGCCGGATCAATTCGGAAAGAAATCTGCGACTGAGCGTTAAAAACTGCCTGAACGAAATGAGTAACGCAGTTGAAGAACTTGCTTCCAATAAAGAAAATGTAATCATGGCCGAAAAAGCCTATTCTATCAGCCAAAAACAATTTGAAGTAGGCATGGGAACCTGGCTGGATCTGAGTGCATCCGAACTGGCATTGACTCAGGCCCGCCTGGCGTACCATCAATCCATTTACCGTTATTTATTCAATATGGCTGAACTGGAAAAAATACTAGGTATTAATAATAATCAAAACAATTAACATATGAATAAATGTAGTTTGATCCCTCTGTTCGCTGCTGTGGTTCTTCTTGCCGGATGTCAGTTTACAGGTTCAAAAAAACAGGAAATTACAGAGGCAACGATCCCCGTACGGACAACCCCCGTAATTATTGAAGAGGTTCCCCAGGTATACGAATTTTCAGCGACAGTAGAGGCTAATATCATAAACAATATTGCCCCCCAAATGTCTTTACGTATAGAGCAAATATTTGCAGAAGTGGGTGATTTCGTTTCAAAAGGTCAGAAACTGGTACAAATGGACGACAACAACCTGGAACAGATCAGGACACAATTGAAAAACATGGAAATATCATTCCAGCGTATTGATGAATTGTATAAGGTCGGAGGTGTTTCTCGTTCAGAATGGGATGCCCAGAAAACAACTCTGGAAGTAATGCGTACCCAGTACAACAACCTTAAGGAAAACACGCAGCTGGTCAGTCCTATTGCCGGTGTTATAACCGCACGCAATTACGACAGCGGAGATCTTTACGG
>MWDM01000134.1 GCA_002070565.1 Bacteroidetes bacterium ADurb.Bin139
TCCCTGTTGTTTTATGATCATATTCAGGATCACCCCGTCGCCTTCCTGGATCTGCACATTGTAATTTTCCGTTACAAAAGTTTTGATCAGATCCCATTGACCGGAAGCCTTGATGGCATCGACAAAATATTTTTTCAGGTTGAAAGTGCTTTGAGGCACCAGGTTTGTCCGGGCGACCGACGGGTCCTGGATCATGACAACACGTCGTGAAAGCGTTTCAATGAACTCCAGGAACTTCATGGGGTCATCCGGCTGCGTGGGATTGCCTTCTTCATCTATCAGAGAAAGGAAGATCTCATAGATACGGGTCAGCTGGTCCTGATCCTTTGCTGCTATGACAATGGAAGAAGTAGTGTCCATGGGACATAACAGGACGTTTTCCATGTTTTTTCCTTTCCAGTTGCTTACAAAACCGGGGGTCATCTGTACCAGCACCATGACATCGTCATTGGCAACCGGCGAAGAGAAAGGCCTGAGTCCCACATTGGGCCGGAACAATGATAATGTCCCGGAGGTTACAGGTAACAAAGGAATATCCTCAAAAGCAATATTGGTTACTCCTTCGGGGACAGTCAGCATGGTATAGAAATCCTTAACCAGGCCATAACCGGCAATCCTGACACCGTATGTGCCGGGAACTATGTTTTTGACCTGTGCGTTGCCCCCTGTGGCGCTGGTCACCTTGTAATCATAATCACCTTCAGCGGCCGGCCTTATAGATGCGTTCCGCACAGCGGGCACTTGCAGGGTCCCGGTTTGCAGGGCCTCCAGGTTTTTGCGGATATCCCGGGCAAAGGGCTTTATGAGTGAAGACAGCCAGTTTCCGGCAGACTGCAGGATTTCCTCCTGAGTGCGGCCTTTGATCACGGGCAGGGTTCTAGCCGTTCCAGGTGTGTAAGCCGGGGAAGCCACCCTCTTCTCTGAAGAAAGGAGTTTCAGGTACACCTCGGCATAATCCACAGAAGTCCCTGTGTTATCGGTGAGCACCATGTTCAGTTCGTTGTACCTGGGGGTGGTCACCGTAACTTCCTCTCCGTAGGCTGTGCCGGCCTGGCTTTTTGCATAGGCTTTGATTGTATAGGCGGTGTTTTCCTGTATGTTATCTGTAAATTCCGTGGAGAAAACCCCTGTCCCGGACCCTGCCTTACGGGTTGTGGCATTGAGGACAAAGCCCCTCTCTGTTATCTCGTGGCTGCCTTGCCTGAGCACCTCGGCAGAAACGCTTATTTTATTATGTGACAGGTCAGTCACAGTTACCTTGCCCACGGTGGGAAGCACCCCTTCCAGCTCCAGGAATACCCCGTTTTGCTGGGTGCGGATGTAGTGGATATCGGTATTTATTTTATTACTATCCCATTTGTCGGCAGTCCAGGAGGGGTGGTTTATGATAGCCGTCGGCACCGGCTGTGTCAGCTTGTTCCCATAAACACGCAATTGGGACGATACGGCCGGAATATTTCCCCACGAGGCGGGAATCCCGCCGGTGAAATTGCATTCATACAAATGGATGTTGAAACGCGTCTGGGTGGTGGTCATATTGCCCAGGCCCTCGGGCAGGGATCCGGTCAGGTTGGGGTTGTTGTTCATCAGGAAAGTTGCCAGGTTTTTCCATCCGGTAAAGATCTCGGAAGGAATGGGTCCCGAGATTTTGGTGTTGAACATCCCAAAGTTGTTAAGCGCTGTCATCCCGCCCCATTCTTTGGGAATGGTTCCCGAGATCTGGTTATTGTTCAATTGCAGGTTGGTCAGCTTGTTCAGATTCCCCATTTCCGGGGGAAGCGGACCCTCCAGCCCGGTAGTCACCGCCATGAGTGTTGTAAGGTTTACCAGGGTTCCTATTTCCTTGGGAAGCGGCCCGGTCAGGTTGGGATTGCTACCCAGGCTGAGGGATTTGAGTGCCGTGAGTTCCCCAATTTGCGGGGGCAACTGCCCCTTTAGTCCGAAACCGCTCAGGTTCAGGGCGGTTATAGCTTCATCGGTAACCGTGACCCCTTCCCATGTGCTTAATTCCTGGTCTGTGTTCCAGTTTGCACCCTTGGTCCAGTTGGGTCCGTCCAGGGCGTTGTAAAGTGCCATCAGACGTTCACGCTGGGCATCGGGAACCTGTTCCAGCTCCAGGAATACCCCGTTCTGCTGCGTCCGGATGAAATGGATACTGGCATCTTTCCATTTATTCCACTTGTCTGTAGTCCAGGACGGGTGGTTCTGAATGGACAGGGGTATTGGTTCGGTCAGTTTGTTTCCAAAGAGGTGCAATTGTTTGGATACGGCAGGTATACTGCCCCACTCTTCGGGAACACCTCCTTCAAAATTGCAATTATACATCTGGACACTAAACAAGGTGTTATCGGTCTCCATCTGGCCCAGCTTAGCGGGCAGGGGTCCTGTAAGGTTGGGATTGCTGTGCAGCAGGATCGA
>MWDM01000135.1 GCA_002070565.1 Bacteroidetes bacterium ADurb.Bin139
TTTTTTCTCTTAAAGGCCAAGATAGGCCGGATATGCCATCTTCCCGCTTTCAAAGCGGGGAAGTGGCTAATATCCCCACATTAAAAGTCATTAAAAGTCTTTAAGGTTTTTGGCATGGTTTAACTCTCTGTATGCCTGTAGGTTACAAAAGGGTCTGCGCATAGAAAGGTATGCTTTTGCGCATAGAAAGGTATGCTTTTGCGCATAGAAAGGTATGCTTTTTTTAATCATCTTCCGTTTCGTCTTCCGTCTCGTAGATAAAGTAGAGATCGCCGTTAAGTATAAGTCTGTCCGTTATATCGCCATCTAATAGCAAGGCCCTGTCCTGGTGATCGTAAACGCCTGGGCTTGGTGTTTCCCTGTGTTCCCCTTCTCCGTCTTCAATGATCCTGTCCCTGATCCACTCCGTAAACTCCGCTTGGGCGTCTTCCCTGGTCTTGGAAGCGATCCCGGCTATTGTCATTGTCTGCCTTCTCTCAAGGTCTTTCTGCATTATGACATACATCTTAGTCCTTCCCCTGTTTCTTAGATTGCCGTTTCTTAGGCTCGGCTTTCGTCTGTTTCGGTTGTGTTATGTACTGGACAAGCTTCTTGTTCTCTATAGGCTCAAAGAAGATATATCTTTCCAGGGTGGCCTTGTAGTCCTTTCTATCCTGCTGGCTTTTGCTTAGGGGCTTCATCTTGGCGTTACATAGCTCCCACTTCTTGAGTACCTCTTTTTCTACCAGGGCGTCAAGAGCCTTTAGCAGGGGTTCAATCCTACACTGATAAAAGTGTCTTCCGCTTACTTCCGCCTCGCTTGGTATGTCTTTGGTGCAATCTAATAAAGCCTTTATAGATATTATGTTGGCTGTCCCCCGGTGCTGGTTGTTGGGGTTGCTGTGGTGAAGCAAGAGCTTCCTGCCTATATGGTAGGCGCAGGGGTTTCTATCGTCTGTTTTGAGCAGGTTGCCAGGATACCACATTATATAGGCTTGGGTAAGGTAGTTTACTATTTCCGGGGTAAAGTTGACCACTATCTGGCCGTTCTTGATAATGCCTATAGCTGAGCATATCCGCATCTTGATAAAGTTCTTATTCCCTGTCTTGTCCGCCCCCTCCGCCTGGTTTCCTGTGTGTTCCTTCCAGTCCAGGGATAGCCAGTAAAGGATTTCTAAGTCTTCTTTGATCTTTTTCCGTTGCTTGTCTTTGTTGCTCTTGTTTATTTCTTTTCCGCATCTCCGCATATACTTTTCAAGGTCTATGATCGCCGTTGTCTGTGTCCTGCCCCCCTTGCTGTTTTTTTGGGTTATGTCCACAGCCAGGGCGTCAAGTAGCTTTTGGGTTGATACTCTTAAGCCCACTAAGCCAGCCCCTATAAGCTCGCTATATTCCTTTAAGGTAAAGGTGTAATTAGGGCCGGTATAAACAGCAGTGTCTACAATGGCGTCTCTCTCCGGGGTTTCCCTTGCGCTGATCTGTGCCAGGCTATCCAGCCCTGGGCCGTGATACATGGGGCGGTAAACAGGTTCTTCTTCCGGCTCTGGCAGTTCCGGGGCGGTGGGTAAGACAATGGGCTTGCCTGGCCTAATAATAATGGCTTCCCCTTGTTCCGTTGTAAGCCTTTCGCCTTTTTCAGTTACCAAGTAGTATGTCTCTTCTTGCTTGTTCTTGCCTACATCGTTCCCGCTCATTAGTTGCCCCCTCTGCTTATTCCGGCCAGTTCCAGTATATAGTTATGTATGCTGTTTTCTTGTGATCCTGAAGAGAATACTCCAGTAACGCCCTTGTCGGCGATCTTGGCCTTGACCTTGCTTATGGTTTCCTCTGTGGGTCTCAGGGCTTCCAGGTCTATGGTTGGGTATATCTCTTTAAGCCTTGTCCGCTGTTCTCGCTGTTCTTCATCACTGCCCTTTACTGAAGCGTACAGGCTCATGGTTAGGTTATTAAATGCTCCCAGTATGCTCTTAAGGTGGCTCTCGTCTTTTTTAAGGTGTGCCAGTTCAGGTGTGGCGTATACTTCCGCAAATATGTCCAGGATCGCATTGAAGGCCAGGACCAAGCGTAAGCCTTCCATAAGAAGCGTGTCCCTTGTTCTGATCAGTGCTTCCTTGTTCTCTATGGCGGTGATCCTTTCCAGTAGGTGGTCCTTGTGTGGATCAATAAAATAGCCGTTCTCGTCAATGTGGGTAACGCTCTTTGAGTATGTGTCTTCTTTCAGGATAGCTATTCCGTTTAGCTTGCGATAGCCGGGCTGTCCAGCCCTTTTCACTACATCCCAGTGGCTTGGGGTGGTTATGTCTTGATAATACCATATCCCGGCGTCTGCAAGTTCTCCGTAGGTTATGGCTTCCTTTAGGTAGTTGGCGGGCTTGGTGTCGGCGATCTTGGCCAGGCCCTTGTATTTGGCCAGCTCTTCCTTTAAGGCAGAAAAC
>MWDM01000136.1 GCA_002070565.1 Bacteroidetes bacterium ADurb.Bin139
TGGGCCTGCACACCGCATCCTTTGTGGTTACGGGTGCATTGCGGAGCACAATTCTGAAAACGGTGACCGTCAAAGGGGACCTGGACAACCTGATGGTTCCCGGGTTCAACCAGTTGGGATTTGGCAGGTACAGCTTCTTTGTCATGTTCTGCGTGATAGCGCACCACCTGGTGTTCTTCACCCTGGAAAGCCTTAGTTTTTTCCTCTTCTGGCATACTTTTGCCCGCTTTGTATGCAGCCTGTTACTGAATGTTTTTCTGATCCTGTTATTCAAAATCACGTTTTTTGAACGTAGGAGGTAACGCCATGGAAAGCAGAGCAATACAAAGAACGGTCATCACTGGCTTTTTTATTATTTGCATGGTCATCCTGGCAGGCCGCCTTGTATTCCTGCAGCTCATCAATAAAGAGTACAAAATCACCGCATCAAACAATGTTTTACGATACGAAATCATTTACCCCTCCAGGGGGTTGATTTATGACCGCAACGGCAACACAATGGTAGAAAACCAGTTTGCCTACGACATCATGATAACACCCCGGGAGCTGGTACCTTTTGACACCACCGCTTTCTGTTCCATTTTCAATCTGGAACGTGAACGCCTGGAACAAATGCTGGAAGAGGTCAACAAGCGGCGAAGGTCTATCGGATACCAGTCTGTGATTTTTCTCAGGCAGGTAACCAACCAGGAATACACCCGATTCCTGGAAAAATCCTACAAATTCCGGGGATTTTCCGTTCAGACCCGCAGCGTGCGCAGTTATCCCTCCCAAATCTGCGGCAATCTTCCCGGCTATATCATAGAGGCCGATCAGGCTTTTTTGGACAAGAACCCCGAATACCGTCCGGGAGACTATATTGGCAGGACCGGTCTTGAAGAATACTACGAAAAGTGGCTCCGGGGAGAAAAAGGGTATTCCATTTTTCTGAGGGATGTGCACAACCGCATTAAATCCTCCTATGAAGACGGCGCCTACGACAAAACAGCGGTTCCCGGAAAAGACATGATCACAACCATAGACCTGAACCTGCAACGCTTTGGAGAAGAACTGATGCGCAACAAAGTAGGGTCTATAGTCGCCCTGGATCCTTCCACCGGCGAGGTCCTCACCCTGATCACATCAACCGGTCTTTCCTCGCAATACCTTACCAATTTCGGAAGTTATTACCCCCAGGTCATGGCCGACCCGCTCAAACCCCTGTTCAACCGGGCCATCATGTCTGCTTATCCGCCCGGGTCTGTATTCAAGCTGGTCAACGGTCTGATAGGCTTGCAGGAAGGGGTCCTGAAACCGGAAACGCGTTATTCCTGCAACATGGGGTACCGCGCCGGATCCCTTACAGTGAAATGCCACAGCCACCCTTCACCCACCAACCTGGTGCAATCGGTGATGATGTCCTGCAATGCTTATTATTGCAACGTCCTGAGAAGCATCCTGGACAATCCGGCGTACCGCAACATCGGGGAATCCATGAATAAGTGGCAGGAATACGTGAAAAGCTTTGGATTTGGCACCCGGCTGGGCATTGATATCCCCGGAGAACTGTCCGGTTCGCTCCCGGGCACCGCCCTGTACGATAAGATCTATGGCGCCGGCCGGTGGCGTTCACTGACGGTAATCTCGCTGTCCATAGGTCAGGGAGAAATAGGGGCAACCCCGCTGCAACTGGCCAACCTGGCAGCCATCATGGCTAACAGGGGCCACTACTATACGCCGCACCTGGTAAGGGAAATCCGCCAGGAACCTTCATTCACCCCCACGATCGGGCGGCACCAGGTGATGGTGGACCCTGAACATTTTGAGGTCATTGTCGAGGGAATGTACCAGGCGGTGAACGCCCCGGCGGGCTCGGGAGCCACCGCCCGCCTGGCTGCCATACCGGACGTGACTTTATGCGGAAAAACCGGCACGGCTCAGAATCCGCACGGGGAAGACAATTCTGTTTTCATCTGTTTTGCCCCAAAAGACAATCCCAAGATAGCCGTAGCCGTTTACATAGAACAAGGCGGATTCGGAGCCTCACAGGCTGCCCCTGTGGCTTCGCTTCTGGTAGAAAAATACCTTACCGGGCAGATCCATCCCTCCCGGCAATGGCTCTATGAAAGAACACTGGAACAGGATCTGCTTACACGCCACCTGAAATGATACAAAGAGAGGATAAACTGGTAAAAAAGCTGGACTGGTGGACCATCGCCACCTACATTGCACTTGTGCTCATAGGGTGGATCGGTGTCTTTTCTGCCGTGTACGATCCTCAACACGGGCAGATCTTTGATACAACGCAACGTTACGGCATGCAGATGATCTGGATACTGGGGGGTTGGTTCCTGGCTGTTGTTGTTTTACTCATCCCTGCCCGCATTTACCCCCTGCTTTCAAATATGATCTACATTTTTGGTCTTTTGCT
>MWDM01000137.1 GCA_002070565.1 Bacteroidetes bacterium ADurb.Bin139
ATCCAATAATTCTTTGGCCTGTTCAAGGTCATACTCCCCATGAGGATATATGATCTTTACAAGGCCGGAAAATGTCTTTTCCACAGAGGTTTTATCCCTGGTGGTGATAGTGGTTGACAGATCAAAGAAGGGCAGGTAAGCCTTGGTGTAATCATCCTTGCGCAAAGACTTAAGGATCTCGGCCAGGTAGTCCACAATAAATCCGAAATCCGTACTGAACATCTCGTTACGAAGCTTCTGTGTTTCCCAGCCGGGCAGGTAGGCATGCACCCTGTCCAGGAAGGCCGTATCGTAATAATCCCTGGGCAAAGCATCGAACAAATCTGTGTGTTTGAGCATGTGGGGCACAGAGTGGTCCGTATTGCCGATCATGACCATGGACGCTTCGGCCTGCATGATATTCGCACCCCGGGAGAAAGACTTGTTGGCCATGTAGTTTTTCATGATATCCACCAGCCCCAGGTCTGACTTTTTGCTCTTGCCGGCAAACTCGTCCAGCGTTACCACATCCCAGTATCCCAACAGACCGATCTCCCCGGTGCTATTGTTGACAAACAGCTTGGCCTTGGACACTTCTCCTCCCGAGATCAATATCCCGTGTGGTGAGAATTCCGAGAAGACATGCGATTTCCCGGTTCCCTTCGGGCCCAATTCAATGATGTTGTAGTTGTTCTCCACAAACGGGATGAGGCGTGCAATCTGTAGCAATTTGGAACGGTTGGTGAATTCATCGGGGTTCAGGCCCAGAGTCTGCATCAACAGATCTATCCACTCATCCTTGCTGAAGTGGGTACGTAAAGATTTGAACTCTTCAATATCTACAGAGGATATCTGTATTGGTTTAAGATTCTCGATGATCCATGGCGAGGAATCCTTGCCTTCAGCCGGGGTATATCCCATGGTGATGATGGACCAGACACCTTCGGAAAGCAACTTGGGATGCGTCTTGATAAAAGTAGTCAGAATAGGGATCCTTTTCAACCCCAGGTTGGCAAAGGTTGCCTCGTAGCGGTCCAGCTTGTCGTTGAGCTTGACCGAGACCTTGTCAATGATTCTGTGGGAGCCCTGCTCCCGTATGGTGGATTTTACCACCTGCGATTCGTCGCGATGTACAAAATGCCTGGCGATGATTTCCTTTACCATCTCCACACCTTCTTCTATGGTCTGTGGATCATCCGTAGCGCAATACTGACCCAGCAGGTATTCTAGCACATAGGTCGGAACACTGGCGTTGCCTTTGATACGGTTGGTAAGGTCCTTGCGTACCACACGACCGGCAAACAAATCATTGATCTTTTTATTGGAGACTTTCATACGGCCTTATATTAAAATTCATCAAAATCGTTATCTATTGTCAAAGACAGGTTATAGGGAAATTGGTCAATGGTGATCCATTTGTTCGTTTTCTCCACCTTTTCTTCCAGAACAAGGTATACGCCCGAACTGCGACGGATCTCCGAAGAGATGGTAAATTTCTTCTGCACTTCCCTATCCTGTGTTCTTTCGCTGGTCAGATCAAAAGTATAGGTAAAGACATCCGAGATGACCTGCTTTTGATCCTGTTCTTCGCTGAAGATGGCAAAATAGGCTTTCACCGATCGTGCAATATACTGTGCCCCTACCGGCTGCATCTGGTAAAAACGTACCGTGTGTATGTTGGTAGTAATCTTGTTGCTTGTTTTGTTCAAGATATCAATTTCCACCTTAGCAGTCTTGTCTTCCCTTTGCTTGGCAACAAACAGCACAGGGACGACTGTTTCCTGCAAAGACATGCCTCCGTGCACGTAACGGCTGCCTGAGCCTTGTTTGCGCAAACGTGCTATGCCCTTTGGCAGGAGAACCTCCCGGTCGGACTGGATATTGAGTTCCCGGGCCGTATAACGTACCACATTCTTGTTGTGGGTAAGGTTCTTTCCAATGACATAACGGCGGCTGTCGTGTAACACCTCTCCCTGGATCTGCGCATCTGTAAAATCGCTTTCCAAAAGATCCTCATGCTGGTATATAAACCCGTGATCCGAGGTAATGATCATGTACGTGCCATTCATGTTGGCAATCTTCTTGAGCACTTCCATCAGAAATTCGATCTCATCGCGGGAGGCTTCAAACACTTTGTCTTCGGTGGTCCTATCATCACCCAGCTTGTCTATGCGGTTGTGGTAAACATATACCAAATCGTGCTGCTGTATCAACTCCTGGGCCTCTGGGCCTCTTGCATTCATTTTCATCAGGGTCTCAGCCGGTATGGCTGTGGCCCGGACACCGGAGTGTTGCTGCAGGATCTTGAGCCTGTTTTGAAGCCCCAGGGTGCTTTTCCCGTCAGCCAGAATCGTATCGCCTTCCCCAAAACAAAGTTCCTTATGGGGCAGCAAAGAGGCCATTCCCAGCTGGGTGTAGGAAGGCAGG
>MWDM01000138.1 GCA_002070565.1 Bacteroidetes bacterium ADurb.Bin139
ACCTGTTATGACATTTGACTGGAACTTAATCCTCAAAATTGCAGGCATTGCCGGACCGATCATCATGATGATCTGCCTGATCATTCTGGCCTGGGGATAAAATATTATACTGCAATGGACCTTATTTCAAAAATACTGATCATCCTGGGCTCCATCATGTCCATTCTGGCTTTTTTTGTGCTGGGATCATACTAATGGCACCCTTGTTTTCACAATGGCTTCCGGGATTTTTCCGGAAGTTGATCTGTTATGCACTTCTGTTAGTCTGTTTCTCCTGTAATAAAACAGATCAGGTAATTACTGTAAAAGAGGGTCACCTTGTATCTGTCTTGCGTACTCAGGAATTCGGGATTCAGGAAATGATCGGCCTGACCCTGCAGGATTTCCCTGAACTGGATTTTTCCATGCTGGAATCTGTAACAGACTTGTTCAACCTTGAATTAAAAGTAAGCGTAACTGCCATATCCTACAACACTACGGACCCGGGAGGCAATCCGGTTATAGCTTCCGGAATTATTGTACAACCTGTTGGCATTCCTTCAAGAGGTGTAATTCATGTTCCTCCTACAACTCCCCTGTCTTGCCTGGAAGGAGGAAGTGATCTGCTGATAATTACCGAAGGCGTTTTTGCTTTCATTGGATTCACTGTTATTATTCCTGATTTGATAGGAAGCGGTGTAAGCAAACACCTTCCCCAGCCTTTTCTTTTTATGGATCACTCCGGACAAGTTTGTTATGATATGCACTTGGCCGCCATGGAATACTGCAATAGGTATTCACCAAAACCGCTTCCCGCAGAGATAGATGTTTTTGGTTATTCCGGAGGTGCTACTTGTGCTGTTGCATTGCTCCGTCACATAGACCGGTTGCCCCACTCACCTATCAGGGTTAAAAGGCTGTTTGCCGGCGGAGGTCTCTACAACATGCATCAAACGTATAGCGAGCTTAAAGATCGCGGATACGCAGAATACCCGCTGATCCCTTTGTTGATAGCTTCAATGGATTACTGGTATAACCTCAACCTGGATTATTCCAGGGTCTTTACCGGAAATCTACTGATCAATCGGGAAACATGGCTGGACAGAACCAGAAATGCCGAGCAAATGCGTGCTCTCATTGATCCTCAACTGCATACGTATATGCATCCCGATTTTTTCACGGCCGGGAAAAATGCAGAAATTCAAAAAATTGAAAATGTGCTATCTTTGCACTCCATGGCAGAAGGATGGCATACCAAAACACGTCTTTACCTGGGCCATGCCACAGACGATCTGTCCGTACCGTTTTCCGCAACACAAGAATTATACAACAACCTGAAAACGAAAAACAACGTGACATTGATCACAGGCAACGGAGGTCATTACAATTATGGAATAGAATTTTTTATTGCAGCCTGTCTGTACTTAACTGCTAACTGATTATGTCCCGCTATTTTATTGAAGTTCTTAAAGAAGGTGATTTTTCCATCAAGGATGTTTTTATAGAGGTCAAAAAGGATTTTCCTGCGCTGGATCTTTCTAAGATAGAGCCGACACTTACGTCCCTCATCAAAATGAAAGTCCGCATTACAGCGATATCCTACAATACAATTGATCCCAAAGGAAATCCCGTGGTATCTTCCGGGATCGTTATGCGGCCATTTAACAGAAAGCCACGGGGGGTGTTGCATTTTTTACCATCAGCCAATATTGACAAATTCGGGTCCGGCAGTGATGCCCTTCTCATTTTTGAAGGTGTATTGGCATTCTTTGGATATATCGTGATCATTCCCGATCTGCTGGGCAACGGTGTTACTAAAGACAGCGTGGAATACCCTTTTCTTATGAGCGAAAACACGGGACGGGTAGCATACGATATGCATCGTGCAGCTATTGAGTATTTTACGGAAATATTGGGAAGGCCTCTTCACAAACACATCTCCGTTGGCGGGTATTCCATGGGCGGATCGGGAGCCCTGGCCCTGGTACGTCATATTGAAAAAGAGAATCCCCGTGACATTATCATAGACAGGGCTATCATAGGAGGAGGCATATACGATTTGAATGTGGCTTTTGAAGAATTTGCAAAAACAGGGTTTGCCCAATACCCTGCAGCCCCGGGCATATTTAAGGCTTACGATAAATGGTATGATCTGAACCTGGATTATTCCAGGGTTTTTATTGGCTCTCTGCTGGAAAACATGGACAGCTGGCTGGACAGGACCCATTTCCGGGACCAGCTTACAGAGTGGATAGGCCAGGATCTTCACAAGTATATGCATCCCGATTTTTTTACTACTGAAAGAAACAC
>MWDM01000139.1 GCA_002070565.1 Bacteroidetes bacterium ADurb.Bin139
AACTGAGCCATGGTTTTCCCCGATACCCGTTCAATGATGAGCGCCAGCAGCATGTAATTCGAGTTGCTGTAAGAATACTGGCTGCCGGGATAAAAGTTCAGGCCTGATTGTTTGAAGATTATATCCCAGCCCAGTTCCTGGGTATAAACGCGGGTGGTGCGCGGCCATCCTGTCAGGGAATATAGGGCCCCCCAATCTTTTACTCCGCTGGTATGGCTCAGGAGCATATCAATGGTAATGGGAGCTTCGTACTCCCTGAGCTCGGGGATGTATTTCCGCACATCGTCATCCAGGGAAAGCCTGCCTTCCTGCGCCAGTAACAATATACCTGCCGCCACAAATTGTTTGGAGACCGAGCCGGCTTCAAATAGCGTGGCAGTGGTGTTTGGAACCTGGTACTCCAGGTTTGCCAGCCCGAAAGCTTTATTGTAAATCACCCTTCCATCTATGGAAACAGCCACTGCGACCCCGGGCATTTCGTTATGGAACGAGGCAAAAAGGGCATCAATTCTCGCGGTGGTGTCATTCTCCTGGGCATTAAGTGATAAGCTCATGAATGTGAGCAGGAGCAGCAGCATTTTTTTCATGGCAGTGGTCTTAAGTAATAATGGTTTGTGCCTGGATAGTGTGTATCCAAAGGTAATGAAAGTTTCAGAATCAAGGATTTTCAGAATCGGTAAAACACTCCGGCCCCGAAACTCAGAAAAACAGGAAAGTGGATATTGAGTGACCAGCCAGGAGGAGGTGTTTTACGCGTCTCATTTTTAACCAGCTGGAAAATGGCTCCGGCATCCAGGTCAATCCCTACTCTTGTGGACAGATTGAATTCCCTTCCTATACGTGCATTAAGGTAGACATAGCAATCAATTTTTGACTGGATCTCGTCACGCATATAATTCACCCCCAGGCGGGCAAACCAGGGACGCAGGTGGGTGTAGGCAGACCGGCCAGCAAAATGGTACCTGATATCGCCCAGTATAGAGATGATGCGTTCATCTTTTACAGGCATGGATCCCACACTCACGCCCAGCTGCAGCTGGCCTGTGCTGTAACCCAGCCCCGCGTTCAGCAATTCGGGGATCCCAAACCCTGCCCCGATCCTGAAGCTGCCCTGCCCGGACGCAATGGTCTGAGCAAGGCAGCATAAGAATCCTAACAAGAATATGTAACGAAACCTTTTCATCCGGCAGGTTTGTTGAACAGTCAGTCCTAAGACGTTGAACACTGTTCAAAACGCTGCAAGAAGTGGGCCTTTATATCCTGGGTTTCTGGATAATGCGGAGGATCAGGGAGACAAGGTAGATCAAACCGCCGTATATAATGGGGATCAATCCTACTTTCAAGCCTCCGCAGAGAACAGTCATTGGGACATCGCCCTCGCTTTCAATGTAATCAAATACCTGTGCCAGACCAAAAAGCGTTGACAGGATACCCGTAATCAAGGCCATCAGGCCAATTTCTTTTGTCCATGCCGGAGCTTTCCAGGCAGCAATTATTAAAAAGACCAGTTCAATGGTCAACAGACCCATAAACAAAGGACCTCCCTCAATAAAAAAATGTAACATGATGTTGTTGTTTTAATTGGTTATTGCAAAAGTATATCACCCTTTGTTCACAGCAAAGGTCGAATCCGTCTGCCGGAGTGTTAAAACCCCCTTCTGGAAGTCAGTAAGGCCGCCGGGGAGGAAAATTCATTGGGAAATGCCTATTTTTGAACATGAGAAAGTATTTTAGCATCGGGTATTGGCTGGTGGTTGTGATGTTGATGAGCCTGGTCTTTACCAGTGTGGTGGATGGCTACACCAAAGCCCTCTTGCTGGCCATCATGTTCCTGCCCGGAGCATTACTCGCCAAATTCCTTATGAAAGACCTGTCCTTCGAGAACAGGCGCAAGGGCGTCCTGCACAGTATCTGCCTGGCCGTCTCCACCCTGCTTACGGAATACCTGTGTCTCATTATTACCAGCTGGTACCTGCTAAAACTCTATCCCGACAACCTGCCCGGCCTTATCTTCAATCCCATCCTTATCTGGCTCCTGCTGGCCGTCTTTGTGGCCATGGAACGAATCCTGCAACACTATCTTGCTAAAGCCGTACCGCCCGATGAATACATTACCTTCACATCGGACCGGAAAAAAGTCTCTATAAGGATAGATTCCAAGTTAGGGCAAACCCGGATTACCGCGCAACACTTTTTCAAGAAATTTTATACATCTGAATATCAATTGTCTACA
>MWDM01000140.1 GCA_002070565.1 Bacteroidetes bacterium ADurb.Bin139
GAGCCTGTCGTTTTCAAATGGAAATACAAAATGGAAGAGGAAAAAATCGAAACAACAGAAATGTCAACTTAATTTGTGAACGAACTGCTAGTCGTACACCTCATCCCACATTTTGATTGTCAGTATTTTAGCACAATATGTAAGGTTTTTCAGCCAGTGTGGTCACCCGCTCTGTCTCGCCTTAGCCGGGTTCAAGTTCGTATGAGAAATCCGACACAGGTTGCTTCGGAATAATATTCAATTATTTTGGCAATCTGGATATTTTGAGTAAATTTACGCACAATATTGAGTAAAATGATTCAAAATGTACGAACGCACTTATTTGAAGCAGGTTAAGTCAAGAATTGAAGAGCCGCGACAGTTCATTCAGGTAATACTTGGCCCTCGCCAGGTGGGTAAAACCACTACGATAAACCAATTGTTGTCTCAATTGTCCATATCGTATGTATATGAATCTGCCGATGCCATTACTGCAACTAACCCGGTATGGCTGATGCAAGTTTGGGAGACAGCCAGGCTGAAAATGAAAGCCTCCGGTGCTTCGGAGTATCTCCTTGTTATTGATGAAATACAAAAGATAGATAACTGGAGTGAAGTCATCAAGCAGCAGTGGGATAAAGACACTCGTGAGAAAGTAACTATCAAGGTTGTTTTGTTGGGGTCTTCCCGCCTCCTTATTCAGAAAGGTTTAACAGAGTCGTTGGCCGGACGTTTCGAGACATTTTATTTTGGGCACTGGTCGTTTGTTGAAATGGAGGCTGCTTTTGGCTGGTCTGTCGAACAGTATATTTATTTTGGAGGATATCCGGGTTCTGCGTCATTGATCAATGATGAAGAACGTTGGAAAAGCTACATAAAAGATGCACTTATAGAAACCAGTATTTCAAAAGATATTTTGATGCTGACCCGTGTGGATAAACCGGCATTATTGAAGCGACTATTTGAACTTGGGTGCTTATACTCGGGGCAGATTCTATCCTATACAAAAATCATCGGACAGTTGCAGGATGCAGGCAATACCACGACCTTGGCAAATTACCTCAAATTATTATCTGATAGTGGTTTGTTAGGTGGATTGGATAAATATGCAGGAAGTGTAGTCAGGCAACGGTCGTCCAGTCCAAAATTCCAGGTATATAATAATGCATTATTAACATCACAGGATCACGAAACCTATTCAACGGCGATTGTTAATCCAAAACGGTGGGGCAGACTGGTTGAATCGTCTGTGGGTGCTCATTTACTGAATCATTCGGTTTCTGAGCGGTATAATCTGCATTATTGGCGAGAAGGTAATCATGAAGTAGATTATATCCTTGAGAAGGGAGATAAGGTCATTGGCCTGGAAGTAAAAAGCGGTGCCAGCATAGATAACGCAGGAATGGGTATATTTAATGAGAAATTTCATCCCCATAAAATACTGCTGGTAGGTACTGGCGGGATTCCTTATGAGGAGTTTCTAAAGATTAATCCGAAAGAACTATTCTGAATTGGCCCGCTACTGTTTCTATGCCAAGTCAGCCTCGGCTCACAGTCAGTTTCCGTTCCCCGGAAGGGAGGACGTCCAGGGTTGCGCGCCAGGTGTCCGGAGGCAGCAGGGGGGTGATTAGCTCGGGCCATTCAACCAACGATAAGGTTCCCGGAGTGTCAAAATACTCTGTGCATCCCATGTCCAGGGCTTCCTGTATGTTTTTAATGCGGAAGAAATCGAAATGATAAATGGGGACCCCTTCCGCGGAAAGGTATTCATTGACCAGGGCAAAGGTGGGGCTGTTCACCCAGTCTTCCGTTCCCAGGACCTGGCACAAGGCTTTGATGAAGGTGGTCTTCCCCGCTCCCATCTGCCCGTAAAAAGCCACCACACCCTCTCTGCCGGTATGCTGTAAAAGCGCCCCGGCCGCCTGCCGTATGTTCTCCAGGGAAAAAATCAGTTCCATGGGGCAAAGATAGGAAACTATTCCTCTTCCAGGAGACAGGAGGTGGAACCTTAGTGCGCCAAACGCGTTTGGCGCATATAAAGGCGCTGCGCAGCAGCACCAACTTGATTTGCACCGGTTTTGAAGCTGACCAGGGGCAAAAACCCCGCAAAAGTGCCCGTGGTGGGGGTGTTTTAGGGCCCACCAGGGGCAAAAACCCCGCAAAAGTGCCCGTGGTGGGGGTGTTTTAGGGCCCACCAGGGGCAAAAACCCCACG
>MWDM01000141.1 GCA_002070565.1 Bacteroidetes bacterium ADurb.Bin139
GTCATTTCCTGCCTGTAACGTGCATCTGTTGTCAAGGCCAGCTGCGATTGGGAGGTTTCTTCCACCAAGCCTTGCGTAACGCGAAAACTGCGGTATTCGCTTTCAATCAGTCCCAGTTCACGTTCAATTTCATTCAACCGGCCATTGATGAATACGATGGATTTTTCTATGGAGGCGGCTTTGTACATCCGGTTGTCTTCAATATAATTACTGATAAGTGAATGAAGCATTTCTACGGAACGTTGCGGTTTTTCATCCAATATGGACAACAGGATAATATCCGATGTGCCTCCCAATGTCCTGGGGCCTTCGCTAACGGTATTGGTCGTCAGTTCCGTTGCATAAGCTTTTGCTTTGCTGCGTGGATTGCTTATGCGTATCACGTGTTTGGTATGACTGGTATTTACGGAGGGATTTTTATGAATGCTGAAAAGACCAGCAGACGTGGTAACAACGTCCCCGAATTCGTATAGGGTGTCTGCCAGGAAGATTTCGTTCTCTGCAACACTGAATTCAGTAATAACGTAACCGTCCTGTGCCGGTTTTAGTGTCAGGTGAATACTCATGGGCTTGATATCTCCGGAAGCGATGGGAACGGGATTTTCCCATTTGAATACCAGGGGGTTATTTTTATAAAACTCGGTGGTCTTGATCCGGTCTTCCTCAAAGTATTGTATGTGCAAGCCCAACTCTTCCACAACCCTTTGCATGAGGGTAGTGGTTTTGAGTATATACAATTCGTTGCTCATTTTCTGTCGCACCGATACTCCGGAAAGTTCCGACATCAGGGCAATTTCACTGGATGATGCATTCCCCCGGCCATCATCGTTCATGAGCATGATACTTCCCGAAGTTTCATAAACAGGGGTGCTGTACCAAGTGTAAGCATAAACCAGCCCCATACAAACGATTAGGGATAAAATGATCCAGTAACGTAATCCCCATACAGATTCCAGGATCATGCGTATGTCAATGGATTCTTCTTCCTGCTGATTCCTGTTCCCTGCAGGGATATTTTGATTATCTGACATGATGTAGGATTATTTGGCGTTGTTGTTGGACAGAGATAAGATTATGGATAAGACGGACACCCCGGATACCAGAATGGACAATGAAGTGCTCCAGATACTGGCCGTGTTCGTTCCCCTGATGATGCGGGAGGCACTGGGAGCCACGTACAGGACATCGTTCTGTTGCAGGTAATAATACGGAGAGTTCATGATCTGTGCGGATTTCATATTGATGTTGATGTGTTGCTGAACACCGTCTACTTCCCTTATGAGCATTACTTTATCGCGTTCCGCTTCAATGGTCAGGTCCCCGGCCATACCCAGGGCCTGCAAAATGGTGGTGCGTTCAGAGGGCATGGTGTATGTTCCCGGACTGCGCACTTCACCCAGGACAGTGATTTTGTAATTGGTAAAACTGACTACCACTACCGGATCTTTAATATAGTCACGCAAACGTTCAGTCAAATAGTTGATCAGATCCAGGCGTGACATACCTTCCACATGGATGCGTCCCAAAACCGGGAAATCTATGTTGCCTTCCGAATCCACAAGGTAAGGGAACAGGGATTGTGCAGAGGTGTAACCTCCCATCATGTTCTCGTTCAATGTCAGGTTGAAGGGCATTACTACCGATTTGTCGGGTCCGGTAACCACAATGTTCAACAGGTCGTCCTTGGCTATATGTGTAGTGTACTCAGCCTGAATCTGTTGTTTTTTAATTGTCTCAATATCTTGAAAATAGAGGATGTCTTTAGATGTCGCACAGGATAATAACAAAAGGGCAAGTAATGAATGGAATATTTTTTTCATTAGGTGAGAGAATTTTGTACAAATATAATAATAAAAATAATGAAATTTTCAATAAAAAAATTATATTTGATAAGCAAATAGAATATGAAAAAAACTCCTTATTTTTTTAAAGCGGTTATCCTGCTTTTTGTTTTAATTATTAACGGCTGTAACAGGGATACCCAGGATGCAGTAGCCAATTTACGGCCTTACAATAACGCTAGCCTGACCTACAATATTTCTCCTGCAGCAAATTCTTACGGATTCCTTTTTTACTCATCTGCAGATTGGAGGGCGTACATTACCTGTAA
>MWDM01000142.1 GCA_002070565.1 Bacteroidetes bacterium ADurb.Bin139
CTCCTGTGTCAAGGACGACCTGTACGACGGGCCCGCATCCATTTCCAACCTGAAATTCAACCCCGAAGCCGTTACGCCTAACGATGCAGTAACCGTTTCTGCCACCATCACAGACCTGCGCAGCGTTTCCTCTGCTGTCCTGAAATATTCTATCGGCGGAGGATCGGCCCAATCGGTAAACATGACGGCCTCGGGCGACGTATATTCCGGGGTGATCCCCGCACAGGCCGACAAGGCTGTGGTAACTTTCCATGTAGAAGCCGTGAACGAAAAAGGATATATCGCCAAATCGGCCGATAAATCTTATACCGTTGCTGCTGTTGTAGTGGATTACTCGGGCCTTTACCTGAACGAGCTGAACGGGAATGATAAATTCATGGAATTGCAGAACAGGGGCACAAAGGATATTCCCCTGGAAGGCGTTTATATTTGTAAAGACAGCGAAAATGATGAACCCGTCTGGGTTTGCGACGATCGTACGCTTGCTCCGGGTCAGTTCCTGCTGCTCTATAGCGAAGACGTTCAGGCAGACCATCCGACCCAGCCGGAAGCCCTGATCTTCCACAGCGGCCTCTCAGCCAAAAAGAACGTAAGGATCCAGCTGTTCAATCCTGCCGGTAGCAGCATTGATGATTTCAACCTTACGGCCATTGCCAAAACTGCTCCGGCATCTTACAGCCGCAACACAGATAAAAAATGGGCACATGCCCCGGCAACTCCCGGTGCCGCAAACCAGGAAAGTACAGATTATGTAATAGGGCTGCAATAGAACACATTGCCAGTAAATATATGTCAAAAGAAAAAATGGAGATTGGCGCTATATCAAAGCCAAGATTCGAATTCCGTTCCTTCGGGCAAAATTTTGACCGGGCACACCAGCGCATGGCCAGATTATCAGTTCCTGTTCCGGAAAAAGTATGGGAACGTTCCAGCGATGAGGTGTATATCATATCGGCAGCGAACGATATTAACAACACCAAGATCCGGGACGGTAAAATGGATATCAAGACCTTTGTGCAGACAGTACAGGGACTTGAACAATGGAATCCGCTCATGAAGGGCGAGTTCCCCATTTCCGCAAAGGTGCTCAGGGAGGAAGTGTTCCCTGCCTTTATGGTAGAGATGCAACCGCTTGCAAAAGACACCTACACCTACGACGAGTTCATTGAAATGGTCCGGAAGCACCCCCTTTTAGCTGCCGTCAGAGTGCACAAGCAACGCTTTGGCTATATGGTCAATGACACCATCTGCGAAGTGGGCAATGTCCTTATTAACGGAGCAAAAGTTGTCACCATTAACTCGGAATCCACCGAGATTGAAGATATCCTGAAAACCATCAGGGAGGTGGGGCTGGAAGGCGTTGAAAACATCAACTACCTACAGGCCATCAAGCGTGTTATCGGAATGAGTCCCAAACCTTTGGCAAACGAATGATATGGCACAGGAAATTGAACGTAAATTTTTAGTGACCGGCCCCTACAAGCCGTTGGCCGTCAAATCCACCCGCATTACCCAGGGATACCTGAGTTCTGTCCCCGAAAGGACTGTAAGGGTCCGGGTAAAAGGAGACAAGGGATTCATCACCGTCAAAGGCATAGGCAACAAGAGCGGGGCCAGCCGTTATGAATGGGAAAAAGAGATCCCGGTGGAAGACGTCCGTTCGCTCCTTGAACTTTGCGAGCCGGGTGTCATTGACAAAACGCGGTACCTTGTAAAGGCTGGGCCCCACACGTTTGAGGTGGACGAATTCTATGGTGAAAACGAGGGCCTCACCCTGGCCGAGATTGAGCTTGGTTCCGAGAACGAAGCTTTTGAAAAACCTGCCTGGCTGGGTGCGGAAGTCACGGGCGATACCCGGTATTACAATTCCATGTTGATGAAGAATCCATTTAAAAACTGGAAATGACATGACATTCGATCCGCTGGACATGAATAACTACAGGATCGAGAAGCTCCCTAAAATGCAGAAGTCGGGCTTTGAACGATGGATGTCCATT
>MWDM01000143.1 GCA_002070565.1 Bacteroidetes bacterium ADurb.Bin139
AAAATCCTTACCCGGATTGATGATTATATGATAACTTTACTGAAAATAAGATCATTTATGGAACTTCATGCACACAACACATCCCGGATAGGAGGTATCGTCATCTTCCGGATATCCTTCATTCCCAGGATCTACCTGGTCTCCTTACTCATACTGCTGTTTCCCGTCATAGCGCACGCACAAAGCTATCCTTTTCAGAACCCGGATCTCAGTTCCGTGGAACGGGCCAAAGACCTGATCTCAAGACTGACCCTGGAAGAAAAGGCCACTTTAATGTGCGACCAGAGCGATGCGATCCCGCGGTTGGGCATTAAGAAATTCAACTGGTGGAGCGAGGCGTTGCACGGGTACGCCAACAACGATAATGTAACTGTTTTCCCCGAGCCCGTTGGGATGGCGGCTTCGTTCAATGACCAACTGGTATTCACCATTTTTGATGCGGTTTCTGACGAGGCACGGGCAAAATACCACCAATGGCTGCAACTGGGCAATGAAAACAAACGGTTTCTGAGCCTTTCCGTGTGGACGCCCAATGTGAATATTTTCCGAGATCCGCGCTGGGGACGGGGACAAGAAACGTACGGAGAAGACCCGTACCTCACCTCACGTATGGGGATCCAGGTGGTAAAGGGGTTGCAGGGCCCGGAAGATGCCAGGTACCGGAAACTGCTGGCCTGTGCCAAGCATTTTGCCGTGCATTCGGGACCTGAATGGAGCCGCCACGAGCTCAATTTGAATGCATTGAACCCACGCGAATTACACGAAACCTACCTGCCTGCTTTCAAGGCCCTGGTACAGGAAGCTGGTGTGCGCCAGGTCATGTGTGCCTATCAGCGGATAGATGACGAACCCTGCTGCGGCAGTTCCCGCCTGTTGCAACGCATCCTGCGTGATGAATGGGGTTTCCAATATATCGTGGTTTCCGACTGCGGAGCCATCACGGACTTCTTCACTTCGCACAAAGTATCGTCCACCCCGGTTCATGCCGCTTCCAAAGGCGTACTGGCCGGGACCGATGTGGAGTGCGTCTGGGAGAATTATCCCTACAAGACGTTGCCCGAAGGCGTTGAGCGCGGGTTGATCAAGGAAGAAGACATTGACAGGAGCCTGTTGCGTGTGTTGACCGGCCGTTTTGACCTGGGCGATTTTGATGACGATTCCCTCGTTCCCTGGGCACAGATCCCGGCATCCATTCTTAATTGCGAAAAGCACAGGGAACTTGCCTACCGGATGGCCCAACAGACCATGACCTTACTCCAGAACAACAACAACATACTGCCGCTCTCACGCAAAGAAAAGAAAATTGCCGTAATAGGCCCCAATGCAGCCGACACCGTGATGTTGTGGGGCAATTACAACGGGACCCCGGTTCGCACCATCTCCATCCTGGACGGGATTAAAACCAAGCTTCCCGGGAAACGGATCTTCTACGACAAAGGGTGCGATTTGGTGGAAGATAAGGTGACACAGAGTTATTTTTCCCAGCTTTCCTTTGAAGGCAAACCCGGATTTAAAGCCACGTATTGGAACAACCCCGGCAGGGAAGGGGACATCGTTACCTCGGCACGCCTGACCAGTCCCATCAAAATGACCACCGCCGGGCAGCATGAATTTGCCTCGGGTGTGAAACTGGAAGGCTTTTCTGCCTTGTTCCAGGCCGAGTTCACCCCAAAAGTGACGGAAGAGCTGGTGCTTAAAGGCGGGGCAACCGGTCATTTTGAATTGCTGGTCAATGGTGAAAGGGTCCAGATGTACGACAACTGGCGCACCTTGCCTTCCCGCATCCCGTATACATTCCAGGCCGGTAAAAAATACACCATTGAGATCCGCTATGCGCAGCTGAACAACTGGCAGGCGAATATTGAATTCGATTTTGGCAAGGAAGTGGATGTGGATTACGC
>MWDM01000144.1 GCA_002070565.1 Bacteroidetes bacterium ADurb.Bin139
GCTGCAACACCTTCGGCAAACGTTTTTACAGTACCTTCTGCCTTAACATTTGAAGACGGGGAAGGAGCTGCAGACCTGCAAATATCCCTGACAAATGAAGCCGCAATTGGTCTGGTCTATACCCTGAAACTCACCATTGGCGAAGAAGATGTTTCCGTAGGAGGGGTTGGTACCATAGATTTAAAGGTGAACCTGGCCTACAATTGGATTTCACTAGGAAATGGACAGTTTTTTGATAGCTGGGCTTTGTATAGCATCAACACTGTTGAAATCCGTAAAGCAGAAGGATTTGAACGCTACAGGGTAATGCAACCCTATACAAAGGAATTGCTTCTTGAAGCTGAGTGGGAAGGATGGCTGGGAGGACCTCAAAGTGCATATATTGAATTTTGGGTAATTGATGATGAGAAACATGTGAAATGGGATACAAACTGGTATGCAGGCCTCCTCTATCAAGGTAATGCAGAAAATCCGATCAAACACTATTATCCTTCTGCATTAGGGGCATCTCTGGCAGGACATGATGCAAAAAGCTTGTTTATCCAGGATAAAGTAGTGCGTTTACGTCCCGCTATTTATATCGACGGATTAGGTGGATGGCAAAATAGTGATAACTTCTCCTATATTTCGTTGCCCGGCGGACCAAATTTGAACGACATACTTTAGCCTTACATAGCCCTCTATTTTGAAAAAGCCTCTTGAAAAAGGGGCTTTTTCTTATCTTTGTATTGAAAAGCAACTTCCTATGAAAAAAATTTATTGGCTTCTGGTGTTCGGGGTTCTCTTTTCAGGCTGTGAGAAAAAGACAAACTTCCCTCAAGCACTCAATCAGAACCTTAAACATCTAAAGGATACTGTTAATGTCTACTCTGGCATTGCCCGTATAAAAGTAACAGAACAAATGGCAGAACTGCTAAATGAGTCATCATCATCTGCAGATCAGGTTTTTGCCGGCCTTAATATCCGTTCTGTCCGCCGTGTTTTTCCTCCTGAAGAAAAGTTTGAAGCCCGAACCCGCACAGCAGGCTTGCATTTATGGTATACGGTCACCTTTTATGAAGATATGCCCCTGACCAAAACAGCTATCGGTTTGTCAGAGCTTGAAGGAGTGCAATGGGTGGAGTATATTCCCAGGAAGAGAACTCAGGAAGCCTCTTCCTATAAGTTCCCATTCAATGATCCCTATTTACCAAAGCAATGGCACCTGTATAACGATGGATCAATAAGCACCGATTTTGTATCCGGAGCAGATATCAACGTTATGGACGTATGGAAATATTATACAACCGGCAACAGCCAGGTTATTGTAGCCATAGTAGACACAGGTGTGGACATCACCCACCCGGACCTGGTGAATAACTTATGGGTTAACCAGGCAGAGCTGAATGGAGTAGAAGGCGTAGACGATGACAACAATGGCATTGTTGACGATATCTATGGAGCTAATTTCATCACCCACACAGGAATCATCAGGGCGGAAAACCACGGAACACATGTAGCTGGTATTGTTGCAGCTACAAATAACAATACTCTGGGAGTTTGCGGAATTGCCGGAGGGAACGGGAACGGGACGGGGATACGACTTATGATATGTCAGATTATGGATGAGTACAACAGCGTAGGAGATGAAGCCGGTGCGATCAAGTATGCTGCAGACAACGGGGCTGTCATATGCCAGAATAGCTGGGGTTACGATGATATTGACTATTTGCCCCAGATCACCAAAGAAGCCATCGATTACTTTATTACATATGCGGGCTATGACGAAAACGGCAACCAGACAGGTCCCCTGGCCGGTGGGCTTGTAGTCTTTGCTGCCGGAAACGAAAATTCCACCACAGCCTACCCTGCCATGTACGAAAAAGTCCTTTCCGTTGCCTCTATTGCACCGGATTT
>MWDM01000145.1 GCA_002070565.1 Bacteroidetes bacterium ADurb.Bin139
ATCCCCAAATAGGGCGGGGTATCCACTACCAGGTAGTCATAATTTGGGTATGCCTCGGCGATTGCTTGCTTAAGCCTGTACTCTTTTCCCGGACCGCTTACTAATTTGTCCGCCCCTACCAGTTCCGGGGAGTAGGGTATAAGATCGCCGTGCTTGGTGTGCTGGATCGCCGTGCTTATCTTGGCCGTTCCCAGGATCAAGTCAAGGGCTGTGTGGGTGTGCGGGGAAGCTCCCAGGGTATGGGATAGGTTGCCCTGGGCGTCAAGGTCTATAAACAGGGTCTTATGGCCTTTAAGAGAAAGTCCCGCCCCCAGTGCCAGGGCTGTGGTTGTCTTCCCCACTCCGCCCTTTTGGTTGATAATGGCAATCGCTTTCTTCATAGTTCCGGCCTAAGCGTTAAGCCTTGCCAAAGTCATAGCCCAGGCTCAGAGCTTGAAAGCAATCATCTTTGTTTTCATTATAGGCCGTTAGTATCCACTCTTCCGTAACATTGGCGTAAGTCATGGAGATTTGATCCAGCAGGGGCGTGTCCCGCTTGATCTCTGTCCCGGATTTAAGCAGGGTTCTTTTGATCGCTTCCAAGTTCTCCCTAATAACTCCCAGGGTTATGGACTTGATACTGTCCCACTCCACTTGATAGCCGTTAAGATCGCTAAGCTTTACTTCTGTTGGTAACATGGTTATACCTCTCTTTATGTGTGTGTTGTTGTCTGTATACGCTTATGTGTATAGGCAGGGCTTCCCCCTTTTTAGGTTTTACACTTTGCCCCCTTTTTATGGTATCACACTTTCCTTTTTTATAGGCCTTGCAAAAGTCCGCCTTAATCACTGTCCCGCCCCGGTTAAAAGATCGCCCTGGCAATAGCTTCCTCACAGCCGTTGTTGGCCCTGTCCAGATCATGGGCGTACACTTCCGTTATGACTGGGCTGGTGTGCCTGGCAAATTGCTGTACTTCCCGCATTGGCTTCCCGGCCAGCAGTGCCAGGGTTATGGCTGTGTGTCTCAGGCTGTGGGCGGTTAGCCTATCGCTGTCATATCCGGCCCTTTGAAGCCAGGTCTTTACTATCCCGCTTATTGACCGGGTGCTAAGCCTTCCGCCTGTGCTGTTGTTGCTGGTGCTGGCAAACAGGGGTTGATCCTTGCCTGTCTCTCCCCGGCGGGCTAAGTAAGCGTCTATCGCCGTCTTGACTTCCGGCTGGAGTACTGCATAATCTGCTTTTTCTTCCTTCCCCTTGCCCTGTATGTATAGCCTGGCTTGTCCGGCGATCTCCCTCATGTCCCCTATATCCGCCCTGGATACTTCAATGGTCCTAAGCCCGCCTGTTACCATTAAGGCTATCATGGCGTAGTCCCTAAGCCCCTGTAGGCTCTGTGTGTCCACTATCCCCAGTACGGCCCTCACTTGTTGGGAGTTCAGGAAGTCCTTTTTGTGGCCCTTCTCTATCCTTGCCCCCTTGATCTTGCTGGCTACATTGGGATATATCCTTTCCTGTTCCAGCCATTGGAAGAAGAGCCTGGTAGCCGTGATATAGTTTTGTACTGTGGCGGGCTTGAGTGTTTCCTTCAGGTGATCCCGGTAAGCAAGTATGTCTTCCCTGGTGGGCTGTGTTATGCCGTTAAGGGAAAGGTATCTGAATAGCTGGCGTAAGGCTTTGGTATAGGTTTCTATGGTCCTGGGCCTGGCGTCAATGTAAGATATAAAGCGTTGGTACAGCTCTTCATTTATCGTCTGTACGGCGATCTCCCCCCGGTTGGCTAAGACTACTGAG
>MWDM01000146.1 GCA_002070565.1 Bacteroidetes bacterium ADurb.Bin139
GGCAAGGTGGAATTTCATGTTGATGTCCTGCGGTAAAGCGTTGACAAAGTCCTTGAAACGTTCCTGCAGGAAAGGCTTTGTGTTTTCAGGGAACATACCGGGATCAATGTGTGGGGTAAAAGCCACATGTGTAATGCCGTCTTTTTGAAATTGCCGGAGGATTTGGGTGGAGTCATCAACATTCTTAAAGCCGTCATCTACTCCCGGGAGAATATGGGAATGAACCTCGCAACAGTAGGGTAGGTGGGCGATTTTTACTTTTGGTTTTAAGAAACCGAACATGTATTATTTTTTACGGCGTTTTTTCTCCTTGATTTCGTCCCCGTAACCATAGCCGTATCCGTACCCGTATCCGTAGCCGTAGCCCGACCCGTATCCGTAACCGTAGGGACTCCTTGAAAAATCTACTGCATTCAGCACCAGGGACATGTTATTTAGCTTGCCGGAATCGTGGAATGCCTGGATATCGGGAAGCATGCGAAGGTCTGTATATTTGGAACGGATCACGTAAAGCGTGTAATCGGAATAGTGGGCTAAGTTAAACGTATCGGCTGCCTGGAAACAGGGAGCCGTGTCAACGATGATGAAATCGTAATTCTTACGTAAGGGTATCAGTACTTCATTCACTTTGTCTGTGGACAACAGTTCGGAAGGGTTGGGCGGTATGGGTCCGGCCGGAAGCAATTCCAGGTTCTCATCAATGCCTGAAGAAACAATGAGATCCCGAATATCGGGTACTTTTCCTATCAGGTAGCTGACCAACCCTATGCGGTTGCTGATCCCGAATGTTTCATGGATTTTTGGTTTACGCAGATCGGCACCCACCAGGATGACTTTCTTCCCGGTAGCTGCCAGCGCAATGGCCAGGTTGGTGGCTACAAATGTTTTTCCTTCCCCCGGAATACTGGAAGTAATGTGTATGACCTTGCCTTCAATATATTGCAGGTTGGATCTGAGCATGCGAAATCCTTCGGTCAGGGAGTCCTTGCTCTTGATGTCAATGTGCCCTTCGTAATGTTTTGCTTTTGGAATGGTGGCAAAAACGGGAATGGTCAGCTTCTTTTCCAGGTCGCGCTTTCCGTCTACTTTACGCCTAAGGGTCTGCTTGGTGAAGAAAACACCGGGTGGAATCAACAATCCTGCCAGGATGCCTAAAAGGTAGATATTGCGTTTATTGGGTTTTGCAGGCTTAACGGCCGTGTTGGGTTCTTCCATGATCCGTGCGTTATCGGGCAATCCGTACAACGATATCATGGCTTCTTCCTTTTTCTGTTGCAACAGGCGGTACAGCGGTTCAATAATCTCCTGCTGGCGCGTTAGGCGTGCCAATTCCAGCTGTTGCCCCGGAATGCTGGATATCTCCCGTTTTCCTGCCGAGATTTGTTCCCGGAGGGATTTGATACGCAAATCGTATGTTTTGGATACGTTTTCTATGGATACTTCTATGCCGTTTCGCATGTTTTCCAGTTGCAGGTTGGCAGTAACCACCCGCGGGTTATTCAGACTGGATCCGGCCAACAGGCGGTTGCGTTCCACCACCAGTTCGTTGTATTGCTCTATGCCGCCAATGAGACCCACATCTTTCAATCCCAGGTTGGCCGGGATCATATCGTGTTCCGAACCCTGGGCTTCCATGTATTCTTTGACCATGTTCAACAAGCTCACCTGGACTTCCAGATCTGTCATTTCCTGCCTGTAACGTGCATCTGTTGTCAAGGCCAGCTGCGATTGGGAGGTTTCTTCCACCAAGCCTTGC
>MWDM01000147.1 GCA_002070565.1 Bacteroidetes bacterium ADurb.Bin139
GGCAAGGTGGAATTTCATGTTGATGTCCTGCGGTAAAGCGTTGACAAAGTCCTTGAAACGTTCCTGCAGGAAAGGTTTTGTGTTCTTAGGAAACATCCCGGGATCTATGTGTGGAGTAAAAGCCACATGCGTAATGCCGTCCTTTTGAAAATGCCGGAGGATTTGGGTGGAGTCATCAACATTCTTAAAGCCGTCATCTACTCCCGGGAGGATATGGGAATGAACTTCGCAACAGTAGGGTAGGTTGCCGATTTTTACTTTTGGTTTTAAGAAACCGAACATGTATTATTTTTTACGGCGTTTTTTCTCCTTGATTTCGTCCCCGTAGCCATAGCCGTATCCGTACCCGTAGCCGTATCCATAGCCAGATCCGTATCCGTAACCGTATGGACTCCTTGAAAAATCTACTGCATTCAGCACCAGTGACATATTATTTAGCTTGCCGGAATCGTGGAATGCCTGGATATCGGGAAGCATGCGAAGGTCTGTATATTTGGAACGGATTACGTAAAGCGTATAATCGGAATAGTGGGCTAAGTTAAACGTATCGGCTGCCTGGAAACAGGGAGCCGTGTCAACGATGATGAAATCGTAATTCGTACGTAATGGTATCAGTACTTCATTCACTTTATCTGTGGACAACAGTTCGGAAGGGTTGGGCGGTATGGGACCGGCCGGTAGCAGTTCCAGGTTCTCGTCAATGCCTGAAGGTACAATGAGGTCCCTAATATCGGGTACTTTCCCTATCAGGTAGCTGACCAACCCTATGCGGTTGCTGATACCGAATGTTTCATGAATTTTTGGTTTACGAAGGTCGGCACCCACAAGGATGACTTTCTTCCCGGTAGCTGCCAGTGCAATGGCCAGGTTGGTGGCTACAAATGTCTTTCCTTCACCCAGGATACTGGAAGTAATGTGTATGACCTTTCCTTCAACATATTGCAGGTTGGATCTGAGCATGCGAAATCCTTCGGTCAGGGAATCCTTGCTCTTGATGTCTATGTGCCCCGAGTAGTTTTTGGCTTTTGGGATGGTGGCAAAAACGGGAATGGTCAGCTTCTTTTCCAGGTCGCGCTTCCCGTCTACTTTACGCCTAAGGGTCTGCTTCGTGAAGAAAACACCGGGTGGAATCAGCAATCCTGCCAGGATGCCTAAAAGGTAGATATTGCGTTTGTTGGGTTTTGCCGGCTTAACGGCCGTGTTGGGTTCTTCCATGATCCGTGCGTTATCGGGCAATCCGTACAGCGATATCATGGCTTCTTCCTTTTTCTGTTGCAACAGGCGGTATAGCGGTTCAATAATCTCCTGCTGGCGCGTTAAGCGTGCCAATTCCAGTTGTTGCCCCGGAATGCTGGATATCTCCCGTTTTCCTGCCGAGATTTGTTCCCGGAGGGATTTGATACGCAAATCGTATGTTTTGGATACGTTTTCTATGGATACTTCTATGCCGTTTCGCATGTTTTCCAGTTGCAGGTTGGCAGTAACCACCCGCGGGTTATTCAGACTGGATCCGGCCAACAGGCGGTTGCGTTCCACCACCAGTTCGTTGTATTGCTCTATGCCGCCAATGAGACCCACATCTTTCAATCCCAGGTTGGCCGGGATCATATCGTGTTCCGAACCCTGGGCTTCCATGTATTCTTTGACCATGTTCAACAAGCTCACCTGGACTTCCAGATCCGTCATTTCCTGCCTGTAACGTGCATCTGTTGTCAAGGCCAGCTGCGATTGGGAGGT
>MWDM01000148.1 GCA_002070565.1 Bacteroidetes bacterium ADurb.Bin139
CATGCATTAAAAATTTTAAGTTAAACAAAAGTTTTTAGAAGTTATCAGATATTACTTTTATGCTATGATATACATGAGTGCAAAGATAAACCATAATTTGAATCCGCAAAACTTTTTTTGTTGAAAACTTGTTGGAAACCCATTGTTTTTAGGGTACCGCAGGGGCATCTGGCAGGGTCAGGCGGTTGGTCCCTTTCTGGGGTTGCATGTTTTCTTCAAAATTCCATTCCTCAAAATGCGGATGTTCAGTGATTTCCGCAGGAATTACGCCATTGAGCAGGTTGTTGCGGATGATGAAGGTTGTCAGGTTCTTTAGTCTTGTGGCATAATTCGCTGGAATGTTGTAGCCCAAAAACATGAAGTTGGTCAGGTTGCAGTTCTCCAGGTTGATGGTCTCCAGGTTGTCCAGGTCTTTCCACGATACAGGCAGCCATCCGGTTACCCCGGTGTTGTTGGACAGGTTGATGACTTCCAGGTATGCCAGAAGGGAAAGCGGATCTTTCTCGGTCCCGTCCCCTACCGACCCCTCCAGGCGGCCGTTGGAAAGCTCCAGTTTTTTAACATGCAGGGCCCCGTTACGTACCGCTGCTTCCAGGGTGAGACCGGGCCAGGTTTCGGCCGGCAGCAGCAGGTTCCACAAATGGGTGTCCCTCCAGTTGTCCCCGCGCATATTCTTGTGGAAACGGACCAGTGCCGTGCTGTCTTTTTGGGCAATGCGCGCTCCGCGCTGGGTCATGTTAAAGGTTTTGTAAACCTGCTGGGTCCCTGTTTCGCGCACCTGTAACACAGCGCTGCGATTGTTTACCGTGGGGACGGGTAATACCTGGAATTCCCAGGTCGTGGTTCTGCCTTCCACCGTCTTTGAGGTATTGATGATCCAGTTCACATCCAGCCCATATCCCACCTCGATATTGGATTCCACGGTCAGGGTGAAGCTGTCCCCTTCGTTATGCAGGAATTGCGGGGAATTGACTTTTGCGTTGACAAAAACAGCCTCGGGCGCCTGGTTAATTTCAAGGGCCGAGACAAGGCCCCCGCCGGTGCGCGAAAGTTCAATTCTTGCCGAACGTGCCACAGTCTGCTGGTTGGGTATCACCGTAAAAGTCAGTTCTCCGTTATATCCCACCATGTTCGCTATCTGCAGGCCTTCCACCCAGGAGGGGTACGAAAGCACGTTCCACGATACATTGGCCTGCACCGGAACGGTATAGGCCCCTCCGGCAGCCGGCACGTTCAGGGTGTTGGGATCAAGGGTAATATGGGGTTTTGCGCCCTGCTGGAGTATGGTCCGCGTGACCACCAGCGAGTCCTCTCCTGCATCAGTTGTAGTGACTGTGAGTTGTGCCTGGCGCGCTTCTATTCTTGTATTGGCTTCCACCTGCAGGGTCAGCATTTTTGTTTCCAGGCCCTTGGTCTGTACCACAGAGATCCAGTCCTGAGACAAGGCGGCTTCCCAGGATACATTGGAAACCACCGGAATAGAGAGTGTGCCTCCTGCTGCCACGGCTACCGGGATGGTTTCCTGGGGCGGCAGGTATAATTTGCGTTCCCCGGCCACCTGTCCTATGGTGATACCTTTTATATAAGATCCATTTTCCTGTGCTATGTTCAGCGAGGTTGAACGGGCCTGTACATCGTCGTTCTTGTCTACGGTGATCTGCAGTCCGTTGGTGGTGCGCACCACCTTTGATACCCAAGAGGCGGTCCCGGTCAGATCTTCCTC
>MWDM01000149.1 GCA_002070565.1 Bacteroidetes bacterium ADurb.Bin139
GCTATAATAAAAACAGAGTTTACCGTTGGGCAGGCCGTATTGCATATGGTTGGTGGAACCGGCCATAAGCAGATAGGCATGCTGCGCTTTACCCTGTAATGGCAAATGGGCCAGGGTGGGGTAATTGTCCCAATGCGAAACAAAAAGAATGTTGTTCCGGAGGCTGTCGCCGGGGCTGGCAAAATTCAGTCCCAACCTGGTGTTGATCAGATTATTTACTCCGGCTGCTTTTCGTACACCCTTGTCGTCGATATTCACTATGTGCATGGGACTGCACCAATCGCCTATACCTTGGGTGGGGATTTGGAGTGTGGTAAAAGGAGAGCGCGGACTGAGGTATTTGCCGAAACGGAAAATATCGTTAAGTTTGTCGTTGTAATAAGAGTTCAAGTCGATGGTTTCCTGTTGTTCGGGAGATGCCGGAGGCAGATTCCAGTTGATAACCCGTGCCTGCGCAAGTGTTGTTCCTTTTTGTCTGATTTCGACCAGGTTACTGCCCATGCGGGCAGCTTTGGTGTTGTGAATGGGATCCGAAAGGCTTTGTGCTGACAGCTTGAGAGTTTTGATTTTTTCTCCGTTCAGGAAGAGCTCTGCCTGCAAGTTTCGACTTAGGTAATTGTTGCGGATGCGGAAAGAAAGTTGTTTTTCCTCCCGATTACCTTCCTCGCCGATAATTTCCAAGCCGGGCTTAAGTGCCGGTGCCAGAACCTGCCACCAACTGATATCACCCTGTTTAAGTAAAACAAAGAAGCTGCGGGGGCCTTCGAGTCCGCTCACAACTGCCTGGAATTGATTGTCTTTGATTTGTACTTGTTGCAGCACCGACTGAGGATCGTAGATATCGAGCATTTCGGCTTTGCCGGGCAGCGGCAGGGACAACTCTTCGCCAATGGCCAGCACAGACGGGAAATTCCATACTTCCCTGCTGTTCCCCTGCTCGATTATTTCAATGTCGAATTGCCGGCCCGAAGGGCAATGAATTTGCAAAAGCGGTTTTTCGACCGAGCTGATGATGTTTACTTCGGCAAGCTCTGTTCCGTTAATCCGGACCAAGGGTGTTTGGTCGTAGCGCAGAGGCAGTTCCAATACGTAATTCATGTCACGACCGAAGCCGGAATGTATTTGCCAGCGGCTGGTATTTCCTTTGCGTTCGAAACGGTAACTAAGGTCCGGAATTTCTATCGAAGCCTTGTCCCATTGAGCCGGGAAGCCGGGACGCAGATACACTTTGTTGTGCAAAAGATCGGGTTCGATACCGAACAGCCCTTGAACCATTGCGCGTGAATAAACGCCCACCACATCGGCAAAATCGCGATATACCTCGCCCCGGGCAGCATCGTAGTAACTGACTTGTCCCACATTGCCGGGGCTGCCGCCCAGATACATACCGTCCATGATCGCCGATTTCATCAGTTTGAAGCCCATTTCAGGCCTGCCTCCCTGGAAACAGGCTAAGGCAGTATGCATTATTTCGGCAAAGGCCACGTTGTTGACCGACCAGACGTAAGGTTGCCAGTTGGAGGTGGAAATCACGGCCAGATCTGCTTCGGGCATATACTTTTTAGAAAGCCCTGTGGTATTAATTTTTAGGGGGATATGAGGAATTTCGTTTTCAATGTAATTCAAGGCTTGCCAGCCCGTAAACGGATCGTGCAATTCCGCATCGATGGCATGGTAGATGGTCCAGACGGCGGCCTGTTCGTGCAGTCTTTGTAAACCA
>MWDM01000150.1 GCA_002070565.1 Bacteroidetes bacterium ADurb.Bin139
TCGGTCAGTCCCCTGCAAGTGGCCGATGTGCCTACCGGGGAATCCTGCTCCTTTTCCATTACCCCTGATCCCGGGCACAGCCTCCATGCTCTCTTGGTGAACGGCAGCAAAGATCCCGCCGTTACCTTAACCAATTCGGCCACCTCTTATTTGCTGACCAACATCACAGCCGATGTGGTTCTGGGGGTTCAATTCATTCCTACACCCTGGATCAAGCTGACGGTCGAACCATCGGGGATCGTCCTTCCTTACGGCGATACCTGTACCGTCTCTTGGGAAATAGCCAATCTGAGCATGGTATACCTCAACGGTGAACCAGTGGATACTTATAGAAATAAAAAAGTATTAAGGTTGTTTGCCGATACCAAATTCACCCTGACCGGCCACTTTGGTGATTATACCTTTACCGACGAGAAAGAAGTTGAGGTTGGCGACTGGACCACCTCCAAGTTCGGTTTAGTTTCCAAGTATCCTTGGAGATATGATTCCTTGGGAAGATCTAGCCTGGATGGAAAAGTTTTGAAGCGCTGGAGTGTAACCCCTGAGGAGAAGGATGTTGTTTACTTCTATCTTAGGGAAGGTATACTGTATTCCTCTAAAGATTCAAGCCGGACAAACCCATGGTATATATTGGATGAAAATACCATAGTAATAAATGGTTCAGTTAGAAAACTCCAGGTGGATGATAAGCAGATGATAATATCCTATCAGACAGAGAACCACGGGGAAATAGTATGGTTTGACATGATTTTCAAGCATGCCAGTGATGTCCCCAATGACCCCGACTAGCAGCAACCCAAACACAATCCTTGACAAGCCACCCAATAATCCCGCAATAACCCTGACACAAAACAACCACTTGCCGATGAAAAAACACTTTCTCACCCTGATAACAGCCCTGCTCCTGCTTGCCGGGGGTTTGCTGGTGTACGGATGTGAAAAGGAACCGCCACCGCCTGAAGTGGAACCTGAGCTTCAACCCACCCTGGAGTTGTCCGTGACCCCCGAAGGAGTCATTCCTTATGGGGAAGATGGTGTGGTGATAAACTTTCAAACTGAGAACGCAAACCAGGTTTTAGTCAATGGAGTGAGGAAGCCATCCGTTAAATCAGGGACACACACTTTGAACGAAAAGATTTTCAAAGATACCACCTTAAATGTTAAAGCCATTAACATAAAAAAGATGGTTGAGAAGTCGGTGACAATTAAAGTTGGTGACTGGACAACTTCCACCTTTGGTCTAGTGTCAAAATATCCTTGGAGATATGATTCATTGGGAAGGTCTAGCCTGGATGGAAAAGTTTTGAAGCGATGGAAAGTAGAGCCAGAAATATCAAGTTGGGTTGACTACTACCACAAAGATGGAACAATCACCTATTCTAACTACCCTGGGTTAAAAATTCCCTGGTCCCTTCCTGACGATAATTCTATTACAAGGAATGGGACTACTAGGAAACTTCAGGTTAATCAGGAACAGATGATCATATCCTATCAAGGGGTTTACAGTGGTGAGCAAGTTTGGTTTGATATGATTTATGAACACGCCTCAGACACCCCCACTGACCCCGACTAGCAGCAACCCCACCACAATCCTTAACAAGCCCACCCAATAATCCCGCAATAACCCTGACACAAAACAACCACTTGCCGATGAAAAAACACTTCCTCACCCCGCTAACAGCCCTGCTCCTGCTTGCCGGTGGCTTACTGGTGT
>MWDM01000151.1 GCA_002070565.1 Bacteroidetes bacterium ADurb.Bin139
GTGGAGTTCGTAGGGACCAATCGCTTCTTCGGTAATTTGGCTGAGCTTGCCCCCGGAGTTCAGGGGCAGGAGTTCCGGACTTATAGGGGTATCGATGATGTCCAGCAGAGTGTTTTTGATCTGAGGGTCAGCCGTATGCCCTGCCAGCCACTGCAAAAGACAGCTGACTAAGGTTTTGGGGACGCCGGTATTGACTCCGTACATTGACATATGGTCTCCGTTATAGGTGGCCCAGCCCAAAGCCAGCTCCGATAGATTGCCTGTGCCAACTACCAGGGCCTGAATTTTATTGGCATAGTCCATCAGGATTTGGGTGCGTTCCCTGGCCTGAGTGTTTTCGTAGGTGGCATCGTGGACGGATGAGTCGTGTCCGATATCTTTGAAATGCTGTGTGCAGGCAGCTTTGATATCAATTTCTTTTATGCTGACACCCAGAGATTTCATCAGGTCGTTTGCATTCCGGTAAGTGCGTTGGCTGGTCCCGAAGCCGGGCATGGTGATGCCGTGAATGTTTTTTCTGTCCAATCCCAGTTTGTCCATGGCTTTCACAGCCACCATCAATGCGAGAGTGGAATCCAGGCCTCCGGAGATGCCCAAAACGAGTTTGGAAATATGGGTCTGATGCAGGCGTTGGGCAAGGCCGGCCACCTGAATGGAAAAGATTTCTTCGCAGCTCTCGTTCATATTGCCGGCCGCAGGTATAAAAGGATGGGGATTGATGGTTCGCGACAGCTTGAGTTTTTTGTCGGACACGAAATGGAAATCCAGTTTGGTATAGGACAGAGATTCCTCAACGAAATAATCGTTGGCCAGACGCTCCGAGAGCAGGCATTCAACGTCGATCTCTGAGCAGATCAATTGTTTTTCCATATGAAAGCGTTTGCTTTCGGCCAAAATCACCCCGTTTTCGAGTACGTAGCCGTTGCCGGCAAAAATCAGGTCGGTACTGGACTCTCCCCAGCCGCAGGAAGCGTAAACATAGGCCGAGAGGCAACGGACCGATTGCTGTGAAAGCAATTGTTTCAGGTAGCTGTTTTTGCCGCTCAGCTCGTTAGCAGCCGACAAATTGACTATCAGGTTGGCCCCTGCCAGGCAATGACGGCTGCTCATGGGTATGGGAGCCCAAAGGTCTTCACAGATTTCGGCCGCCACTTTCAGTTGACCCGAACAAAGCAGAATGTTGCTGCCGAAGGGCACTTGTTGTCCCAGCAATTCCAGCTTGTTGTGCGTGTCTTCTCCGGCGGACGAAAACCAACGTTTTTCGTAAAACTCGTGTTTATTGGGCAGATAAGTTTTGGGTACGACGGCCAATATCTTGCCATCCTGAATACAAACCGCGGTGTTGTAGAGCTTGTTGTTCCGGCGCAAAGGGCAGCCCACAAAAACCAAGAGCTTCATGCCTGAGCTGGCTTCTGCTATTTTGCCCAGGGCTTGTTCTGCAGAATCGAGCAGATGCTGCTGAAAAAACAGATCCCCGCAGGTATAAGCAGTAACGGCCAGTTCCGGAAAACAAACCACAGCGACCTGTTCTTTTTGGGCCTCATGCATAAGCTCTATAATAGCCTTAGCATTGTGCATGCAGTCTCCGACCCGTATCACGGGCAGTGCTGCTCCTACTTTGACAAATCCGTATTCCATATTCAAAAGCGTTCAATCCGGTTTATCCGAATA
>MWDM01000152.1 GCA_002070565.1 Bacteroidetes bacterium ADurb.Bin139
AACGGGATTTTTTATGCCTTGCAAAAATACGGCACCGATCAGACTATAGTACAACGCTATCTGACTGCCAAAACCGACAGAGATGCCAAAAAAGCGGCTTACATCGGAGTAGGCCTCAGTGTGCCCATCTGGACCTTGTTTATGTTGATAGGTACCGCCTTGTATTTTTTCTATCATTCCGGAACAGCCGTACTGCCCGAAGGTTTGAAAGCAGACGAAGTCTTTCCCTATTTTATCATAAACGAACTACCTGTAGGTATTGTTGGTCTGGTTATCGCAGCCTTGGTGGCTGCTGCCATTTCCAGCCTCGATTCGGACATGAATTGTCTGGCTGCCATCGGGGTGGAAGATTATTATCAGCGTTTGAAACCAAACTGCACCGATAAACAACGGCTGAATATGGGCAGAATATTGGTTGCCGTTTCGGGCTTGGCCTCCATAGGTGTAGCCAGTCTTTACGCCGTTTGGGAAGGTGAAGGGGTGCTGGGTGTGATTTTTGAATTATACGCCATTTTCTCTGCCGGGATAGTCGGTATCTTTCTATTAGGGCTTTTCAGCAAAAGGGCCAACAAACAAGGCTTGTACATCGGTATGCTGGTTTGTGTGCTATTTACGGCTTATGCGGTACTAACCAGCACATCCATCGAGGTTGGAGGCAGCAAACGTCTGATTCTCGATTTGGGCTCGCTCAACTTTCCCCATCATAAATACATGTTGGGTGTGTACAGTCATCTGATTGTATTAGTAGTGGGTTACGTGGCCAGTTTGTTTTTCCCGAAACCCCAATTGGAAAAGGGCCTGACCATTTTCGATTACAAAAAGCCGGGCAATAATTAACTGATTATGAGAAGCATTGAACTGATACAACCCAAACATATAATCTTTGGCGCCGGCTGTGCACAAGACTGGGTGGATATTGTATTGGCTGGGAAAAAACAAAAGGTGTTGCTTTTATCTACTCATCCCCTTTGGGCTGTTTTAGAAAAAAGCATCGGGAACGCGCGCGAGAAAGGGTTGGAGTTGTTGTGTCTGGATTATTCCTGGCAAGCCGAGCCCGACACGGAAATCTTTGAAAACCTGCACCGGCAAAGCAAAGACTTCGGTCCCCAAGCAATCGTGGCCATCGGCGGGGGCAGCGTGCTCGACGTGGGCAAGCTGCTGGCCGCCCTTTCTTCGGGTACCCAAAAGCCCTCCGATGTTTTTGGTAAAAATCTGCTCGACAGCCGGGACAATCTGTTGATTTGTGTTCCCACCACGGCGGGAACCGGCAGTGAAGTATCGCCCAACGCCATTTTGTTCGATTTGCGCGACGGTGAGAAAAAAGGCATCATCAGTCCATGGCTGATACCCGATACGGCATTGATCGATCCGGAGATGACTTTTAGCCTGCCCCCGAAGCTCACTGCCGAAACGGGCATGGATGCTTTATGCCACTGTATTGAGGCTTATACCAACAAGTACGCCCACCCGGCAGTAGATCTGTACGCCCTCAAAGGGATTGAGTACGTGTACAAAAACCTGAAAACAGCGGTAAAGGAGGGCAACAATATCGAGGCCCGCTCTGCCATGGCATTGGCTTCCATGTATGGAGGACTTTGTCTGGGCCCGGTAAATACTTCGGCAGTGCATGCCTTATCCTACGGCCTGGCCGGGAAA
>MWDM01000153.1 GCA_002070565.1 Bacteroidetes bacterium ADurb.Bin139
ATCCCCAAATAGGGCGGGGTATCCACTACCAGGTAGTCATAATTTGGGTATGCCTCGGCGATTGCTTGCTTAAGCCTGTACTCTTTTCCCGGACCGCTTACTAATTTGTCCGCCCCTACCAGTTCCGGGGAGTAGGGTATAAGATCGCCGTGCTTGGTGTGCTGGATCGCCGTGCTTATCTTGGCCGTTCCCAGGATCAAGTCAAGGGCTGTGTGGGTGTGCGGGGAAGCTCCCAGGGTATGGGATAGGTTGCCCTGGGCGTCAAGGTCTATAAACAGGGTCTTATGGCCTTTAAGAGAAAGTCCCGCCCCCAGTGCCAGGGCTGTGGTTGTCTTCCCCACTCCGCCCTTTTGGTTGATAATGGCAATCGCTTTCTTCATAGTTCCGGCCTAAGCGTTAAGCCTTGCCAAAGTCATAGCCCAGGCTCAGAGCTTGAAAGCAATCATCTTTGTTTTCATTATAGGCCGTTAGTATCCACTCTTCCGTAACATTGGCGTAAGTCATGGAGATTTGATCCAGCAGGGGCGTGTCCCGCTTGATCTCTGTCCCGGATTTAAGCAGGGTTCTTTTGATCGCTTCCAAGTTCTCCCTAATAACTCCCAGGGTTATGGACTTGATACTGTCCCACTCCACTTGATAGCCGTTAAGATCGCTAAGCTTTACTTCTGTTGGTAACATGGTTATACCTCTCTTTATGTGTGTGTTGTTGTCTGTATACGCTTATGTGTATAGGCAGGGCTTCCCCCTTTTTAGGTTTTACACTTTGCCCCCTTTTTATGGTATCACACTTTCCTTTTTTATAGGCCTTGCAAAAGTCCGCTTGGATCACTGTCCCGCCCCGGTTAAAAGATAGCCCTGGCAATCGCTTCCTCACAGCCATTCTTGGCCCGCTCCAGATCGTGAGCGTATACTTCGGTTATGACTGGGCTGGTGTGCCTGGCAAATTGCTGTACTTCCCGCATGGGCTTCCCGGCCATCAGTGCCAGGGTTATGGCCGTGTGCCTTAAGCTGTGAGCCGTGAGCCTGTCGCTATCATATCCGGCCCTCTGAAGCCATGCCTTGACTATCCCGCTTATTGACCGGGTGCTAAGTCTTTCGCCTGTGCTGTTGTTGCTGGTGCTGGTAAACAGGGGTTGATCCTTGTCTGTCTCTCCCCGCTTGTTTAAGTAGGCATCTATCGCCGTCTTGACTTCCGGCTGGAGTACTGCATAATCTGCTTTTTCTTCCTTCCCCTTGCCCTGTATGTATAGCCTGGCTTGTCCGGCGATCTCCCTCATGTCCCCTATATCCGCCCTGGATACTTCAATGGTCCTAAGCCCGCCTGTTACCATTAAGGCTATCATGGCGTAGTCCCTAAGCCCCTGTAGGCTCTGTGTGTCCACTATCCCCAGTACGGCCCTCACTTGTTGGGAGTTCAGGAAGTCCTTTTTGTGGCCCTTCTCTATCCTTGCCCCCTTGATCTTGCTGGCTACATTGGGATATATCCTTTCCTGCTCCAGCCATTGGAAGAACAGCCGGGTTGCCGTGATATAGTTCTGTACAGTGGCGGGCTTGTGGCCTTCTTTAAGGTAGTCCCGGTATGCAAGTATGTCTTCCCTGGTGGGCTGTGTTATGCCGTTAAGGGAAAGGTATCTGAATAGCTGGCGTAAGGCTTTG
>MWDM01000154.1 GCA_002070565.1 Bacteroidetes bacterium ADurb.Bin139
TTAAAATCCATTCCATCCAGTCTCCGGACGGTAAAATGGAACTTCAGGTAGTAACACAAACAAACATTTCATTCTGCCTTCTCAAGGCTGGCCAGGTACTGGTCTCATCACCCGCCCTTTCACTCACCCTGGAAAATGGGACCATTCTGGGTCCGAATGCCAGGCTTTCACGGGCTAAAATTACCCCTGTAAAGGAAGTCATTCCATCCCCGCTATACAGGAAATCGGAGATTATAACAAGTTATAACCAGATGGATATCAGTTTTCGCGAAGGTTTCGGGATTCGTTTCCGCCTGTATGACCAGGGGGCTGCTTACCAGTTCTATACAACCCGCAGTGACTCCCTGCACATAGTGAACGAATCGGCAGGTTTTCTGTTTGATAAGGACTACACCTGTTACGTTCCTTACAGCCGGGCAGTGGCAAGCCCTTTTCATAATTCATTCGAAAACGTATACACGATCACCCCTGTCAGCGGTTTTGACCCTGAAAGGCTGGCCTTTCTGCCGCTTCTGGTCTGCCTGGATAACGGCTTGAAGATGGTCCTTACCGAATCTGACCTGGAGTCCTATCCGGGCATGTTCCTCAGGGGTGAAAAAACCGGCAGGGGGTTTGAGTTCAGCGGGATTTTCGCGCCTATTCCTTCGGGAACCAAAACTGATCCCGTACGGGGTCAGGTGATACCTGCCAGCTATTCTTCCCTTATAGCCAGCACCGCTGGAACGCGTACTTTCCCCTGGCGCATTATGGCCGTATCGGAAAAAGACACGGAATTGCCTGTCAATGACTTGGTCTATGCACTGGGGGCTCCCAACAGGACAGGTTCCACAGATTGGATTAAACCGGGCAAAGTGGCCTGGGACTGGTGGAATAACTGGGGAATCACAGGCGTGGATTTCCCGGTCGGGATCAACACAGAGACCTATAAATATTTCATTGACTTTGCGGCCGCCAATGGAATTGAATACGTAGTGCTGGACGAAGGATGGTCCCCACCGGCAGGTCAGGACATCATGCAGGTGATCCCGCAGATTGACCTGCAGGAACTGGTAACATACGCCGGGAAAAAGAATGTTGGCCTGATACTCTGGTGTGTAGCCTACGTCCTGGATGAAAAGCTGGAAGAGGCCTGCAGGGTTTATTCCGGCATGGGATTCAAAGGATTCAAGGTCGATTTCATGGACAGGGACGACCAGCCTATAGTGGAGATGTTGTATCGTATTGCAGAAACGGCGGCCCGGTATAAGCTCCTGATAGATTTCCATGGCATGTACAAGCCCACGGGATTCAACCGCACCTATCCGAATGTGGTCAACTTTGAAGGCATCTTCGGACTGGAACAATCCAAATGGAGCCGTGAAGACATGGTCCCTTACGATGTCACCTTTCCATACATAAGAATGCTGGCCGGGCCCGTGGATTATACACAGGGCGGGATGCGCAATGCAACACGGCAGGATTTCCACCCTGTATACAACAACCCCATGGCTGCCGGCACACGCGCCAGGCAGGTGGCCACCTACATTGTCTTTGACAATCCACTGGTCATGTTGTGTGATAACCCCACAACCTACATGAAAGAACAGGAAACGACCAATTTCATTACCCGTATTCCCGTGGTGTGGGATGAAACACGAATCCTGCA
>MWDM01000155.1 GCA_002070565.1 Bacteroidetes bacterium ADurb.Bin139
CCCAAGGTTTGGTAACCACCTATGCCGGAAAAAACACAGGAGAGGCGGGTTACCGGGACGGGTCTTTGGGAGAGGCTGTATTCAACGAGCCTGCAGCCCTGGCCATGGACAGTCAGGACAATTTATATATAGTTGACAGCGGTAACCAATTGATCCGCAAGGCGGACAAAGACAGGGTGGAAACTGTAGCCGGAACCCAAGGGGTGCAGTTATCAGGGACAAACTACATTCAAGGCAGTTTTCGGGACGGCTCAGGGACAGAAGCAGCTTTTAATTTTCCCAAGGGGATAACGGTTCTGGAGAACGGGACGTTGATTATTGCCGATACCTGGAATTCCAGGATTAGAGCTGTCCTCAGCAATGGCCGGGTAATAACCCTGGTGGGAACGGGTGAAAACGGCAAGGCTCCGGGTCCCCTTTACCAGGCTGTTTTGGGCAGCCCTGCAGGTGTGGTTTATTATAATAAGAATTTATACATAGCTGATGCAGACAATAACCTTATTTGGCAGATGCCCTTCAATCCTGCCGAGTCGAAGGCCCTCCCCAACTTTGCTCCTCCTTCGGAAGAGGTTCAGATTTGGGTCAATGGAGTCAGACTGGAGCCGGATGCCAATAACAAGCCTTATATCCAGGAAGGGCGGACCATAGTGCCCCTGCGGGATTTCTGCGAGAAGCTGGGGTACCGGGTTGATTGGACAGCAGACGGCACAATTACCATAACTAAAGGAAACTGGCAAAAGGTGTTTACTGCCTTGGATCCAAACCTGAAGAACAATAACGGCTATACTTTGGCAGGTTTGCGATACCTGGCCGAGAATATGGGTTATAAAGTGGAGTGGGTGCCCAAGTACCGGACTGTTGTCATTACGGATAGTCAGGGGGTGGAATAAATGAAAAGAATTAGCTGGTTGCTGATAACAGTGCTTTTACTGTCCGTGGTCATGCCCGGAATTAATCTTGCGGGGAACCTGGTTGTGGATGCGGATACCCTGCGGGTTGCCAAAATAACGGCAGCCCAGGGGGATGTTAAGATATTGCGGGCAGGCGGCGAAAAAAACTTTCCAGCCTTTAAAGGCATGGGCCTGACCCAAGGAGACACTATCATTACCGGCAAAGACGGGCGGGTTACCCTGGAATTAGCCGAGGATAAAGAGCTGAAGATTGGTGAAAACAGCCGGATTATGATCAGTGAATTGGTGCAGTCCGCTGAGAATAATGCTGATAAAACCTCGCTGAATCTGAAGGCAGGCCAGGTCTATACCAATGTCAAAGGCAAGCTTAGCCCCGATGCCAAGTATGAAATCCGCACTCCTACCGCCGTAATGGGGGTCAGAGGAACCCAGTTCTTTGTCAGTTTAGCCTCCGGCGGGCAGGCTAAAGTGGTGACCTTGGAAGGTAATGTTTTTGTTACTGTTCCCCAGTTGGTAACCCTGGAAGACGGAACTACCGTTACCCGGGAAGTGGAGATTGAGGTTCAGCCTAATCAGATATTTGTTCAGACAGGGGATATTAGCGACCCCGGAAGGTATGGCCTGGAGACCCTGACAGAGGAAGTAGAACTGGGCTTATTTGTTCTGGAAACATTGCAGGAAATCAGTATCCAGCAGCCTGATCTGATTAATCCCGAAATCCTGCAGAACCTG
>MWDM01000156.1 GCA_002070565.1 Bacteroidetes bacterium ADurb.Bin139
TCCACGGCAGACAAAATTTCCGGCAAGCGGTTTTCCATCGTGTCTTCCATATAAAATACACGGGAATGGCTTTGCGGATAAAGGCATTTCAATGCATCGGGGATTGCTCCGGCTTTGCCTGTAAAGACAACTACCGCCCCACAGGAGGGCATCTCCCGGCAGAGGGCTTCTGCATGAAGGAATTCCAGCGGAAAACGTTTTTCACTCATTATTCTTGTTTTGAATGATCTTCGTGCAATCCTCCAGGGTCAGGCTTTCCGGGTCTGTCCCCTTAGGTATTTTGTAATTCTTTTTGTTATGGCTTATATAGGGGCCGTAACGTCCCTTAAGTACCCGTATGTCTTGTTCGGGGAATTCCAGGATGAGTATTTTAGACTCCTGGGACAGGGACTGTTCTATCACCTGAATGCTCCGTTGCAGGGTAATGGTGTAGGGGTCGTCTGTTTTTGGCAGCGATATGAATTTTCCCTGCCATTTGACATAAGGCCCAAAACGGCCTGTCGAGGCAACAACCGGCAGGTTTTGGTACAGGCCCACTTCCCGCGGAAGGGTAAACAGGCGCAGCGCTTCTTCCAGGGTTATGGATTCCAGCAGCTGGCCTTTCTGCAGTCCGGCATACCTTTTTTCAGGATCATCACCGGCGCCCAGCTGGGCCATGGCGCCATACCTTCCCAGCCTGACGGTGACCGGTTTTCCTGTTACGGGATCATTTCCCAGCAATCGTTCTCCCTTGCCTGGATGCGACGTTTCCAACGCCTGGTCCAGCGTTTTGCGGAACGGTTTGTAAAAATTATCCAGCATTTTGTTCCAGACCAGTTTTCCCGAAGCTATGCGGTCAAAATCTTCTTCAACCTGGGCTGTAAAGTTATAATCCACGATGTTGGGAAAATGTTCTATCAGAAAGTCATTGACCAGGATCCCGATATCTTCCGGGAAGAGTTTTTTGCGTTCTTCTCCAAAATTCTCCCGGCATTCCTCCCGCCTTACCTTTTCACCTTCAAGACAGAGTTCCACGTAACTTCTTGTTTTGGCGGGACGGTCCCCTTTCATCACGTATTGCCTTTCCAGGATGGTAGATATGGTGGGCGCGTAGGTGGAAGGACGCCCTATCCCCAGTTCCTCCAGTTTCTTGACCAGGCTTGCCTCGGTGTAGCGGAAGGGGGATTGGGTAAAACGCTGGACTGCCCTTATCTGTCTGGCTTCCAGAGCGTCTCCCTTTTCCAGGATAGGCAGGGATGAAGATGCTTTCCCGTTATTTTTTTCCGGGTCATCATCTGAGCCTTCCCGGTACATTTTCAGGAAACCGTCAAAAACAACCACTTCTCCGGTTGCCACAAAGGTGTTTGCCGTTTTTGTGCTCCCGATCGTAACCTGGGTTTTATCTGTTTGGGCATCGGCCATTTGCGAGGCAATGGCCCGCTTCCATATCAATTCATACAATTTCTTATCCGTAGGCGTCCCGTCAATTTCTGTCTCTTCCATAAAGGTGGGTCGGATGGCTTCGTGGGCTTCCTGGGCCCCTTTTGAGCGGGTGGCATACTGTCTTGTCTTGCTGTACTGCGCTCCGAAGGATTCTGTGATGATTTTTTTGGCCGAGGCAAGCGCCATTTTTGACAATTGTGTGGAATCGGTACGCATGTA
>MWDM01000157.1 GCA_002070565.1 Bacteroidetes bacterium ADurb.Bin139
TTCTGGTTTTCCAGTCCGGAAGTTCCCTTTCCAGCAAGGCGTAAAAATCTTTACCATGGTTGGCATGGATCAGGTGACACAATTCGTGTACCACAATATATTCAATACATGCATCGGACTTATAATACAATTTAAGATTCAGGGTAATCCTTCCGGTTGCCGCGGAACAACTTCCCCAGCGCGTGTTCATTTCCCTGATAGTCCATCTTTTGGGGGCCACGCCATAGCGCATACGAAAATGTTGCTCCCATGGAACAGCTATAGACCGGAACTTGAGTTCTGCCTGTTTTTTTATCCGGTTCAGTTCCGGGCCGGGTGCGGGCATGACCTGTTCGTTTCTCAGAGCCTGTTGCCTTGAACGTATCCACGAGGCCTTCTGCGATACCATACGTTTAATTTCTGTGACGGGAAGCCAGAATGGGGCCCTTACGTGTACAGACCCGTCTTTTTTGACGGTTAATCCCACAGATTTTCGCACACTTCTGTAGATGGTGAAAGCTATGTCGCCGGTACGTAAAGTTCCCATACAAAAAAAAGCTGCCTTCGTACGAGACAGCCTTAATACTCAGTAACTGATCAGTTAAATTTTCCTATAGTGCCCGGGGCAAATCATAAATTATGAAAGTGAATATGTTCTGGAAAATATCCCAGATCTGGTTCAGGATCACGTAGAGCTCATCAGCCCATGTTCCTGCACTACCAAAAAGCATTTGCCAGAGGTTTGCCAGGAAATCATAAACCGGTTGCAAAGTAATGTCTAAAATTGTCATGACGTTAGTATTTTAGTTAATAAATTAAATGGCTTCCTTTACAAGACACAAATATAACAAGATTTTCAATTACACAAAAAATTATTGATTTGCCGCTTTAGTTATTTTTCCAAGACATTCAACAATTTGAGAATAACTGTAACCCCTGCCCAGACCAAAACGCACCAGGGCCGCGTAACGCTTGCGGGGATCTTTATCTTTTAAATGCATCTGTTTCTTGCAAAGGGCTTCTGCCAGCTTTTCCCTGAACCAATTTTCCCCCAGTCCGGATAAGGACTTTTCTATTACCTCTTCTGGTATTTCTTTAATTTTCAGCATATTGTGGATTTTTCGGGGGCCCCATCCCTGGAAAGAGGATTTATCCCTTGCGTAAGCTGTTGCATAACGTTCCTGGTCAAGAAACCGCTCCTTTTCCAGTTCCTTCAGGATCTCTTCTGTCTCTTCCCGGCGTACACCGGCCTGTTCCAGTTTCAGACTTATGTCTGCCCTGCATTTTTCACCGCGGCTGCATAAAGCCTGCATACGGGACAGATGCTTTTTGTATTCCTCTTTCTGCATTATGCTTCGTTTTTTTTCTTTACGCTCAACTGACCACAGGCAGCCAGAATATCTTCGCCCCTGGATGCACGCACCGTTGCCACCAGCCCGGCTTTGTTCAGACGGGCCATGAAGGCATTGACCAACTGTTCTGAAGACGGGCGCATGGGAAAATCCTCTATGGCGTGAAAACGGATCAGGTTGACACGGCATTCCACACCGCGCAGCAATTGCAGCAGGGCGGCCGCATGCCTCTGCGTGTCGTTAAAACCTTCAAAAAGAATGTATTCAAAACTGAGCCTTCGCTGGCCCGAAAAATCATATTGTCGCAAT
>MWDM01000158.1 GCA_002070565.1 Bacteroidetes bacterium ADurb.Bin139
CATAATCCACCTCGGCTGATAAGTATATTACAACCTGTCCCGACCTTAGCCAGGCGGTGATTTTTGCTTTAAAAGGCGCTTAGTTATCCTACCAAGCGAGCCCACACCTGCAGTGGCCAGCTCAACGTTTCCGTCCTTGTTGACAAGAACTGCGGACGGCAAAACAGATACGCCAAACTGTCGCAGGAGTGTGTCTGATGAACCCACTGGAAGCGACAGGTTCCGCCCATTCAGATAGTTTTGGGCGACTTCAGGCGATTCTTCTGTAATTAACAGGATATCCAGGTCTGGATTGGCTTCTTTGATCTGGTTTATTTTCGGTAGTTCTCGGCTACAAGCAGAACACCAAGTGGCAAAAAATAAAAGCGCGTAAGGTTTCTTTGCAAATGATTCCGATGACCACTCCTGGTGGGTATCTTTAGCCTTCCATGGGGTAACTGGCGTGCCAGGCTCCACAAGTTCACCTGAGCAGCCATTTATCATGTTTTTGCCCACCAGGATTGCCAAAACTACCAAAGCTGCCGTCCACAGGTGCTGGCGCATAAGCCAAGATCCTGATAAAGGTACACAAGCCCCAAAAAAAATAGGGCGAATTTTGATTATTACCTGATGCATTCATATTTTCAATCGGAGTAAGAAAAATAATTGAGTTTGGCGCAAGGACAGGGGCAGGGGGCGGGGACAGGGGCAGGTACGGGGGCAGGGACAGGGGCAGAGACAGGGGCAGGGAAATGATTGTGCTAATCTGCAGGATTTGGAGCTAAAAGAAGGTCGAGAGGGCACCCTGCAACATGGTCCGGAAGGATGCCCACGGACATGTTTTACAACTGTAACGAAGAGATCAAACGCCAAAAAGAACGAATGATCGGGAACCAGAACAGACAAATTGACAGGATCAGGAAGAGGGTCAGGGACAGGTGACAGGGACAGGTGACAGGGACAGGATTTTTGGATTTTGGGGTGCTTGGAACTTGATTGTTAAGCGATTAAAGGGATACTAGAGGCTGTGTTTTGTTTGGGCTTAATTTGAAAATTTTGGAGAAAGTGACATGAATAGAGGTATTTGGATAGCACTGATAGTTGCTGCAATTTTTGTTGGATTTGCGATTGGGCGTTGGAGCGTCCCATCAATGCAGCCTCAAGAAGGTGAGCAGCTTGAGGCTAAGGTTGAAGCACCCAAGGTCGCTGAAAGTCCACAGGCACCTGCTCAGCCCGCCCCAGCGGTGGCCCCAGTGCAACCAGCGCCAACACAACCGGCTCAGGTTTTTAGACCGTCTGGTGAGCTCCAGGTTCCAATCCCTGCCGGGACGGTACCGGCAAAGGACCCAAGCCCTGCTCGCGGCCCTGCCAACGCCAAGGTCATCTTGTTAGAGATCTCTGACTTCCAATGCCCTGTTTGTAAACGTGCATATGAGCCTCTTCGCAATCTACCAGACGATTTTCCAGGTCTGGTC
>MWDM01000159.1 GCA_002070565.1 Bacteroidetes bacterium ADurb.Bin139
GCGGCGGTGGCTTCGTCCAGGAGCGAGCTGTTGGCCAGGTTAAATCCGGTAAGGCTGCACACCATGGTCTGGAAATTGAACAAGGCTTCCAGGCGTCCCTGGGAAATCTCGGCCTGGTAAGGGGTATAGGAGGTGTACCACCCCGGGTTCTCGAAGATGTTCCTCAGGATCACCGCCAAAGAAGCGGTTCCGTAATATCCCATGCCTATGAGGGAACGGAAAGGCAGGTTTTTGGATGCCATCTCTTTCAGGTGCAGGGAAAATTCATATTCGCTCATGCCTTTTTCCAGGGGCAGGTGATCCTTCATCCGGATCTGGGCCGGGACCGTCTTGTCTATGAGTTCATCCAGGGATTCAACCCCAATGACGCGGAGCATCTCTTTCTCCTGCCGGGGCCGGGGGCCGTTGTGTCTTTCTGTAAATGATAGTGCCATATGTGGTGTTTTTTGATTAATCGTTTGAAGCATCCATTTTCAACAGGATAAACAAAAGTAATGTAAAAGTCCATAACGAGGAACCTCCGTAGCTGATAAATGGCAGGGTGATCCCTATCACGGGGGTAACCCCTATGGTCATGCCTATATTGATAAAGACGTGTATAAAGATGCAGGAAGCAACCCCGTAACCATAGATGCGACCAAAAGGATGTCGCTGTCTTTCAGCCATCCGGATAATTCGAATGAGCAGAAAAGTGTAGAGGAAAATGACAAGGCAGGCTCCTAAAAATCCCCATTCCTCTCCAATGGAACAGAAAATAAAGTCGGTGCTTTGTTCCGGAACAAAGTTGTACTTGGTCTGCGTTCCCTGAAGGAACCCTTTCCCGGCAAAACCCCCCGATCCGATGGCCACTTTGGATTGGTGGACGTTGTACCCCGATCCGTAAATATCCTTGTCTATCCCCAGCAGGGTTTCTATGCGTGCCTGCTGGTGGGGTTTGAGTATGTTGTTGAACAGGTATCCCACCGAAAAAATCAGCACAATGCTGCTTATAAAGCAAAGCAGCAGTGTTTTCAGGTACGCGATCCTTTTGCGGAAGGCAATGATGGCAAGCGTGAGCACCAGGGGTGCGGCCAGGAGCAGGAGCCATTGATACCGTTCTATGCTGGCAAAGAGATCTATAGACAGCCATTTCAGGACCAGGGGAACCAGAAACCACAGGGCGGTAAAGGAAGCCACGGTGATAATTACGGCCATTTTTCCAGGTGCCAGCAGCAGGGCTATCAAAAAACAGATGCCCAGACAAAGCCAGAGTACGTAGAGCGGATCCCAGACGATAGACAGCAGGAATAAAACAATACCTGCGATTCCCGTAAGCGGGATCCAGGCCGGCAGTCCTTCCCGGTATAACACGATAATAAAGGCAAACAGGACCAGGGCCA
>MWDM01000160.1 GCA_002070565.1 Bacteroidetes bacterium ADurb.Bin139
GCCAATCAGATGGATTATTCCGGCGGGGTACAGGTAGCCGTTGAGTACGGTGCCATATCGGCAGATCATCTGGAACACACAGGCCCGGAGGAATGGGACGCTTTGGCCCGATCCGACACCATGCCGGTGCTCCTTCCCGGGGCCACCTTTTTCCTGGAAATGGAATACGCCAGGGCCAGGGAAATGATTGACCGCGGGCTTCCCATTGCACTGGCAACCAACTATAATCCCGGATCCTGTCCGGCCGGCAACATGCAGTTTATGATGACACTGGCCTGCCTGAAAATGAAAATGACCACCGAAGAAGCTATTAATGCGGTCACCCTGAACGGGGCGCATGCCATGGATCTGTCGTATAGGCTGGGATCCATAACTGTGGGCAAGAAGGCCAATGTGTTCATCACGGCCCCCATGCCCTCGTATGAATATTTCACCTACGCCTTTACCAGTCCTTTGGTCGAGACAATTATACTTAACGGAAAAATTACTGAGATATGATTTTTACTACATCACAACAATTTTCTACATTATTGGGCTTGCTTACCATAATCCCTGCCGGCCACGGAGCCGTGTGCTTTAAACTGGAAGACAAGATCATTTATGTAGACCCGTATTCCCAGACCACAGATTACACCGGCTACCCCAAGGCAGATATCGTTTTCTTTACCCATGACCATTTTGACCATTACGACACCAAGGCCTTGAAGCATTTGGTAACAGCAAAAACCATGTTTGTGGGTCCCCCCTGCATGGAACAACACCTGACATTGGAAAAAACCATGAACAACGGGGATTCCTGGCGGTGGGAAAACATAGATATACGGGCTGTTCCCGCCTATAATATCTTGAATAAAAGGCCGGATGGCCAGCCATTTCACCCAAAAGGATACGGGAATGGTTATGTGTTTACTTTCGGGGATATCAAAGTATATGTTTCCGGAGACACAGAATTGATCCCCGAAATGGACGATCTGGGCCCTATAGATATAGCCCTGTTAGCCAAGAATTTACCCTACACCATGAGTGACGATCAGTTCGTTCAGGCTGTAAAAAAGATTGGAGCCCGTGTGGTGTACCCGGTACATTATTTTGAACTGGACAAGGCTGCCCTGGAAAAAGCCGTTGGAGAAAAAGTGAAACTTATTTACCAATAACCTTATGAAACAAATCATTGAATGTGTCCCCAATTTTTCTGAAGGCAGGGATAAGCAGGTCATTGCTGCTATTGCCGATGCCATTTCCCGTGTAGGAGGCGTCACACTGCTCAATGTTGATCCGGGGCAGGCAACAAATCGCACGGTCATGACATTTGCAGGAACACCCGAAGCCGTTGTGGAAGCAGCTTTTCAGGCTATTAAAACAGCCTCGGAAAAAAT
>MWDM01000161.1 GCA_002070565.1 Bacteroidetes bacterium ADurb.Bin139
GTTCGTGGTACAAAATTAGGGTTACAGCGTATGTTCAGAGGAGTTTCACAAGCCTTGCGGCCCGGATCACCGGATTCCGGATCACAGGGTCGCGGATCATTGTTCCTGTATCACCAGCTCTCTGTTCAGGAGGATTCTTTTTGGTTCGCCCCGATACCCGGTTATATAATACTGGGCGGCAAGGTCATCGGCAATTACTTTCAGGAACGCGGCCCTGATCAGGGAGCATTTCTCATTCACCGAGTTGTCGTAAGGATCGGTCATCCTTCTGATGCTTTCCGCCGCCTTATCGGGATTCTCATGCATGGACAGCTGTCGGTAAATGTTCATCAGCTCGGTGCGGTAACGGGGCAGTTCTTTAAACAGGATCCCTTCCGGGTGATGCAGAAATAACAGGTACAATGCCTTAGGCAACGGACTCATGGTTACTTCTTTCAACCCATAGTCCATCAGGTAGATCCTATAGTCCGATGTTATTTTCAGCCTGCTGAATTTCCGGTTCTTCTTCTCAATTTCTTCCAGGTATTCAATCAATTTGCGCAAATACCCGGCCTCGGCAATTTCTTCAATGCTTTGGGTGAGTTTTTCAGGTAATCTGAACGCTTCTTGATGGAAATTTCTGTCAGCTTCACGGGCTTTTGCATCTCCATAGATTGCTAAGGGTTCGTCAATGATCTCAAACCTTATGGCATGACTCTGTACCCGATAGTGTATCTCGCTTTTTTGTGAAACAATGCTGTCCAAAATATTGTCTATCTCATTTGACAGCTGTTCTTTGGTGATATCTTCCAAAGAGCAGGACAGTTCAAAAGGGCGAACTGCATCCAACTCGGCAGATGCATATAGCAAAACGGGATTTTTGGCAGTGCGGGTGAGGTTTTTTTGCAAAAAGTCATTCCCCAGGTACGGATGGTGATAGTCCATGATCCGGGCAAAATGTTTGTCAGTCAGCAGGTCGGGCAGATAGAAAAAAGGAATCCCCGCGTCCTGAAAACGTTCTGAAATAAGCCGGTAATGGGCAGTAACGTTCTTGTTGCCCGGGTTCTTGTAGCCCGGGTTCTCGTTGCCGGGTGCAATGTAAATGACGGCTTCCGGTTGGTTTTTATACATGGCCATAGGAAAAAACGTGTAGATAAAGATAGGGGTTTTTGCCGAGTTGGGGGTCGGGTAGTAACGTTTTTGCCGAGTTTGGGGCGTTGTCACCCGCGTGCAAGTCTTCCGAACGTTGTTCGGTGCGTTGTGCATCCCCGAGGCTACCGCCCAGTCCGGAGGGAGGGTTTCCGGGCATTTTGCCCCTGGTCAGCCCTGAAACTTGCCCACCAGGGGCAGTTTTGCGGGGTTTTTGCCCCTGGTCAGCCCTGAAACGTACCCA
>MWDM01000162.1 GCA_002070565.1 Bacteroidetes bacterium ADurb.Bin139
GCATGCAGGATGTTGATCAGTTCACTTCTCTTGTTCCCGAAAGATTCACATATTTCTTTTATTGTCTGTTTGTGACAATCATTTATTTCAAACTTCATCATTAGAATAGAACTTAAGGGTTATTGTTTCGGGTGACTGAAATAATGGGTATGCAACAGTTTGTGGGATGTTTCACTGAGCGGTTTCCCAAGGAATTCTTCGTAAAGTTTTAAAATCTCGGGGTTCTCGTGTGATTTGCGGATAACCTTGTTGCGATCTTCCTTGTATATGGCTTCCATACGTGCTTTCAGAACAATGGAGTCGCCTCTGTGCAGGGGTTGTCCTCCTCCACCGATACATCCACCCGGACAAGCCATGATTTCGATAGCGTGGAAATTATATAATCCTTTCCTGATACCGTCCAGAAGTTTTCTGGCATTGCCCAGGGTGTGGGCAATCCCGATGTGAATGGATGTTCCGTCAAAATCGACAGTAGCAGTTCTGATTCCCTCCATTCCCCTTAGCTCATTGAATTCGACTTTTTCCAGTTTTTTCCCGGTAAAAAGTTCATAAGCAGTACGGGTGGCGGCTTCGATCACACCGCCTGTAACGCCGAAAATCACACCAGCACCGGTAGATTCACCCATGGGACGGTCAAAGTCCTCATCTTCTAAGGATTTGAAGTCTATGTTTCCAATCTTGATCAGGTGTGCCAGTTCGCGGGTTGTAATGGAGTAATCCACATCGGGATTCCCGTCTACCTTGAATTCATCCCTCTGACATTCGTACTTTTTGGCAAGACAGGGCATAACTGATACGACAACCATGTCTTCTCTCTTAAGGTCCATCTTTTTGGCCAAATAAGTTTTTGCAATGGAACCGAACATCTGTTGCGGTGAACGCGCTGTCGAAGGCACATCCAGCATGTCTGTATAGTTGGTTTCAAAGAAATTCACCCAGGCAGGGCAGCATGAAGTAAGTATGGGGAGGCGGACGTTCTTGTCACCGCTAAGAAAACGAGAGATCCTGTTGAGCAATTCGGCTCCTTCTTCCATGATGGTCAGGTCGGCTGCAAAGTCGGTGTCAAATACCTTGTCAAAACCAAGGGCTCTGAGAGCGGCCACCATTTTTCCTGTTACAAGGGTTCCCGGCGGATATCCAAATTCTTCACCCAGGGCTGCACGTACGGCAGGGGCAGTTTGAATAAGCACTGTTTTGTTAGGATCGGCCAAAGCACGGATCACATGGAAGGTGTTGTCTACAGCGGTAAGGGCACCTGTGGGGCAAACGGCCACGCACTGACCGCAGAAGGTACAGGGAGAATCGACAAGATCCTGTTCAAAGGCAGGGGCTACTACCGACATAAAGCCGCGGTT
>MWDM01000163.1 GCA_002070565.1 Bacteroidetes bacterium ADurb.Bin139
TGGCATTCCCCGGCTGTGGATCCACACACGGCTCCAGCTTTCCAGGTCTTCCGACGTTTCCCGGTCCAGGATGGATATCAGATCTTCCCAGGTGGCGTTGCCGTAGGCGAATTGCTGCAAATAGGTACGAATGCCTTTACGGAAGGCTTCCGGGCCCATCCGTTCAACCAGCATGTTCATTACAACGGGGGCTTTGTCGTAGATGATATTTCCGTAGATCAGGCCTGCTTTGGACAGGTTGTCCAGGGACTGCTTGATGGCGTTGGTGCCGGCGGTACGGTCCACGGCATAGGCAGTTGAATAAAAAGCACGCAAATCGTTCAGGCGGTGGTTGATCCCGGGAAATTGCGGACGGATCATTTGGGCGGCAAAATAATTGGCTAACACTTCTTTGGTCCAGACATCGTCAAACCAGTCCATGGTCACGTAGTCCCCAAACCACATGTGCGCTGTTTCATGCGCGATCAGCGACATACGGCTCAGTTGCTCCCCGGTGGTGGGGTATTCTCCCAGGAACATGCGGCGGTCGTTATATAAGGTAGCTCCGGTGTGTTCCATCCCGCCGTACTGGAAGCCGGGTAGAATAATAAAGTCGTATTTGGCAAACGGGTAGGGGATCCCGGTGTATTCCTCCAGCCATTCCAGAGAAGCGTATACCTGGTCAAAAATGATACCGGTCTGGGCGATCTTCAGCGGGTCTGTTTCCCTGTGATAAAGAGAAATACTTCGTCCGTTGCGGGTTTCTGTAACCTGTTGGAATTTCCCGGCTACAAAAGAGAACAGGTAGGTGCTCAGGGGCTCGGTGGTTTGGAACCGGATGGTTTTACGTCCGCTGTTAACCGATACTGCCAGCGGGGTTGTGTTTGCAGCCAGTGGAACTGTGTTGGACACGGCCACCCAGTGATGCGGAACCTCCAGCGTCAGGGTATAGGCCGCTTTCAGGTTGGGCTGGTCAAAACACGGGAACAACGTACGGGCCCTGTCCGGAACCAGCAGCGTGTATAGAAATTCTTCGTTCCGGTTTAAGGATTGTTCCCCGGCAAGGAAATTAATGTTTATGGTGTTTGTGTCCTTATTGAAGTATCTGCGGGGGATAACAATATGTTCTCTGGTGAAACGGGATTGTGCCTTCCGGCCGTTCACCTGCACCAATATAACGGCCGCAGGGTCTTCCTTGAAATCCAGAACGATTTGCCGAGGCTTTTCCAGCCTGAAGCCGATGGTTTGTGAAGCCCGGATGGGAGCCTTCGGATCCTCCGGCAGATTGAAAAAAAGCTGGTACCTGAGTCCGGAAATGGCCTCTTTA
>MWDM01000164.1 GCA_002070565.1 Bacteroidetes bacterium ADurb.Bin139
TACGGGCTTCTTCCAGCAGGGCAGCAATATTGTTCCCGATTTTGTAACCCCTGAAATCAATCAGGGGAAGGTGCCTGTAACTGTACACAGACACGGAAGTGATGATTAATGCAAAGAAAATGCAGACCGGCCACTCGGCAGCTCCCCTTGCTACAGGCGCGGTCCTGTTTCTTTGTAAGAAAAGGAACAAGGCAAAGGGCCAGAAAACAAGGTTCTTAAAAAAAGTCTGCCAGTTGGATAATTTTACGGCATCTCCAAAACAGCCGCAATCCTGCACGGGATCAAAAATTGCCAGGATCAAGGTTAAAATCGTAAAAAAAGACATGAACAGAAACATCCCCCAGGCAGCGATCCGTTTGCGAAAATCCAGCAGGACCATGACTCCGAGCGTGAATTCAACGGCAGACAGTATGATGCCGCAGATCAGGGAAAAAGGTTCCAGGAACCCAATCCCGAAAGCGTGGAAATATTCCTTGAAAATCAATGATGAACCTACCGGATCCACCGCCTTTACAAAACCCGAAAACACAAAAAGCAGCCCCAGCAGGATCCTGGAAATTTTTCTCATGGCAGGTAGGGTATTATACGTTCAAATATTACCTGCCACTGAGCCATTCTCCCTTCCTGGTCATTGCAGGAAATGATCCTGAAGGATTTATCGTCCACTGCCTGATCCAGGTATACATCCCGGACACGCTGCTGGAATGATAGCGAGGCTTCGTGAATATCGTCCTTCCCCTGCAGGTAGGATCGGTCTTCTCCTTGCCTGGGCGATTCCAGTTTTTCTTTGACAAAGGTTAACGGGACATCAAGAAAAAGATTCACATCGGGCCTGGGAATTCCAAAATGTTCGTACTCCATCTTCAGAATAAAATCACGTAATTGTTCCCGTTCGGCAGGATTTTTGAGTTTTGCACATTGAAATGCAATGTTTGAATACACGTACCGGTCCAGAAGAACCACTTCCCCGTCCTGTAGCCATTTCCTTATACGGGGAGCCATTTCAAAACGGTTTCCGGCAAAAAGCAACGAGACCAGGTAGGGGTCCACAGAATCAATCGGACCGCTGTCTCCACGGAGAAACCGGGCAATCAAAGAACCGTAAACAGGTGTATCATAACAGGGAAAGTGCATGAAGCGTACCATACGGGTGCGCTCTTTGAAATACGCTTCCATCGCCTTCAACTGGGTGGATTTACCGGCTCCGTCCAAACCTTCCAGAACAATCAACATAGTACAAAATTATATAAAAAAATCCTTTTCCGTTTTTTATTACTTTTGTT
>MWDM01000165.1 GCA_002070565.1 Bacteroidetes bacterium ADurb.Bin139
TATGCCCCACATTCCCATTGGATGTTGTGTCTCCTGAAAAAATCATCCAGATATCCTGTTAAATCCCACCCTTTTCCCAAATCTGCTATAAGGGCGTCCCGCACCTGGTTTATATCTTGTACCAGGTACATATAAACCGTTGTTGTGTCGTACTCGCCCTCATCCTCGGTGATCCCGCAATCCGCGATGAACCTCCAGGCTCTATCCATCATTTCTTCGCGGTTCATTTTTTCCATTTTTCTTCCTCCTTTTGCCGCACTTGCGGCTTTTTATTTTTGGGGCACTTGCCCTTGAGCGCCGCGCCCCTTTCGGGGCGGCCCCGGCTTGCACGGGGCTGGGCCTAGCGGGCTTCGAGGTCTACGTCCTTTTCTGTGACTTCCTCCATCCCGCAGTTTTCCTGCAGGTGGTAGAGGTAGTCGCGCAGGGCTTCTTCCCGTGTGCCTTCCAGCACCGCCTCGTATCCGGTGCGGATTGCGCCGGAGGAGTCTAGCAGGTTGGCTGTCCATTTTTTGCATATGTATTTCATTTTTATTCCTCCTTTCCCGGTTGCCACTCGGCTTCCGGTGGCCTGTTATCTCGGGTGGCCTACCCTTTGCTGATAGGGTTTGCACTTGCTCTCCCTATCTGACATAAGTATATCAGATGTCTACTAGACTTGCAATAGATATTTAAACTATTTTGGTAACTTTGGTTACCAACTGCATTGGAAAAAGTCTAGACAGTATTTATCAAAAAGCTGTGTTATATTGGTATCATGGAAGATTTTGCAAAGCAGGTCGGGGGCCTGTTTTTTTGTTATATGGAGGGAGGTGGCGACGGTGAAGCTAACGCCAAAGCAGGAGAAGTTTGCAGATGAATACCTGGTGGACTTGAACGCATTAAGAGCGTATAGGGCGGCTTATCCGAACTGTAAGAGCGACAACGCCGCCGGTGTGGAAGGCCACAGACTCCTAAAAAATCCTAAAATCGCGGATTACGTCCGAAAGCGTATGCAGGACCGCCAGGACCGTACCGAAATTACCCAGGACAGGGTATTAAAGGAATATGCAAAGCTGGGCTTCTTCGATCCGCGAAAACTATTCAACGGCGATGGCAGCCCCGTACCGATACAGGACCTGGACGACGATACAGCCGCGGCCATCGCCTGTTTGGATGTTCTGGAAGTATATGAGGGGACCGGCGCGGATCGGGTGTTCACCGGCTACATCAAAAAGTACAAGATAGCCAACAAGATTGGCGCCTTGGACAGCATGGCAAAGCATTTAGGGCTGTTTATCGACCGG
>MWDM01000166.1 GCA_002070565.1 Bacteroidetes bacterium ADurb.Bin139
ATTTCAGGAGCACCTGTCCGGGAGATCCAGGTGTATTGTGATCCCTTTAAACTGGAAGCATACAACCTGACCGTTGAAGGAATAGCGTCCACTATTGCTTACGAAAACAGGAACACCCCCGGAGGAAACCTGGATATAGGTTCTGAAACTCTGACCATCAGAATGGAGGGAGAGTTTGAGGATCCCAGGGAGATGGAAAACATCATTGTGGGTCATTTCCAGGGAAGAAACATTTTCCTGAATGATGTGGCCCGGGTGGAAGACACCATACAGGAACGTTCACAGGAAACTTATATTGACGGGGTCCAGGGCGGAACGGTTATGATCCAGAAACAGGCCGGATCCAATACCGTACAGATCTGTAAAAAGATTACGGAAAATTTACCTGAACTTGAAAAAAACCTGCCTTCCGATATTACTATTGGAATGGTAATGGACTCTTCCGATAATATTAACCGTGTAATTGACAGTCTGATCCAGACCATAATGGTTACACTGATTCTGGTTGTGCTCATTGTGTTGTTCTTCCTTGGCCGTTGGCGCGCTACGCTCATTGTAGCTATTGTGATCCCTGTGTCATTGGTAGCAGCATTTATATACTTGCTTATTTCAGGGAATACGTTGAATATCATTTCACTTTCATCCCTGAGTATTGCCATTGGTATGGTAGTGGACGATGCCATAGTGGCATTGGAAAATATAACCCGTCATATAGAAAGAGGTACGAAACCCAAATCAGCGGCAATTTATGCTACTAACGAGGTGTCCATATCTATCATTGCTTCTACCCTGACGTTGCTGGCGGTCTTTATTCCCCTGACTATGGTAGGAGGCATGTCCGGTGAAATCTTCAGCCAGCTGGGCTGGATCGTGGCTATCATCAGTTCCGTCTCAACCATTGCCGCACTCACCCTGACCCCCATGATGTCTTCACAACTTCTGAAGCTAAAAACAAGAAAGACAAAAGGGTTTGACAAATTTTACGGTCATGTTGAAAAAGCACTGGGCGCTCTTGATTTAGTATATGCCAAGGCTTTGAATTGGACCGTTCGTCACCGGATTACGGTTATTCTGGCTTCAGCGGCTGTTTTTGTTGCTTCGCTCTTTCTCTTTTCGGTTGTTCCCACGGAATATTTTCCTCAACAGGACAACGCCCGGTTACAACTGACCGTAAAGTTGCCTATCAATACGCGATCAGAGATTACAAAAGAGTTGTCTTTCCGCATTCATGAACAATTCCGCAGGGATTATCCGGAAATCGAAGCCATGACGTTTAC
>MWDM01000167.1 GCA_002070565.1 Bacteroidetes bacterium ADurb.Bin139
ACCGGCAAGAATAAGAAAGCCTCTAAGCTGGAGCAGCGTCTGGAGCAGACCCAGCAACCAGCCGGGATGCCCCAGTTCCCTACAGGAACACAGGACACCCCGCTCATCCCCACAGAATAATTAACAATACGGTTATTCAGACCGTATAAGATTCACTTTTCTGGAACGTGATATCCCAAACTCATGATAAATGGGTTTGCGCACAATGATTACCTGTTTGGAAGGAACGTAGATCTTCAGGGACCCGGTGTTGCCTTCCCAGGGTTTATCCCTGTTGGCCTGAAAAGCAGATACAGACAAAACATTCCCTTCCACATCTATGGACGGTTTTAAGGTTTCTGCCCCTTGTTCTGCCGTAAACTGGGAGCGGCCGAAAGAGCGCGAGCCAACCAGTACACCGGGCATCTCTTTTTCAGACTGCCTGACAACGGTTATAGACGGGAAAGCCACCAGGTTCAGATTGTCCCGTTCCCCTTCAATCCAGCCAAGACGGTAACAGGAATTGTCTGCCCTAAGCCAGTAGCGGTCAAACATGAAGTCGTCCTCAGATTCCAGGTCAATATAGAGGGTATCCGAAGTAAGGGCCAGGGGTACGTTTACTTCAAAACGGGCATTGTGGCGGAAATTCCCTGCACCCTGGGCTCCGGTAATGAGCAGACCCACAACGGAAGCGAGCCAGACAAAAAACAATGTGGTGCCAATCCATTTATGTCCCCTGATATTGAAAACAAGGACCGATCCCAGGTGAAGGAATCCCAGCACCGGGGTCACAAGCGCCACCATGAGAAAGATCTTGAACCAAAGCATGTTCTCCGGGAAAGCGAACAAATCTAAAAGCGCCGTGGGGAAAAAATTGAAAGCAAAGCTTGTGGCAGAAAAAGCCACTACCAGACCTATAAGCACGGCAGAACTGGTAACCAGGAAAAGCAGGCCAACCACAACGGCTATCACGCGGCCCAGGGTGCCAATGATCCGGTTTCTCTCTGCCGAAGCGGGCCTCGGATCATAAGAATACCGGGGAGCTCCCGACGATCTTGGCCGGTTACGCTGCACCCCCCTTGCCGAAAGCGGCTCTCCGCGCATGGCGTATTTCTCTTCCACCGTATGTGCGGCCGGAATGATGATCCACATGATTATGTAAGCCACTACAAAGAACCAGGGGACATTGAATATAAAACCGCCCCAGGTCCTGAAATTAACAGACCAGTGGATGACCGAAGGCAGGAAAAACAAAACAGCATAAATCA
>MWDM01000168.1 GCA_002070565.1 Bacteroidetes bacterium ADurb.Bin139
AAAAAGCATCCCAAGATATCTAGTCCCAGGATGCTTGATTGCACACAAAAACAGACCTCATATGTCTGCTTTGCGAAACAAAGATAATCAATTATTTAGAATATAGGTAGAGCCATTCTCTAAGGATTATCTACTTATTATTGTTCTGTCCCATCCTACTGGTCAACTTTCTGTTAGGCATATTTAATTCATAATTCCATCTGAACTTCTCTGCTTTGTCCCATCCACAGCCTGGGACACCTGGGACACCGGGACATTACTCCCTCTTCACCCCCTCCACCTCCAAATCCAGCTCATTGACCAGCAGCACCAGCTCCTCCAAATAGCCCACATCTGTCAGCTCCTTGATATTGTCCAGCTCCTCCAAATTCCCCACATCCGCCAGTTTCTTCATATCGCACCCACCCACCATTCCCTTCAACTTCAAAAAAGTTGGATGCAACCTGGGATCCTCATACTTCTCCACCGGGGTAATGGCCATATGTTCCTTCCTGTGCTGCCGGATCAGCAGATCCGCGATATCCACATGCTGGGCCCTGTCCTTAAAAGACGCCTCTTTCTCCAGAACATCCGACACCGTAATATCCAGCCCCCGCACCTGGGACAATTTCTCTTTCCACTCCCGGTACCCGTCCACATCCGGGAAAGCCACCACCTTGCGGCCCTTCAAAACTTGCAGCCGGTCGTTGAGCTGAGACTTCCCGCCGGTGGCCAGCCATATGTATTCCGGCCAGAACGAACTACAGATCACAGCGGTTTTCTCACTTTCCACCAGGGCCACATTCTTGAGCGGATACTGCCTCAACAGATGCTCCCCAAACAGACACTGGGTCAACTCCCAGCCCTCCGGCAACCGCAACCGGAAATCTTTTGATTGTTTCAAAACGGAGTGGACCCAGGTAATCCGTCCCCCCACTTTTTCATCCTTGACCCGTTTCCCCGTCTTCCTATTGTACTTCATGATCTTCCCAGTCCTGCAGCGACCCTCCGTGTCTATCTGGTAGAAAATCACGTCCCTGCTTTTGGTTACGCCTATATGGTACTCTTTTACGATGTTGACGGTGTTTTCCCGGCCAATCATGCCTGTCAGAAACAGTGTGAAATCGCTGTCTATTTCCGGATTTACTGTGCTTTTTACGATATCTGTCGTTATGGTCCATAATTGTTTTTTGAGTTTTGTTTTTACTACTGGCTGAGGTATGCGGAAAAAGTTGTCT
>MWDM01000169.1 GCA_002070565.1 Bacteroidetes bacterium ADurb.Bin139
GAGCAGATGCTTACCCCGGCTTTACCCACATCGCCCGTTACGCGCGGATGGTCTGCATCGTAACCACGGTGGGTGGCAAGGTCAAAAGCCACAGACAGACCTTTCTGCCCTGCAGCCAGATTCCTGCGGTAAAATGCGTTCGACTCCTCTGCTGTTGAAAACCCGGCATATTGCCTGATTGTCCAGCTTTTCTGTACATACATGGTACTGTAAGGTCCCCTTAAATAGGGAGGAATACCTGCCGCATAATGCAGGTGCTCCATATTGGCTATATCTTCTGCTGTATAATATTGTTTCATAATCCCAACTCTTTTTGATAATCCAGTAACGTTTCCAGAACATTGCTGCGGATGCTGATAAAATGATCGATCCCCTGATCTATGAGGGCCTTTTTACAGGCAGGTTCCCCGGCCACCGTCAGAATGGTTCCGGGATCCAGAGAACGGGCTATGAGCGGCACGGCTTCTTCGTATTCCTGGTCTGAGGAACAGGCAACCACCATACGAGCCCCGGATTTTCTGGCCGTCTGAATGCCTTCTTCTACCGTGTCAAACCGGTTGTTGTCTATAATCCTGAATCCGGCAATTCCAAAGAAATTTGCCGAGAACTGCGCCCTGGCCCGGCACATGGCCAGGTTTCCGAAGGTAAGCAGGAAAACTGCGGGTACTTCGGGGACCTGTTCGGTACGCAGGCGCATCTTTTCAAAGCCTGAGGCAGCCCTTATTGCATCTTTCTCCGGGAATGTAAGTCCGGCCGGTGCTTTTGCCGTGGCATCGGGATACTGATTGATCCCCACCAGGATTTCCCTGCGGCCTGCCAGGTTCTGCAGACGGCGTTCCCGTGTGTTGTTCATGGTTTCTCTGAACCTGTCACAGGTTTGGGGATCTGAAAAACCACCCGTTTTGAGGATCTCGTGGTACACTTTGCGGGATTCGTTGAAGATGGAACAGGTTAGGTTTTCAATATAATAAGATCCGGCAGCCGGGTCGGTAACCTGGTCAAAATGGGCCTCTTCCCTGAGAATGATCTGAATGTTCCTGGCCAGGCGGTAACCCTGGTCGCTTCCCCCGTTAACGGCTCCGTCAAAGGGCAGCACTTCCATGGAATCCACCCCTGCCAGGGCGGCAGACATGGCCTGGGTTGTGCCACGCAGCAGGTTTACATACATATCGTAAGCTGTCTGGCTCCAGGTACCTGAGGTGGCATG
>MWDM01000170.1 GCA_002070565.1 Bacteroidetes bacterium ADurb.Bin139
CGTAGCACTCCCGCATTTTCAGCATATTCTCCGGGTCGCACTTTTCCATTTTTCCCATGTACCGCAGGATTTCCCGTGTCAGATACCCAACCACCGCTTGCGCCTTTTGCTCCTTTTTCTGCGCCTGGGCAAGCCGCAGTATCAATACCAGTAGTTCTTTGTTGTCTTTTTCCTTAATCTTGTCCATAATTCTGCTCATACTTGTTTATCGCCTTGAATATCTCATACGCCACTTGCGGAACTATGGCGTTTCCATAGGCTTTGATGCTTTCCGTTCTCCACTTAGGAAAGGCAATACCAACCAACCTGTCGGATAACCCATCATCTCTTCCACAAACAGGGGATTGAGTTGGGAACTTTTCCCAACTACTCCACCCCTTTTGTGTACGTAATACCGAAGCGATGAATCCTGTAATATCGCATTTTTTCCCGTTCTCGTACATCCCCCTTTCCAGTCTGTTGCTGTCGGTGTCGGGAGCATTCTGTTCTTCGCATAATTGCTCAACCCCCATTGGCTGCTCTTGTCGCTCCTTCTGTCCGAGCAGTCCGGTGTCGGCAGTAGCCCCTCCATCCTCTTGTTTATAAATCCCGTTGCCACCTCCTGCGCCAATGTTCCCGAATTGCCCATTTTTTGCTCTTTCTTGTTCAGGTTCTCGCTGTAAGAGTCCATCGCACTTGGTGTTTTTAGCAACAAACCAAACCCTGTCCCTTCTGTGCGGCGCACCGATGGCGCAAGCTGGAATAAGAAACGGCTGGACTGAATATCCCTCTCGCTCAAGGTCTGAGCAGACTGTTTCAACAACGTATTCCTGGTCCTTTTGAGTAAAGTAATCCTCCTCAAGTAAAGAGGCTTGACCACCCACTTCAACCTCATCACAGGGCTGTACCATACTGATGATTCCACCAACATTTTCGCCAATAACCCAAGTGGGCTGAATTTCCCGTATTGCTCGTAGCATTTCCGGCCAGAGGTAACGGTCATCCTCCTTTCCCTTTCGCTTGCCTGCCATTGAGAATGGCTGGCAGGGGAATCCCCCCGTGAGGATGTCGATTCTTCCTCTCCATTCCATAAAATCTGTCTTTGTGATATCTCCATAACTTTTTGCATTTGGCCAATAATAATTCAATACCTTTGTTCCGAAGTCATCCCACTCACAATGGAATGCGTTTCCCCATCCCATCCACTCGGCAGCAAGGTCAAACCC
>MWDM01000171.1 GCA_002070565.1 Bacteroidetes bacterium ADurb.Bin139
TGAGGTATCTTGCTACTGCACGTCCTCACATTACGCGTTATGCTCCGGGGCGTACGGGTACGGGCTTCACCGACGATCTGGACGAAATGACCGATAATATGCTCAGGCAAAACGTCCTGGTAACCGATCATAACTACGGATTATGGTACGACCGCCGCAGGGACGATCATGAAAGAATTATGCGCATGGACGGCTACGTTTGGCCGCCTTTCTATGAATTGCCTTTTTCCCGCAGCGGACAAGGAACAGCCTGGGACGGGCTGAGTAAATACGATTTGACCCAATGGAATGTATGGTATTGGAACCGCTTGAAAAAATACGCAGATTTGGCCGACGAAAAGGGCCTGGTGTTGTTCCATCAGCATTATTTCCAGCATAATATTTTGGAGGCCGGCGCTCATTGGGCCGATTTCCCCTGGCGTTCGGCCAACAACGTAAACGAAACAGGTTTCCCTGAGCCGGTGCCTTACGCCGGAGACAAACGAATTTTTATGGCGGAATTGTTTTACGATGTACAGCATCCGGTACGCAGGGAACTGCACCGGAATTACATCCGAAAATGCCTGGATAATTTTGCCGGCAACGGCTCCGTGCTTCAATTTATCAGTGAGGAATTCACCGGTCCTCTGCACTTTGTGGAATTCTGGCTGGATGTAATTGCCGAATGGGAAGCAGAAACCCGGCAGGATGCCAAAGTCGTATTGTGTGTTACCAAAGACGTGCAAGACAAGATTCTCGATGACCCCAAAAGGGCAGCCATAGTCGACATTATAGATATTAAGTACTGGAGACCTTTGCCGGGAGGAGGCTATACAACGCTCCTGAGTGATTTGAATCTGGCCCCGCGTCAACAAACCCGGGCCGGTTCCACCCGCATACCCGGTGATGGAGCAGCAGACATGCCGGGCAGGGTCTATGAGACCATTTTATCGCTTAGGAAGACTTTTCCCGACAAGGCTGTGCTTTATTCAGCGGGAGGTTCGCCTCAGGAAGAATGGGCTGCCTTCATGGCCGGAGCCTCTTTGTGTAATTTGCCTGCCCGCCTACCGGAACAGTTGCTCCGCGACGCTTCAAAAATGCAGACAATCGATTCTCAAGACTGGATGAGGGGGCATTCAAAACTGGGATATATTGCTTATTCCAGGGCCGAAGAACTCAGCCTTGATTTGCGGAATGCCCGCGGAAAATTTGAGGCGCA
>MWDM01000172.1 GCA_002070565.1 Bacteroidetes bacterium ADurb.Bin139
TTTACCGTGCCCTTGCCTTTTTGGGAGACAAGAACCGTGCGGTACGAAACATTAATGACTGGTGGAATTGGCGGAACCACAGGAGTCTTTTCACACCCTACCAATAGCAGAGTGGCCAAAATTAGGAAGACAAAGACCTTTTTCATGGTGATTTTCAATTTACTATTTGCTTTAAGTATATCAGAAACAGTCTGTTTTGTCAAGGGTTATCGGCATGTGACTGTAAAACTTGTATCGGAAGTTAGTGAATATTCTCCGTCACCATTATTTTCATGGGCATTGAGTATTTTGTGTCAGGGAGCAGGATATGTTATTTGCGGCCTTTTAAAGGATTGTGTTTGGGTTGCTGCTAGTCGGGGTCGTTAGGAACATCGCTGGCGTGTTCGAAAATCATGTCAAACCAAACTATTTCTCCGTGGTTCTCTGTTTGGTAGGATATTATCATCTGTTTATCATCCACCTGAAGTTTCCGAACTGAACCGTTTATCACTATGGTATTTTCATCCAATATATACCATGGGTTTGTCCGATTTAGATCTTCAGAAGAGTACAATATACCTTCCTTAAGATAGAAGTAAACAACGGCCTTCTCCTCAGGGGTTACACTCCAGCGCTTCAAAACTTTTCCATCCAGGCTAGATCTTCCCAAGGAATCATATCTCCAAGGATAATAGGAAACCAAGCCAAAAGTGGAAGTGGTCCAGTCACCGACCTGGACTTCTTGCTCGTCGTTAAAGGTATAATCACCAAAGTGGCCGGTCAGGGTAAATTTGGTATCGGCAAACAACCTTAATACTTTTTTATTTCTATAAGTATCCACAGGTTCACCGTTGAGGTATACCATGCTCAGATTGGCTATTTCCCAGGAGACGGTACAGGTATCGCCGTAAGGAAGGACGATCCCCGATGGTTCGACCGTCAGCTTGATCCAGGGTGTAGGAATGAATTGAACCCCCAGAACCACATCGGCTGTGATGTTGGTCAGCAAATAAGAGGTGGCCGAATTGGTTAAGGTAACGGCGGGATCTTTGCTGCCGTTCACCAAGAGAGCATGGAGGCTGTGCCCGGGATCAGGGGTAATGGAAAAGGAGCAGGATTCCCCGGTAGGCACATCGGCCACTTGCAGGGGACTGACCGATCCGCTGCCATGGACGGTAACGGTTACCATATGGCCTTTCTGGCACGAGGCCAGGGC
>MWDM01000173.1 GCA_002070565.1 Bacteroidetes bacterium ADurb.Bin139
TGACGGATAGTTTTCCATCTGATGCTCCAGACGGGCGCCGTGCATCTGTCATAAAGTGGTTGTATCTGTCTCCCCGTTCAAGAATTTCCAGTATTTTTATTAATAGCTGGGAAATCTTCCAATCCATTGTAGTCCGAGTGTTCCCCAAGAACTGTTCATTATTGCAATTGAGCGTCGGGGGCATTCGCTTCATGGTCTGGATTTAACTTCCGTGACTTATGTGCAAAGGTCTTAATTCGTGGATAGAAAAAGGCCCACATATAAGCGCAGCCCCACCACGTCATTCCGGGCTTGACCCGAAATCCAGTCCGGGCGGAATAGCCTATAAACCACCATCCAGCCCCAAACCCACGCGTCATTCCGGGCTTGACCAGGAATCCAGACCCCCCTGGCGTCCATGCTGGTGGAGCCTGGCGTACAGCGAACACGTGAGCATGGACGGCAGGAAGTTCAACGGAATGAACGGCAGGAAACATTGGAAGAGTCATTCATTGCTGTCGTCGATGCTCGTTCCTCGCTCTACGCCAGCCCACCACGTCATTCCGGAATAAATACAATGGCAGGGCAAGCCATTCCCAGTTGATGAATGCTTCCCATATGAAAAAGAGGGAGTTCCGCGAAGTGACGGAGTCCTTGATAGAAAGGGAGGCGTTGACCGTGGAAGCCGTGAGACTGAAAAATGGCAAAACTGGAAAAGTGTATGTGTTGAATGACGTTATCATGGAATCATGGGTCCAAAAATGACCTGTCAAAGGGAGGGGAAAACCCCTCCCTTTTGTATAAATTCACAAATCAATCCGGTAGGGAGAAAGTAGGGAGAATGGCTTATAACCTTCTCTGCATCAGGGTTTGGAGCCTATAGATTCACAATTCACAGCCCTCTATTACATAGAACTCCCCCAGGGGGGATGCAAATGGAATATATAATATAATATAATATAAAAGTATTAAATATATTATATATATGATATATCTATATTTCATAGAGATAGCTACTATCTTGCATATGCTATTTCTTGTTGCATCAGTCTGGATATAAGAGGGGCCGTAATTGTGAATCTATAGCCCTGAAACATATACTGGTAAAGGGTTTCAGGCTCATCTCCCTACTTTCTCCCTACTTTGGGATTTGTGAATTCATGGCCTTGTCCCACACCCACGT
>MWDM01000174.1 GCA_002070565.1 Bacteroidetes bacterium ADurb.Bin139
CTGTATATTGCCATGGATAGTTTTGGTACGGCATGCAATGTTACCGGTGACGGGGCTATTGCCGTCATAGTCAATAAGATTTATGCAAAGGATTAGTGTTTTCTGCGGATCCCGTGCGGGGAATGACCCGCATATAATACAGCAGGCGGAACTCCTGGGATCCATGCTGGCTGAAAAAGGAGTTGAACTGGTTTATGGGGGAACAAATATCGGAATCATGGACATCCTGGCCAACAGCGTGCTGGATAGGGGTGGCAGCGTGGAGGGGGTAATGCCTTCGCTCATAGAAGAGAAACGAATAGCCCACAGTCGCCTTACCCGGTTGATACTGGTGTCTTCGCTGGAGGAACGCAAGAAAAAGCTTATTGAAGACTGTGATGCCATAGTGGTTTTTCCAGGAAGTTACGGAACCATGGATGAATTGTTTTCGGCCCTGGTACTCAAACAATTGGGGAAAATTGACAAACCCATAGTGTTACTCAACATAGGGGGTTTTTACGATCCCTTGCTGGCCCAGCTGGACCGTATGGTAAGCCTGGGGTTCATGACGGAACGGTTTCGTTCACACTTGCAGGTTGTTGAGGATTGCCGCCAGTTGCACTATCTTTGGGATTGACATAAAGGGCACCCTGGAAAGTCTGGCGCTCTTCCAGCCTTTTTTCAAGCAGGCGCAGAATCTCCACATTACGTATCAATCCCCAGGGATTGGAGTGTACAAAGCGGGGAGGTACTTCTCCGGCCACCCTTTCAATGAAAATGTCTGGTCGCAGCCGTTCCAGGAAGTCGATAATGAAATCCAGGTACTGATCAAGGGTAAAAGTGACAAAATCAGCGGGGTTTTGGGCAAATTCCTTTTCCATGGGTGTCCCTTTTACAATTTGCAGCTGGTGGAGTTTGAGGCTGGTAACGGGTAGTTCATTCAGCAGGGCGGCCTGGGCAAGCATCTCTTCCCGACTCTCACCTGGCAATCCAAAGATCATATGAACCCCGGTGTGAAGGCCCTGGGCAGCGGTATCACGGATGGCCAAAGCAGACTGTTCCCAGGTGTGGCACCGGTTGATGCGCTGCAGGGTCCTGTTATAGCAGGATTCCACCCCGTATTCCAGCATGACAATCTTTTCCTGTGACAACTCCCTGAAATATTCCAGCTT
>MWDM01000175.1 GCA_002070565.1 Bacteroidetes bacterium ADurb.Bin139
TTGCCTGAACAGTACTAACGGGCCACTTCCCTCCTGTTCATCTGCATAGCTGATAACGGAAAGATTCAACTTTTACAATTTTCTGTGCGAAGCCGTTCCAAGGAATTGCCCGCATCACTAATCAAGACGAAACGCAAAGCGCAAAGGTTGACGGGACAAAATCTTTTTTTTAAGGCCACCACAGAAAAACGTTGTGTGGAAGAGCAATACCCCTATCCAAAACAGTTACAGCGATACGAATTACAGGGAGTTGCGCATCACGGTCACAAAACTGCCATAGGATCTCTCTGGCCCTGTCTGACTTCGTCCGACGCGTTCGATGTATCATCTCTGCCCTGAAAAGTGCAGGTAACCTTCAAACCAAACAAAATGTCCTGTCAACCTTTACCCCTCCTGAAACGTAGTATGTCTTGTCTGCGCGTCCCCTTTTGTTCGGATGCGCGGGTCGTGGGAGGTGCCATGAGGTGTTTTGGAAATAGTCCGGGCTTGAGGTGCCCTGGACACGCAGCACGGGTACTCCGGAGACCGGCCAACCGGTGTAGACCATACAGGCCTTAATTGTGCAAGTACCCACAGTACCTCTATCTTTGGCAAAATAGAACCTGTGAATAAGGCTTTAACAGAAAGGGGTCCCATGGAAACAATCGCAATTATCAAGGAACAGGGACATATTCTGGTCCCTATCGGTGACAGGCGGGCGGTACTCGATACGGGGTCACCGGGCAGTATGGCACTGGAACCCTTTACGTTTCTCGGAGTACAGCACAATACACCAAGGAATATTACGGGGGTAACGCCGCAAACAATGTCGGATGTGGCGGGGTTTAATCTCGATATCCTCATCGGGTGCGACATCCTGTCCCAACATACCTTTCGTCTTCGCTATCAGGACAGCTGTTTGGATATTGGTGAGGATATCCCTGATGGAACCCTCTGCAACATTCTGGAAATGCGTCACGGTTACCCCATTTTCCCGTTACGGCTGCGGAACATACCGGTAAAGGCTATTTTGGATACGGGCGCAAAGCTTTCCTACATTGATCCTGTACACGTGACAGGGCAGGCCCCGGCGGGTCAACAGG
>MWDM01000176.1 GCA_002070565.1 Bacteroidetes bacterium ADurb.Bin139
AGGATCTACACCAGTGAAAAACCGGATCTGACAAAATACCCATTGCTTCATGTTTGCATCGACAATTGACAACCATGTTATGGAATCGCTTCCACAGGTGGAGCTTAAAGGACAGATTATCACGGTGACAACCAGAAACCAGGCTGCGCAGGCTGCCCGGTACCTTTCCCGTAGGCCTGTCCTGGGCTTTGACACGGAAACAAAGCCCCGTTTTTCATCCGGCAGGATGTATATGCCCGCCCTGCTCCAGCTATCTGACGGAACGTGTTCTTACCTGATCCATTTGAAAAAAACGGGGCTTCCTTCGGAAATACTGGCCATCCTGAGTGATCCGGCCATACTCAAGGTAGGCGCTGCTGTCAGGGACGATATAGCCGGACTTCAGCGCTATGCACCCTTTGATCCGGTAGGTTTCATAGACCTGCAGGATATGGTTCAGGAATATGGAATAGTAGAAAAAAGCGTGAAAAAGATGTCGGCTATCATTCTGGGGAAAAGGATCAGTAAATCCCAGCAGATCACCAATTGGGAAGCCTACCCCCTGTCCGGGGCACAGGCACTGTATGCCGCTACAGATGCTTACGTTTGCTATTCTATTTACAACACACTGATTGCCCACAGCAACGAAAAGAAATCACCCAGGCAGCGTATGTACGAAGAAGTTCTTGTCTCTGCGGCCTCTCTGCTCAAAGATGAACCGGACATGGTGGCCAATATGGCGAATGTGAGTGCCCTGATAAAAGAGACGCTCAAATTTTGGTGGGTTGGTTTCTACCGGGTAAACAACAAATCGCGGGAATTGGTATTGGGCCCTTTCCAGGGGCCTGTGGCCTGTACCCGAATAGCCTTTGGTCGCGGGGTTTGCGGAACATGCTGGGAAAAAAGACAGACGATCATCGTGCCGGATGTGGATAAATTTCCCGGACATATTGCCTGCAGTTCCCGTTCCCGTTCCGAGATTGTTGTACCCCTGTTTGACAAAAAAGGTGAGCTGACTGCTGTCCTGGACATAGATTCAGAGAAACCCGGAACTTTTGACCAGATGGACAAAAGGTATCTGGAAGAACTTGCC
>MWDM01000177.1 GCA_002070565.1 Bacteroidetes bacterium ADurb.Bin139
ATTTTCCCCGTTTTTGTCCTACGGGCAGTATCCGAATTATCTTTGTGAAACCGCATTGCCTTTCTGTGGAGAACCCATCATTCAGCCATCCAGTACTATGGGCTTTCCAGCTCAGCCTGGCCCAAGTTATCTATGTTTCGTGGGTGTATTAAATGGGGTTCATTGGTTTTATTTTAAAGCCCTCAGCAGTGGACCCGTGGTGATAAAGATTGAGCATACTCCCTTACCCCCTTGTCCTTATGCCGGTTTCCCCAATATTGTATATGGACATTATACATCTATGGGCGATTTATGCCCTGACTCCTTAGACAATGACCATGTTTTGCACTGCGATATGATAAATAATGTCTATTCTCCACCTGGTGCCATGATCAATATAAATGTAATTTCTGGGAAGTACTACTACCTGATGTATATAAATTCTGCTTGCGGCCCGCCCCTTCAAAGTTATATAATTAAAATGTATCAATCAAATATGAAACAGCCGGGTGCAGGGGTATTGGATTGCGATCTGGTATATAACCAACCCTGCATCATTACCTTCATTTATGCCGACACTACCCCCTGCAATACAAGCACCAACACTTTTAACATCAATGGCTTGGTGGGGTTTATGTATCCTCCGTCATCAGGGAGTTTGGTAGTAAAAGATGTCAATTCGGGATTAATGGATATTATCTCTCCTCCCTTTGCAGGACAGAGTAATTTTTCCATCAAAAACATCCCCTGTGATGGACAGGTACACACCATTGAAGCCTGGTTTACCGATGGGGAGTGCAGCTTAGATACTACAATCGTGGCCCCACAGGGGGAATGCGCCATAGGCGTGATGTCGGGAGGGGGTCACATTTGTCTGCCTACAGGTACTCCGACAGAGGTGTATATCACGGCCTATGGCGGATTGCCTCCCTATAGTTTCAGTTGGTCGGTGGATGGGCTGCCCAAACCCGGGGTAACAGGCTATACCGGGCCCTGGCCCTATGTGATTAGTGCCACGGAAGCGGGAACCTATGCCCTACTCAGCATGTCGGGTAGCGACTGCCCCGGCACAGCCACCGGCTCGGCT
>MWDM01000178.1 GCA_002070565.1 Bacteroidetes bacterium ADurb.Bin139
GCAGGGATTGGGGATTTACCCGTATTCCCATTGAGGAAAGTTCTACGGCAGTCTGGAGCACGGGATGGTAGATAATGATATCCCCGTTCAGGCCAAAGAAGCCTGATCTGGTTTCAGTACTCCAGTCATCGTAGTCGGGGGAACGGTTGTCGTGTACTGTACCATCCGCAAGCGGACCGCCAATCCCCTGGATAAATACGGCTCCGAATTCTCTGGCGATGGCATTCTCCCTTTCCCTGGGATTCAGACCAGGATATTTTATGCGGAGTTCATCGGCATAAATGAAAAAAATATCATGCGGAAGGGTGGATTTCAACATGGGATAATGCTCACTAAGCAGGAACTGGGTACGTTTTATGGCATAGTAGATAGATTTGACACACTTACGGAGCACCTGTTCGGTTCGTTCCCCGGGCAGGATCACCTTTTCCCAGTCCCACTGGTCTACGTATACAGAGTGGAGGTTGTCTGTAATTTCGTCTGGACGTATAGCGTTCATGTCTGTATAGATCCCCATGCCCGGTTCTATATGATGGCGCCACAGGGCGTATCGTTTCCATTTGGCCAGTGATTGCACAATTTCCACATGCCTGCCCTCCAGTGTTTTCAGAGGGAATCTCACAGGCAATTCTATCCCGCTCAGGTTGTCGTTCAGACCGGTATCGCTTTCTACCAGCAAAGGAGCTGTGATTCTTCTGAGTTTCAATTCTCCGGCCAATTCGGTCTGGAATGTTTCCTTGATAAATTTAATGGCTTGCTCTGTCTGCCAAATATCCAGGATAGATTTGTAGGATGCGGGGATTCGGGTCCTGTCCATGATTCAAAATATTACATAATGATGCTAAAATACAACAACACTTCCATTTGACACAACCTGGAAAAGAATATTTATATTTCTTATATTTGTAAAGTAAAGCGGCAGTCCGCAGTTCTATGATTTTCAGGGTCACTTTTTTAGGCACGGGAACTTCTACCGGTGTTCCCCTTATAGGTTGTCAGTGCAGGGTTTGTCAATCCCCCGATACCAGGGACAAGAGGCTGCGTTCTTCTGTTCTGGTAGAGATC
>MWDM01000179.1 GCA_002070565.1 Bacteroidetes bacterium ADurb.Bin139
AGGAATGGATCAAATGGTGGGACAGGGAGGATCATACCCTTTTTGATGTCTGTGCCGATGACCATTGCCAGCGTTACCAGGGCATCACCCGTCCTTCGCAATCCATGGAAAATGTCTCTGAAGCTGTCATTCAGACGGCAGGGGAGGTGCTCACCTATGAAGGAAAAATATGTGATGCACGCTTTTCCAAGTGCTGCGGAGGTATCATGGAACGTTTTTCCACATCCTGGGAGCCTTCCGAACACCCTTACCTGCAGGGAAAATACGATGGGGAATCACTTCCCCCCGAGGTGCCCTTTCCGGACCTTTCCGATCCCGTACAGGCCGAAATATGGATCCGTAGCGCACCGCCGGCTTTCTGCAATACCACAGACAATGAGGTTCTTTCCCAGGTCCTGAATACATACGACCAGGAAACCAAAGGATTTTACCGCTGGGAAGTATCCTACACATTCGAAGAACTTTCCGATTTAATCAAAAGGCGCATAGGCGTTGACTTTGGCCTTGTTCAGGAGCTGATTCCCCTGGAAAGGGGAACCTCGGGGCGCATCTGCCGCCTGAAGATTGTGGGAACGAAAAAGACGCTCATCATTGGCAAGGACCTGCTTATCCGCAAGGCCCTTTCAGAATCCCACCTGTATTCCTCGGCGTTCATCCCTGTAAAGCGTTCCTGGGGGTATGTCCTCTACGGGGCAGGCTGGGGACACGGTGTAGGGCTGTGCCAGATCGGAGGCGCGGTGATGGCTTCGCGCGGCTATTCCTATAAACAGATTCTGCAACATTACTACCCGGGTTCCCGGGCACAAAAAATCTATTGATGAAACAACCTTCAGTTGGTAAAAAGAATCCCTGGGCGTGGATCCCCACCTTGTATTTTGCCCAGGGGCTGCCCTATGTGGCAGTAATGACCATAGCCGTGATCATGTACAAGCGGCTTGGCATGTCCAATACAGACATCGCCTTGTATACAAGCTGGCTGTACCTGCCCTGGGTCATCAAACCCCTGTGGAGCCCGTTTGT
>MWDM01000180.1 GCA_002070565.1 Bacteroidetes bacterium ADurb.Bin139
CGAAAACAAAATTCCAAGCGCATCGTTCAGGCCGTTCTGGTGGTTGCATATTACCATAAAGCCTTCGCCCCGGGGAGGGATATTGTGCTTGTTTACAACATGATAACGTCTGTAATAGATGTGATTGTGAACAAATTGTACGTAGCGGTACAATAAGGAATACCTGAAATCAGGTTTGTTGACCCGTCTAAAATCTAACATAGCGTTGTTTTTGAATCCGGGCCAAAGATAAGAGTTTTATTAGAATCTGCCGATTTTAGACAGTTTGTTCAATATTCCAGACAAAAGCCCGGACACCGATGTCCTCGTTGCGTTTGTCGAGTTTTTTTATGTAAGACAGCAATTCTTCCACCTGCTCTTCCCGGATTATGGTCAGAGTAGCCGAGTTCATTTCGGGCCAGGTGTGGGTGCCCATTCTGGGCTCCCCGCTCACCGAACCTCTGCCGTTCACCTGTTCCCAGGTGGTGAAACCTCTTATACCCAGGCGATCAAGCATATAATCCACCCTTTCGGTGTTGGCCTGGTTGTATACTATAAATACAGCTTTCATACCTAATCATTCATAAAAACAAATTGTTTACGGGCTTTTTCCTGTTTGTCGCGGTCACCGTGACGGGCCACCAGACCGTACATGACCGGAATCAGGATCATGGTTATAGCCGTGGAAACGACCATACCTCCGATGATGGTGATTCCCATGGGTGACCAGATTTCGGAACCTTCACCTATTCCAAGAGCCATAGGAAACATCCCCAGAATGGTGGTGGCAGCCGTCATCAATACCGGTCTGAGCCTGGATTTGCCGGAGACGGCAATAGCCTCGTTCACTTCCAGTCCACGGTCGCGCATCAGGTTGATAAAGTCTACCAGTACGATACCGTTTTTGACCACGATACCTACCAGCAAGACCAGCCCCAGTGCGGCAATCATACTCAGATCGGTACCTGTAATCCACAAGGCCAAAGCAGCGCCGGTAACGGCAAAAGGAATGGAAAACATGATGACAAAAGGT
>MWDM01000181.1 GCA_002070565.1 Bacteroidetes bacterium ADurb.Bin139
TGGCGGTGTATTGGTTGGGGGTGAGCAATGCCACTACCAATCCCAGGGCCATGGCTACACCGGTTACAATGAGTATGAATTTGCGTTTGGCCCAGAGTTTTTGCAAGATCTCCACCAGGTCAATGGTATCTTCTTCTACAGGTTGTAGGTTTTGTTTGTTTTCTTCCATGCCTGATTTAATTACTGGGGTTAATACGCGAAACATTCAACAAGGTAGCCACTGTCAGGGAAATGACCGACAACACGGAAGTAGTCACACCAACCACATCCCCCCAATCAGCGCCCTGCCGTTCCGGTTTCATAGGTACGATGATCTCACAACCCGGTTCCACTTTAGAGCTTCGTCCTTTGGAAATGGTATTGTTCATATAGATCACAAAGACACGGTTACGGCGGGCACGGAAAGCATACCCTCCTGCATTCTTAATGTAATCGGCAACGGACATACCTTTTTTATATGTCACGGCATTGGGATACATCACGGCACCTGATATCTTGACCACGTTGTCCATGGTTGGAATGGAAATCACATCCCCGGCCCTTAGTACCAGGTCGGCATCACTTCCCGGTTCACGCAAGGCACTTATTAAATCAATTCCTACGGTATATGTTGCCCCCAGGGACAAACTTTCCACAGGTATGGAGTCCCTGTGATGCAACCTGGATAGTTCCAGGGTAGTAGCGGCCTGTTCACGTTCGTCTGCAGAGCGCACACGCGTCATTTTTGCCCCTTTGGTAAAAGCCGTAGGGGTGAGGCCCCCGGCCCTTTTGATGAACGAGGATAATGTTTCGTCTTTAGTTGTCAGGGAGTAATTCCCGGGAAATGTTACTTCGCCCAGTATGGCTACCCGGCGTTGTGCTTCGTACCCGGGAGAACGCCTTACGGCCACAATATCATAAGGTTCTAGCAGGAAATCCTTTTCCCCTTCAATGATCAGCCCGTTTTCAATAGTAAAGGTAAATATCTCGCTGATCAGGGATGATTCTTCCGTGGCCAGCGGATCCCTTGT